>JAAYMO010000082.1 GCA_012521375.1 Clostridiales bacterium
ATTAAAATTCAAGTATCATTCCCACGTTGTCCGGATAATACTCCTCAGGAGATCCCTTCACCGACAGGCCATAATAGGATGTGCCAGGCTCCAAAGTAAGCGTTTTGACGTTCAGATGTATGGCCTCCAGAACTGGTTTCACCTTAACCTCCTCCTCAGCCAATTCGAGGCCGTCTAAAGATGTCATTGTAATGGTCGTTGTTCCTCCACCGACCGCAGTGACCCTGCCCCTGCTGTCTACAACGGCCACCTCCGGGTTGGAGGATTTCCAGGTGTAATGATCCTTATTTATTTGCCAATTAAAGCTTATATTTCCTAACCAATCAGGAATGACTTCAAATGTATTTCCTATATTGAGAGGCGGACAGAACAGACTAAATTTCTGTGGCTCTACCGTTAGTTCAAAAGACGCTATCATTCCTCTTTCCAAAAGCGCAAGAGAAATGGTGGTGGTACCATAGTCGTGGGGAGTAACATTCCCCAATTGGTCCACTGTCGCTACTTCGGGATTTGAAGACACCCAGCTTTCATCAAAATACTCCTGAATGCACCATGGACCAAACCCCGGACGGAATTGTATGATGCAGTGTTTTGACATGGATACATTGTCATAGTAAAAATAGAGATCAGTACGCTTTAGGTCAAGATTGGCATCCTTTCCATAAGCTCTTGCTATTTTTTCTTCTGTCTCTGCATTATAATAGAGATCATCGAATATAGTCAGCGCAACAATATGTGTATTGGAAAGACGCTGCACATCAATGTCAAAGTAATTCTCTCTCATTCCCTTTGTCACATATTCTCCATTGCTATAGCGGTTCTGGGAATCCCACGTACAATCCACGATGATCCATCGTTTTTGCTCACTGATAAACGCACCTGTCCAGGTATGGGGACCCCATGAACCATCATTGTAGGCCAGACCAGTATAAACTTGTGCCGGTATACCGGCTGCTCTTAGCAAAGCGCAGTAAAGATTGGCATAACCTTCACACTTTGCCCTTCTATTGGCCAGTACATAATCGGACGCCTGTTTATCAACCAGATAGCCGTTTTCATCGTAAACATCTTGGTTTACGGAATTGTCATTATCATAATAAACATTGGTACATACCCAGTCATGAATGGCTTTTGCCTTGCTATAATTATCTTTTAAGGATGCAGTGAGAGACTTGGCCAACCCAATAATCTCTTCATCATCACTTAGTATTTGCCGGGAGGGTCTTAAAAATAGCTTAATCTTTTCAGGTTCCATCGTCCGGCTTTCCATAAAAGCCAAATTGTTTTGGTAGATGACATCGGGTTTTCCGATTAAATCATAGCCGCTTGTGTAGTCCGGAACAAAGATGACGTGCCGCATGACTGTAGCATTTGCCGATACGCTGAATAAGAGAAATACGGTTGCAATGAATAGAATTGTGGTATAGATTTTTTTCATTTCTGATCCTCTTTTCTTCAACATTTTCTTTTTTATGTAAAGCATAATTCGTCAAAACTCAACAAAATACGCTTCAAAAGGTTTATTTGCGCCGGAGAATCTGACTATATCACATCTTTTCTTCATATTATACAAATTAAGCAGTTGCTTTAAATCCTTCCATCAAAGGCTTGCGATAGCCAGCGGTATCTCTCCTAATATTGCAGGCTGAAGAAAAAAGGTTTTTAATTGTTGGCCTTTCTTTGCCATACCAATACTGACTTATTTCTAAGTTGCTTTACATTATATATACCATAATTTGTAATATAATAATAGTTGAAGTGAATGTGCAACACTATGTCCTACTCTATAGTTTATTCATCAGAGTACCCAATACTACTATGCATAACGGGGTCACCTTAACAGATAAACCTTTGAATATACCGATATAACTATGCTTCTTATTCACTTTCATCTTAACGATTCGGTGAAGCATTGAGATTGGTACAAGAGCATTTGGATAGGCAAATAAATATTAAAAATCCGGCTTATTGGCCGGATTTATTAATATTTATTTGTATTTTAATGGCCTAGCATTTGCAACGATTACTGGAATCCAATACCTCATCTAATATAGTTTCACAATCTACTATCACAGTGCAGATGCAATGAACATCAACA
>JAAYMO010000006.1 GCA_012521375.1 Clostridiales bacterium
ATGATCCTTCAACAGTTGGACCCAATATGGCTGTTGCAATAATTACTACTTTTTATGGTTCATTGATAGCAAATGTTTTTTGTAATCCAGTTGCAAAAAAATTAAAAATCCGCAGCTCAGAGGAAATTTTAGTAAAAGAAGTAATGTTGGAAGGTATATTGTCTATACAAGCCGGCGAGAACCCAAGAATAATCGAAGAAAAACTTAAAGCATTCTTATCACCTCAATTGAGAGAAAATGTTACAAAAGAAAAAAATGAGGTTGCTGAAGGAGATGTAAGGGTGGGTAGTAGCTTATGACAAGGAAAAGAAGGAAAGATGACTCAGGTGATAGCGGTGCAGTAGCTCCTTGGATGAATACATATGCTGATATGGTTACCTTATTGCTTTGCTTTTTCGTATTATTGTTTTCTTTTGCAACTATAGACGCACATAAATTTGAAGCTATTGTGCGTTCATTACAAGGTTCTTTAGGAGTATTGGATTCCGGAGTAACAGTAGAGATAGAATCTTTAGAACAAATTTTCCCTGGAGTGCAGAATTTTACACAGGATGATGAACTTGATGTAGTTAAAAACAAAGTGGAGTTATTTATAAAAGAAAGCCAATTAGAAAATAACTTTACTTTAATACTTAATGAAAGAGGATTACTAATAAGAATGTTGGATGCAACACTGTTTGATTCGGGTAAAGCTGAGATAAGAGAAGACTCCAAATATATTATAGATGGAATAGCAGATGCAATTAAAGAGACAGAAAATTATATTAGAATTGAAGGACACACAGATAATGTGCCTATAAATACTTTTAGATATCCATCCAACTGGGAGCTTTCAACTGCAAGAGCAGTTAATGTTTTAAAATATTTAGTAGAAAATCATGATATAGAACCATCAAGGTTTTCTGCTGTAGGTTATGGTGAATATCATCCAATAGATACTAACGAAACATCTGAAGGAAGACAGAATAATAGAAGAGTAGACATTATGATAATAAGAACCAATGGCAGTTGAATGAGTTGGTATAAAACGGAGGGTTGAAGTTGATAAAGAAAAACATTCTGATTACCATATTAATAATACTATTATTTATTATTATTTTATTTGCTTTTTCTATCTTTTTTTTATCATACAGAAGCAACTTAAACAGTCAAGAATCTATAAAAATAGATAAAAATATAAAAATATATTCTTTTGATGAACCTTTTGTTAGCAATATAAAAGACAGCAATAAGATATTAAAAATT
This sequence comes from Clostridiales bacterium, assembly GCA_012521375.1. Classification (GTDB taxonomy): domain Bacteria; phylum Bacillota; class Clostridia; order Lutisporales; family Lutisporaceae; genus Lutispora. The sequence goes on from JAAYMO010000006.1 coordinate 1,246, forward strand.
ATTATTAAATTAGAGATTTCTAATTCCAGAATCGAAGAAGTTGTTGATGCAAAAAACCCTGAAATCAGACACGAAATTAATTTATTGCTAAGAGGTAAAACTGAAGAAGATTTAAAAGGCTCAGAAGGCCAATCTATGCTTCAAAGAGAGATATTGGATTTAATAAAAAAGCTGCTTGATACAGAATCGGTGAAGAATGTGTACTTTGATGAATTTATAATCACGTAGCTGGAGGTGGGACCTATTGACTGAAGTATTATCTCAAGTAGAAATTGATGCCCTGCTTAATGCGTTAAATGCTGGAGAATTAGATGTGAAAGAGATAAAGGAAGAAAAAGAAGAAACGAAGATCAGGGCTTATGATTTCAAAATACCTAATAAATTTGCTAAAGATCAGTTAAGAACCTTACAAATGATACATGAAAACTTTTCAAGGTTAGTACAAACATACTTATCTGGGTATTTAAGATCTTTAGTTCAAGTAGAGGTTTTATCTGTAGATCAACTAACATACTATGAATTCAGCAACTCTATGCCCAATCCTTCAACCCTTGCAGTGATTGATTTTGCACCACTGAATGGTTCGATATTAATGGAGTTTAGCCCCAGCATAAGCTTTACTATGATGGATAGAATACTTGGAGGAATAGGGCAAGCTTATGAAAAGAACCGGGTTTTTACAGAGATTGAAATTACAATAATTGAAAAAATTATAAATCAAATATTAGGTTTATATAAAGATCCATGGAAAAATGTGGCTGAACTAAAACCGAAACTCAAAAATATTGAAACAAACACTCAATTTGCACAGATAATGTCACCAAACGAAACAATAGCCCTTGTAACTTTAAATATAAAAATAGGAAATGTTGAAGGCGCAATGCATATATGTATACCTCATATTGTTATTGAACCGATAATTACAAAATTAAGTACAAAATTTTGGTTTTCGGGCTTAACGAAAGAAACTTCTATCAGTGATATTAAAAATTTAGAAAAGAGAATTGAAAAAACATACTTGCCTATAAAAGTAGTTTTAGGTAGATCTATTGTAAATGTGAGAGATATTTTGAATCTACAAAAAGGAGATGTAATTACACTAGATAAATCTATAGATTCAGAACTAGAAATATATGTAGGGAATAAAGTTAAGTTCTACTGCTATCCAGGTCTGAAAAAAAATAAAGTTGCTGTTAAGATAACAAGAATTGAGAAGAGAGGGGATGAAATAGATGAATGATATGCTAACACAAGAAGAAATTGATGCACTACTAAAAGGTGATGAAAATAGTAACTCTATTCTTACTCCCGAAGAAGTTGATGCCTTAGGGGAAATTGGCAATATCAGCATGGGCACTTCTGCAACCACTTTGTTTGCAATATTAAATCACAAAGTTACTATAACTACACCTAAGGTGAGCGTAATGACTTGGGATGAATTGGTAAAGCAATATCCTCTCCCTTATGTTGCTGTTGAAGTAAAGTACACAAAAGGGTTTGAAGGTACAAATTTACTGATACTTAAAGAAGATGATGTAAAAACAATTACAGACCTTATGATGGGAGGCGATGGACAAAATATCAGTGGTGAGATTACAGAGTTGCATCTAAGTGCAATTGGTGAAGTAATGAATCAAATGATAGGCTCATCATCAACTTCGTTATCCAGTATATTTAATAAAAGTATAAATATATCCCCACCAAAAGCCTTTTTAATGAGATTTAAAGATTCAAATCCGATGAATTATGATTTTAGCGATTTAATAGTTAGAGTTGCATTTAAAATGGAAGTTGAAGGTATTCTTGATAGCCAAATAATGCAGTTGATTCCGATTGATTTTGCGAAAAAAATGGTTAAAGAATTATTGAATCCTTTGCCAGATAATAGCGAAAGATCAGTGGATAAGGAGGAAATATCAGATAAAAGTCGAATAGTAGATAAAAGTGCAGGACAGGATGATCTTTTACAATCAAAGGATTTTGAAGATCATAGAATAGAAAAAGACCATGTCGAAGTACAACCTATACAATTTGAGCAATTTGATGACACAAATGACAAAGGCAGTAAGGAGAATATTGATTTAATAATGGATGTTCCACTTGAAATAACTGTAGAACTAGGTAGGACAAAAAGATTAATTAAGGATATTTTAGAATTTGGTCCTGGAACTGTAGTTGAGTTGGATAGGTTAGCCGGCGAGCCGGTAGATGTCATTGTAAATGGTAAATTTATTGCTAAAGCAGAAGTTGTAGTAATTGATGAAAGCTTTGGTGTTCGCATAACAGATATTGTTAGTCCTAGCAAAAGGTTGAAAAAAATATAGTATTGCATATCAATAAAAACTAGGAGGATTTGTAAAATGGCCAACGGTATTTTAATTGTAGATGATGCAACTTTTATGAGGATGATGATTAAAGATGTATTAGTGAAAAATGGCTTTAAAATAGCGGGAGAAGCG
>JAAYMO010000083.1 GCA_012521375.1 Clostridiales bacterium
ACTATGGTTAGGAGGGTCTTTACTACAAGGGTTAATATAGTAACATTCAATATATTAAGTTTATTAAATCTCCATATATCAATATCTCTCATATAGCTTTCGCCTTCACCAGCAGGCAGATGATAGCTATATAGAAGCAGCAATACCACAATAAATGGTATAAAATTCTCTGTAAAAACTGCTCCAAACCAGTATAAAATAGTAAGGATGATAATTACAAAGGTTTTCTTATCCTTGAGAAAAACTCTGTATAACTGAAGATAAATTGGTGTGTTTACTATCAGAAATACAAAGATATATACTATATAACGAGTTGCATCCAAGAGTCCCCCTCCTCAATAAAACAAAGAATAAACCTACGATTCTTGTATAGACCTCACCATTTCTTCCCAGAGTTCTTCTCTTCCACTATGGTTTTCTGAAGAATAGGGTATAATTATATCTCTTTCATCGGTTCCTAGAGTCTCTTTAATTATCTTTATATTTTTAAATAAAGCATTATTACTTATTTTATCTCTCTTTGTTGCTACGACTATTACCCTTCCTCTATAATGCTTTATGAAATCATACATCATCTTATCATCTGAGGTAGGCTTGTGCCGTATGTCTACCAAAAGCACAACAGATTTAAGATTCTCCCTGTTTATAAGGTATTCTTCTATCATGGAAGCCCATTTCAGTTTTTCAGCTTTTGAAACCGCCGCGTATCCATAGCCGGGAAGGTCAACTAAAACCAATTCATCGTTTACCATAAAAAAATTTATAGTTCTGGTTTTTCCTGGATTTGAACTAACCTTCACAAGCTTTTTACGATTTAGAAGGGAATTTATTAAAGAAGACTTGCCCACATTGGACCTGCCGGCGAAAGCTATCTCCGGCAGTTGTCCTTGTGGATATTGATTCTTGGAAACTGCACTGATCAAGAATCTGCAATCTTTAATTATCATTTACCTCACCTCTGCAGAGAGCATGTTCCAGTACTTCATCCATGTTATCAACAATTATAAATTCCATATCCTTTTTTACATTGGCAGGTATTTCTTCTAAATCCTTTTCATTCTCTTTTGGAAGAATCACTTTTTTGATACCCGCTCTTTTTGCTGCAAGAGCCTTTTCTTTCACGCCTCCTATAGGTAAAACTCTCCCTCTTAAAGTGATTTCTCCAGTCATTGCCACATCTTTTCTTACAGGAATACTGGTCAAGGCAGAAATTAGTGCAGTAGCCATAGTTATACCTGCAGAAGGCCCATCTTTAGGAATAGCTCCTTCAGGCACATGGACATGTATATCCAGATTTTTGGCAAAATCTTTGTCTATACCCAACTCATCTGCTTTAGAGCGTATATAGCTAAGTCCCGCCTTGGCTGATTCTTTCATCACATCACCAAGGTGGCCTGTAAGTTCTAAGTTTCCTTTACCGGCCATAGTAGTTACCTCTATAAATAAAGTATCTCCCCCTACTGGTGTCCATGCAAGGCCTGTAGCAACACCAACTTCATTTTTAAGGTTTGCCATATCATATCTATATCGAGGAATTCCTAAGTATTTCTTAAGGTTTCGCGGCCTAACCCTAATGGTTTTTATATCCTTTTCTACAATCTCTGTAGCCGCTTTTCTTATGACCTTTGCCAATTCCCTTTCCAAATTCCTAACACCGGATTCTCTGGTATACTTGTTTATTATATCTCTTATAGCAGCGCTTGATATAGATATATTCTCCAGCTTCAAAGAGTGTTCTTTTATTTGTTTGGGCAAAAGATAGTCTCTAGCAATATTCAACTTTTCCTCCTCTGTATAGCTTGATAAATGAATTATTTCCATTCTATCCAGCAAAGGAGGGGGAATAGTCTCTGTAGTATTTGCAGTTGTAAGGAACATTACCTTAGATAAGTCAAAGGGCAACTCAAGGTAATGATCTCTAAAGTCCTTGTTTTGTTCTGCATCTAAAACTTCCAACAGTGCAGAAGCTGGATCTCCCCTAAAGTCACTGCTCATTTTATCGATCTCATCGAAAAGAAATAAAGGATTTTTCGTCCCTGCCTGTTTCATATAATATATTATCCTTCCAGGTATAGCTCCCACATAGGTTCGTCTGTGGCCCCTTATTTCTGCTTCATCTCTTACACCGCCAAGGGACATTCTAACAAATTTTCTTCCCATAGCGCGTGCAATTGATTTTGCTATTGAAGTTTTACCTACGCCCGGCGGTCCCACAAGACATAATATAGGCCCTTTCATATTGTTTGAAAGTTTTCTTATAGCCAAGTACTCCAATACCCTTTCCTTCACTTTTGTCAATCCATAATGATCTTCATCCAATACTTTTCTTGCATTCTTTAAATCCAAATTATCTTCTGTCTCGTTATTCCAAGGCAGATCAAAAATCCAGTCCAAATAAGTTCTTATGACCCCTGATTCAGGCGAACTGGGCGATACCTTGTTAAGCCTGTCTATCTCCTTTTCAACCTTATTCACTACCTCTTCAGGTAGTTCCATTGTTTTCAGTTTATTTCTATATTCTTCAATTTCCTCTTCAAAGCCATCCTTATCGCCTAATTCTTTTTGAATTGCTTTTAGTTGCTCTCTCAAGTAATATTCCCGCTGAGTTTTATCAATCTGTTTCCTAACTCTATTGTTTATCTTCCTTTCTAGCTCTAAGATATCAAGTTCCTTTATTATAACAGAATAAAGAATTTCTAATCTGGCTTTTACTTCAAATTGAGCTAGTATCTTCTGTTTTTCCTCTATTTTAATGGTCAGATTTGATGCTATAATATCTGCCAATCTGTCTGAATCATCTATTGTTGAAATTGTCACTAATATTTCTGGAGCTATTCTAGGATTCAGCTTGACATACTCTTCAAAAGCATCTGTTACGCTTCTCTTTAATGCTTGTAGTTCCAAATCTTCCTCATCAATATCACTGCTATGCTCCATCACTTCTGCTAAAAAAAACGGGTCATCTGAAATTATTGTTTGAATCTCTGCTCTGGATATTCCTTCTACTAGAACTCTAATGGTATCTCCAGGAAGTTTCAAAAGCTGTTTTACTTTTGAAATAGTTCCTACTCTATAAAAATCTCCTTCTTCAGGCAGATCTGTATTTGCATCCATTTGAGTGACCAAAAAAATCATTTGGTCATTTATCATAGCTTCTTCCAGGGCTTTAATGGATTTTTCCCTGCCTACATCAAAGTGAAGCATCATATATGGAAATATGCTTAATCCTCTAAGTGGGAGGAGGGGCAGTCGTCTTAGATTATTACCCATAGCTATCACTCCTGTATAATGATTATCTATTAATATCTTTGTCCTCCATGTCTAATATATTATATATTTATAAGTTATTTTAGGCAACCATTTTTTATTTACAATCATAATCCATATACCAACAAAGTAATTCAGTTACTATTTTAAGGAACGCCTTAACAAGCGTTCCTTAAATGATGTTACATAGAAATAATAGGGTTATGAATTAAGAAGGAAGAAGGGCTTTTAAGTCTCCACTATTTATATATTTTTAAGTATCAAATTTAATAAAATGGATAAGAAAGGCTTCTTTTTTTAAAAATATCTAATTGAAGCCTTTCTTATTGGACTGAGGTTATATTTGTGTTATTTTGGATTGGCTTAACAGCATTAACAGCTAATAAGCCAGCATCCGACACAGCAGTTATAGATTTATATTTCTGTTCGCCGGTATTTAATGCAAGTCTTATTACTTCTCTAATATCTTCAACAGGAATCACATCTATCCCTATATTGCTGAGAATTTCTTGGTAGTTTTCTTTAGGTATTATAACCTTTTTCCCTCCTGCAGCCTTTGCTGCTTCCACTTTCGCCACTATACCACCTACAGGCATGACCTTTCCTCTAATAGAGATTTCTCCTGTCATAGCAATGTTATTATCTACAGGAGTATTAGTGATAGCTGAATATACAGCCACAGCTACAGCTATCCCAGCAGATGGGCCATCTACCGGAACACCTCCTGGAAAGTTTAAATGAATATCATAGTTGCTAGGATCCACATCTAAATATTGTTTCATCACTGTCAATACATTTTCCACTGATGATTTTGCCATACTCTTTCTTTTAATCTTTTTACTTTGGATATTGGAACCTATTTCTTCTTCGTCAACAATGCCTGTAATTGTAAGCCTGCCTTTTCCTTTTTCAGCTATAGATGCAGAAGCTTCAATCTCTAAGATGGTTCCCATATTAGGACCATATACAGCCAGGCCATTGACATACCCTACCTGGGGTTCTTTACTAATTTTCTTTTCAGGTCTTGGATTGTATTGACCACTATTGATTACCCATTCAACATCTTTAACCAAAACTTTTTTTCTTCCTTCATTTATATTAATACCTACTGCGGTCTGTATAATATTAACGGCCTCTCTACCATTGTTGGCATATTTTGCAATTACATCCACAACACCTTTTTCCATATCAAAGGATATTTTCTTCATAACATTTTCGCATACCTTCTTTATCTCATCAGTGCCCAATGCTTTAAAATATATTTCCAAGCACCTGGATCTTAAAGCTGGAGGTATTGACTCAGGGCCTCTAGTTGTGGCTCCTATAAGTCTAAAATCCGCAGGCAAACCATTTTGAAATATATCGTGTATGTGAAAAGGTATGTTTGGGTCTTCAGAGTTATAATAGGCGCTTTCCAGAAATACCTTACGATCCTCCAATACTTTTAAAAGTTTATTCATTTGAATAGGATGCAGTTCTCCTATTTCATCTATGAAAAGGACTCCCCCATGTGCTTTAGTAACTGCACCGGGCTTTGGTTGTGGTATTCCAGCCTGCCCCATGGCTCCTGCTCCTTGATAAATAGGATCATGGACAGATCCTATCAGGGGATCTGCAATCCCTCTTTCATCAAATCTTACAGTCGTAGCATCTATTTCAATAAATTTTGCATCCATCCTAAAAGGGCTGCCCTTGGTCCTTTTTGCTTCTTCTAATACAAGCCTGGCAGCTGCTGTCTTTCCTACTCCTGGAGGTCCATATATTATAACATGCTGGGGGTTGGGACTGCACAAAGCAGCCTTTAGGGATTTAATACCATTTTCTTGTCCTATAATCTCTTCAAAACTGGAAGGCCTGGTTAGCTCAGAAAGAGGCTTGGTAAGCTTAATTTCTCTCATCTTTTGAAGCTTTTCCATTTCTTTTTTGGATTCTCTCTCAATTACAACTTTTCCTCCTTGTTGCCCTTTCAATGCGTTGAAGAAGTATAGACCCATCACTACTATGAGGAACAATTGTAAAAAAAATAAAACTTGAGACATAATTTTCTGCCTCCCTCACAATTGATTAACTGTCACTAATATTATTAGATTCTATGGTTTTTTTTATCCTGTTGATTTGACACTGCTAAAAATTTCATCGAACTTTTTTTGAAACCACTGAAAACACTAAAGAACACAGTTTTTTTTGTTTGATGCTTAGATACTATTACAAATAAGAATAAGCATATGTGCAGTTCACAAAGGAATTGATTTTGGTAACTCTAAAGCTCATATCTTTAGAAAAATCTAACGCCTTCCAAAGGGCATCCATGGACATGGATGTCTTTTGGATGCCGTTAGGCTTTTTGTGAGTTCAAGCTGTAGAACTGCCTGTGACCTTTAGGTTACCAAAGCGAACTCT
>JAAYMO010000084.1 GCA_012521375.1 Clostridiales bacterium
ATTCATGATGGTCCTGCACAAATATTAGCAAATTTAGTACTAAAATCTGAGTTATGTGAAAAGCTTATTGATATTGATAGGGAGAAGGCAAAAAAAGAATTAAAAGCCCTCAGGGATGTTATGCGCTCTAGTTTGCAAGATGTAAGAAAGATTATATACGACTTAAGGCCTATGTCCTTAGATGATTTAGGCTTGATTCCTACTGTTGAAAGACTTGTAACCCAGTATAACGAGACTTCTGATACTTTTGTAGAGTTTAAGTTTTTTGGGAAAAAAGTAAAACTTTTGCCAATAGTAGAAGTAGCAGTTTTTAGGGTTATACAGGAAGCGTTAAATAATATCAAGAAGCATTCGCAAGCGACAAATGCATTGATAAAAATAGAATTTATAGATAATAGCATAAATTTGGTGATTAGAGATAATGGAATAGGATTTTCTAAAGATTCCTTAAAAAAAGCTGATGAAGATTATGGATATGGACTTATGAGTATGGAGGAAAGGGTAACTTTGCTCAATGGAAAGTTTGAAATCAACTCTTCACCTGGAAATGGCACAAAAATAATGGTTACTATACCTATTGATATATAAGGAGGAAATTTATATGAATAAAATAAAAATTTTGATTGCCGATGACCATTCCCTAGTGAGAGAAGGAATAAAACAACTTCTTGAACTAGAAGAAGATTTTCAAGTAGTAGGACAGGCAGCCAATGGGCTGGAAACTCTTGAAAAGATCAGGGAATTACAACCAGATGTACTATTGCTGGATATAAACATGCCTGTATTAGGAGGTATACCTACCTTAAGAAGAATAAATGAAGAAAATCTTAGAGTGAAGACAGTGGTGCTGACTATACATGAAGGAAGAGAGTACTTGATGGAAACTTTAGAATTGGGTGCCATAGGATATGTGCTAAAGGACTCAGATTCATCCTCTTTATCAAAAGCTATAAGAGATGCCTATGCAGGAATATCATACATACAACCCAAACTTGCTGCAGAGCTGGTGAGGGAATTTAATAGTGCGAGGCCCTATAAGAGTAATAGTGAGAATGAGTTGACAAAAAGAGAATATGAAGTTTTATGTCTTATAGCTGATGGAATGAATAATAAAGATATAGCGGACAAGCTTTTTATAAGCGAAAAAACTGTAAAAAATCATGTATCCAGCATATTTAGAAAAATAAATGTAAATGATAGGACTAAAGCTGCCATATATGCATATAAGAACAATATAAAATGGTGATAGGAAAGTTCTGTAGTCAAATTGAAATAATTAGCTTTTATAAAATATATTTCTAAGGAATATTTTACATTCTATTCATATTTGTGGAAGGTTTAGATCCTCTATAATAAATTCTGTTATTATATTTATCATACTGTGTTATTATGGAATTAAGTCGCAGGCTAAATATAAAATAGTCTGTGACTTTAATTATTATTATAAAATTGAATAATTTTATCCAATTAAGGTCATGGATATCCATGACCTTTTTTTGTTAAAGATAATGGTATATAAGACTATGTTATTTATGTTCAATATGGTAAACTAAAACTAGGATTTGCAAAATGAGGTGCATTATATGAATAGGCAGAGACTTGAATCCCTTTTGGCTAAGAACGAATCCACTAAGCTGGACTTTAAGGAGAGACTTTCACTAAAAACTGAATGGGAGAAAAAGGAATTAGCTAAGGATGTATCTGCTATTGCAAATTCAAAGGGCGGCAGAGGCTATATTGTATTTGGCATCCAAGATAAAACAAAAAAGATAGTAGGTATAGAACCAGTAGAATATCGAGAGGAGCAAATACAGCAAATAATAAGTCAAAGGTGTGATCCTCCTGTTACTATAAGATTTGATACAGTAGATTATCATGGCAAAACTGTGGGAGTGCTAACTATATATAAAAGCAGTCAAAGGCCTCATCAGATTCTTCAAAACGGTTCTTTTTATTTGAGGAGAGGATCTACAACCGATATAGCTCGAAGAGAAGAGATCGCAAGCATGCTTCAGGATTCAGGACTTTTGCAGTATGAAACAATACCGTTATACAATGTAGATATTGACCAGCTTAATACTAGAATTCTAATGAAATATTTAGAGAAATCTGGTCTAAAGATTGAATATGATAAGTTTGAAAGCCTTTATCCTTTATTGGAGGGTTTAGGAATACTATCAAGGGAAGAAGATGGAGAGATATTTTATCCCACAATAGGAGGCCTTCTAGTATTTGGGTATAGACCTCAGCAGTTTCTTACTCATACAGGGATAAAGGTTATAAATGGAAAGGATAATAAAAAACATTATTTTTATGGAGATATCACATCTATGCTGGATGGGGTAGAAGAATATTTAGAAAATATTATAATTGATCCAGATTATCCTTTAACAGAGCTATTTGAAGCTATCGCCAATGCTGCTGTTCACAGAGACTATTTCAGCTTTGGTAGAGAGATTGTAGTATATATTTCAAGTGATAATATAGAAATTAGCAATCCAGGAGCGTTGTATAACAGATATGATGTACATGAATTGTTGAATGGAAATAATCCCTACAGAAGAAATAATTGGCTCTATCATAGATTGCTGGTATTAGATGAAAAAAAGAGGTTTTTAAAAACAGGTTCAGGGCTTAGAAGGATTAAGAATTCCTTTTCTCAACTTGGAAAAGTTAAATTTATAAGCAATGAAAAAAGAAACTTATTTAAAGTAATACTGCCGGGAGGTTTTAAAAACTTATGTTGAAAAACCAATAGGTAATTAGGTGGTGTATTATTGATGAACAGAAAAGTTGTACCTTTTGAAAGAGGCGCAGATTTTTATTTCGGCCTTAGTTTTAAGCATATACAAAACGGTAAATTAAAAACTGCTTTAAGATATATTGAAAAAGCAGTAAAAATAAAGCCGGATGATAGCTATATGCAATTTAATTATGCAGGTCTACTGGCTGAGTTGGGGCACATAGAACACTCAACTAGAGTGCTTTTACATATAATCAATAATTTAGATCCGGACTATGATGAATGTTACTTCGGATTAGGATGCAATTATCTTCAAATGCAGAAGGTTAAGAAAGCTTTGGAGTATTTTGAGAAATACTTAAAAATTTCACCCTTCGGTGAATATGCAGAAGAAGCAGAACATCTAGCAGATATGCTTTATTTGATTATTGAAGCAAATAATAATCTAGATGATGAAGAACTGGAAAAGATATACAAGATGGAAGAAGAAGCTATTAAATTTATGGAAAGAAGAGAATATGAAAAAGCCCTAATCAATTTGGAAAAGGTAGTAGAAAAACTGCCCAATGCTATTCCAGCCAAGAATAATCTTTCATTGACTTATTATTATGTAGGTAATATTAATACAGCCATAAATTTAGCAAAGGATGTACTAGAATATGAAGAATATAATGTTCATGCCAATTGTAACCTTGCCTTATTCTATAATAAATTAGGCATAAACAATTTGGTGGAAAGGCAAATAAAGATAATAAAAAAACTATATCCGGAGAATGAAGATTATGCTTATAAAATTGCGGATACATTAGGCTGCTTAAGCAGGCATAAAGAAGCCTATGATGCCTATAAAAGGCTTTTAAGGATGAACAAAAAGAATCCCCAATATATCAATCTTATGGCAATAGCTGCTTTTAATTGCAAGAAATACAATGAAGCATTGGGACTTTGGGATAGATTAAAGGATTATGATGAAGAAGGTTATTTGGGAGACTATTATTATGATATAGCTGCTGAAACCAAGGAAGGAATTAGAGAATTTAGACCTTTACCTTATATATGTCAACTACCAAAAGAGGAAATTGGAAGAAGAATAGACAAAGTATACTATTTCTTATCTTTGGATAAATATGAAATAAAAGATTTATTGAAAAAAGACAATAGTTTAAAAGATGTCATATACTTTATTATGGGTTTTGATAAATTGGTTTTGAGAAAGATGATATTCGATAAAATAAGAAAAGAAAACCTTATTGAACTTGAAGATATAATAAGAAGATTTATTTTAAAACCAGATGTAGAAAAGAGTATAAAGATTGAATCAGTATTCTTGCTAAACAAAATCGGCAGCAAGGAACCTTATCACGTACTATTGGATGATGAAGTAAGAGCCGTATCTATTGATTCTGATAGCTTGCTAAAAGATGAATGGAAAGATGAGTGGGAAGATGTAAAAAATATCACACTTAGAATGATGAAGAATTACTATAATAATGAATATGCTAAAATTGTTGAAGATATTTGGTATGACTTTATCAGATCAACCTACCCAGATGTACCGAAAATAGGGAAAAAAGAGATATGGGCTGCAGCATTAGAATTTGCATATTGTAAATTTACATGCAAGGAAGTGACCCAACAACAATTGGCTGAAAAATATAAAGTATCAAGAAGTTCAATAAGTCAAAAATCAAAAATAATATTCAGCTATATAGGAAATAAATTTGGGGAAAGAGAGTGATTATTCTCTTTCCCCAAATTTATTTCCTATTTCTATTTGATGGAGTAACCATAAAAGCCCAGTGATTCTTTCAGAGACCAATATTCTCCTTTGTTGTAGCATATAAGATCTGCTTTAGAAAGATCAAGCTTTCCTTTTTCATCAATAAGCTTCTCATCTACAGAAACACCTACAATTTCCGATATGAAAACATCATGGGAGCCTAGCGATATTATTTTTCTAACTTTACACTCTAGACTCAGCGGAGCTTCGGCGATGGAAGGTGTAGCTACATAGTTGGATTTTTCACATGTTAGCCCTAAATATTCAAATTTGTTTACGTCTCTTCCGGATTTAACCCCGCAAAAATCCAAAGCTTCACATAGCTTTTTATTAGGTAAATTTATTACAAATTCCTTGGTATTTTTTATCATTTCATAAGAATACCTTTCAGGCCTTATGGAAATATACACCATAGGTGGTTCTGAACATAATATGCCAGTCCAGGCAATGGTTATTATATTATTATTTCCTTTCCCATCTGTACAAGATACCATTACTGCCGGCACCGGATATAACATAGTCCCAGGTTTAAGTTGAGTTTTTGGCATTTCCAATCTTCCTTTCTACCCATATTGTCTAATTAATCATTAAGCTTTAAATATGCAGTGATTTTCCAAAAAATATACTGTCATTAATAATAAGGGATTATGCTTAAAATTTCAACTACAGCTTGTCATAAATTTATCACAAAATTAATTAGCCAGGCTGTAACAAAACTAAGACCTGTACATAGTATAGAAGTGGGAAGAGAGAACAACCCTTAGGGTGGAAGGAGGTCAGCTATGAATAATATATGTTTGCTATTGCTGGCATTAGTTTTCTTGATATCCTTCGGAGCCAAGAATAGTAACTTGCTATTTTTAATCGCCCTTGCCATCCTAGGTCTCGGTGCTGGAGATAAACTCCACTTCCTCCTCTAACATATGCACAATGGAAGGAGGTGTAATCATGGGTTTTGGTAATGTAGCAGGTGTAGGTGGCTGCGGTTGCGGTTGCGGCCCTGTATTAGGAGTAGAGGAAAGAAAATGTTGCCCTCCCGGAAGCAATTCCTTCTTATTATTGCTACTCCTATTTATACTGTTAGCATCATGTGTAACTAAAGGAAGAGAAAACAACTTCTTCTTTATCATCATACTAGCAGTAATTGCTTTTGGAGGCTTTGGAAGGACCTTTGGCTTTGCACTATAAAATTACTAATTAGATTAAAAGCCAGATTGGGGAAGGAGGTGCTAATATGTCAGGTGGCGTAGGCAATGTACTTGGTGCATTTGGTGAGAATTCTTTCCTGCTTTTACTTCTTCTATTTATATTGTTGGCATCTTGTATAACTTGGGGAAGAGAAAGCAATTTCTTCTTTATCATAATTCTTGCTGTAATTGCTTTTGGAGGCTTTGGCAGAACTTTCTTCGGCGAAGGAGTCTTTTAGGCAAAGACCCGGTTTTTGCCGGGTCTCTTCATAAAATATTTTCATTGTGATTTAAGGAGGTGTAGATATGGGTTTCTCAAATAAAGTTGGAGGCATAGGTCAAGGCTGCGGTTGTGACAAAGTTGCTGGTGTAACAGAGTTCTGCAAACCAGGTGAATTTTCCTTCTTACTGCTGCTGGTTCTCTTTATACTATTGGCTTCTTGCATAACATCAGGAAGAGAAAGCAATTTCTTCTTCATAATAATTTTGGCAGTAATAGCTTTTGGTGGTTTTGGAAGAACTTTCTTCGGTACCCCTATATAATATAAAGATGATATAAGCCCATAAGGAGGTGCTTATATGGGCATTGCATCACACGATTGCTGTAAACCTACAGAAGGGTTATTTGGTTGTAACTGGATTTGGATAATACTCCTTATACTGTTTTTCTGCAATGGGTTCGGAAGCTGCGGTTGTTCTGGAGGCAGCTTATTAGGAGGAAGCTTGCTGGGAAATAACAGTATATGGATATTAATAATACTATTTTTCATATTCTTCTGTTGCAAAAAGTTTTAAGTTATAGGCCTGGCAAAAAGCCGGGCTTATAACTTCTAAGGAAAAGCTGTAACCAAAATAAGCGAAAAGAATAAAATATAGTGAGAATAGAATGTTCCCGAGGAGGGGTTGGTATGGGGTTTTTAGATGATTTACTTAATGATGATATAATTTGGGTGGCGCTTTTACTTTTTTTAGTTTTTGTATTACCCCCAAAAAGTTCTCAACCGATTATAAATGACAAGTGCTGCTTTGAAGAACATTTAAAATACGATAAAGATATCATATATAGAAGGGATAGAGGAAAAAAAGAGCGAAGACAGCTCGTATATTAATATTAAGACATATTGGAGGTAGTTGAACAGTGTATGGTAGGAATAATTACAGGCCTAACAATGAAGATTTTGAAGAGATGAAGAGAAAAATATCTGAGCAAATGCCCGGAGTAGACCTTGATAATATAGATCAGCAGCAAATGAAGAAGCTGGTAATGGATCAGATAAATAATAACCCTAATCTAAATATCAGCCAGGATGTAAAAGACAAAATAAATAGAGGAGATATAGAAGGATTAAAAAATGAGCTTATACAATATTTAGATAAAAATGATAGTCCTGAAGGACAAAAACTGAGTAATATGCTAAAGACCAATGATTTCGAAGGTCTAAAAGAAGAATTGATGAGGATGCTCATAAAAGGTATGAGCGGTCAAAAAAAAAATGAAATAGATGGGAATGGTGATAAAAGGGCTGAGAATACGAGTTTAAACAATCCATTGGCAAATTTGTTCGATGAAGCCCTTTTAAGCAATATAATGGAAAGATTATTTGAAGGAAATAAGAATGATAAACGGATAATTTTATTGAATTCAATGAAACCATTTGTATCAGAGAGGAGACAGAAAGCCTTAGATGATTGTATAAAAGCTATGAATATAATAGCTATGATGGAAAAATTAGGATTTAAGGTAGGTAGATAAAGTTGGATCTAGTTAAAGTGATAAACTTTATCTCGACAAATTTTACTTTTGAAGATATATTTTTGTTTGGTATATTGTTTATACTTTTTATTGAAAGAAGATGTGATAGGATATTTCTAGGATTATTGATATTTGTATTTATATCTGGTTTAAGACAAGAACTACTATCTTTTAGATAAGGGCTCTTGTCTAATTTTTGTCAAATATGAAACATCTATAGATGAATTATAATAATACAGAAAAAAATCAATACAATGAGGCAATAATAATATAAATCAGCATAATCTTTGCTTGGCATGCACATGAATAAATAGTATAATATAGAAAAGTACTTTATTAGGGGGAATTTTTTTAATGGACGTAGACCTGTGGTCGCAAATTTTTGTTATTTTATTATTGATAGGTGTCAATGCATTTTTTGCTGCTTCCGAAATGGCCATAGTATCTATTAGACAATCAAAATTAAGACCTCTTATTGATGAAGGAAACAAATCAGCAAAAATAGTAGACAGATTTATTGAAGAGCCAAGCAAGTTGCTTGCAACTATCCAAGTAGGAGTTACTTTTGCTGGTTTCTTCGCCAGCGGTTTAGGTGCCCAAACTCTCGCACCACATCTAGGGCGTGTTTTAGAAGGATTAAATATACCAATACTAGTAGCATATGCAAATACAATAGCCTTTCTGACAATTACTATCATTATATCTTATGTGACTCTGGTGCTGGGAGAGTTAGTGCCAAAAAGATTAGCACTAGGATGGTCTGATAAGATTGCACTTTTTGTAGCAAGGCCTATCTTATTTTTTTCCAAGTTGGCATTTCCTATTGTTAGATTATTGACAGTTTCAACAAATTTTGTAGTAAAACTATTAGGTGGAGAATCTAAAGATTATGATGATGATTTAACAAAAGAGGAAATTCGCCTAATGATAAATGCAGGAGAAGAGAAAGGCATTATCAGAGAGACTGAAACTGAGATGATAAACAGTATTTTCGAGTTTGACGATACGGTTGTAAGGGAAGTTATGACACCTAGAACAGATATTGTAGCTATAAATGTAAATGCAACGCTGGATGAGATTTTAGATGTAATTGTAGAAGAGCATTTTTCTAGAATACCTGTATATGAAGAAACTATTGACAATATTATAGGAATTTTATATATAAAAGATCTATTTAGCATGATGAAGTATGGTAAAGAATTTGAAGTATCTTTAAAAGATATCATCCGAACTGCATATTATGTTCCAGAATACAAAAAAATTGACGAGCTTTTTAAAGAAATGCAAAAATCCAAAACCCATATTGCAATTGTAATAGATGAGTATGGTGGTACTGCCGGACTTATTACTATTGAAGATCTTCTTGAAGAGATTGTAGGTAATATTTTCGATGAATATGATGATGAAGTATTAGAATTTGAACAAATTGATGATAATACATACCTTATAAACGGGATGCTTAGCATAGATGAAGTAAATGATATAATGGATATAGAACTTCCAGAGGATGAGCTTGAATTCGATACCATAAGCGGTATGATTTTAAGTCTATCAGGAAAAATGCCTGAGGTAGGAGATGAAGTTGAATTTGAGGATATATACTTCAGGATTGAGGAAGTAGAGGATAAGAGGATTACAAAGATAAAGGCAATAAAGCAAACGGAGAAAACTGAGGAGAAGGAATAAGGGGAATAGGAGTCTATGATTTCGTCATAGACTCCTATTTTGATACATATTTATAATAATCAGTTTCAAGTATTTTAGCAGAGTAATAGAATTTACTATCTACTATATCTTTAATGGTATTTATATAATCTTCATCAATTTTTTCTCCTGAATTAGGTGTAAAAATTCCATTTATAGAGTTATAGAAGCCTTTATCAGTGATAAAGCTCTTGTTTTCAAATATAACCAGTGGTTCAGAATCAGAAAAAATATCTCTACCCATAAACAATCTAGAATCATAGTCTAATCCCATCAGATTAGAAATGGTAGGAAGTATATCCAGACTGGAACAGGGTTTATCAATTACAGTAGGTTCTATCCCTTTTGTATACAATATAAAATGATTCTTGTATAACTCAAAATTTCTTTCCACCATATAGCCGGCAAGATCGTCTATCTCTTCTAATTCAAGACCATATGGATAATGATCAGAGCTCAGAGCGATGAGGGTTTTATCGGCTATACCCGCTTCTTCCAGCTTATTGAGTAAATATTCTAATGCTCTATCCAGCTCTATCTGACAAGCAATATAAGCTTTACCAGCCTCAGAATAGGGAAGATGCTCAACCAGTTTTCTGTTCTTTGCAGCCATAGCATTGCCGGTAAAATTATACCTCATATGACCGCTGACAGTCATGTAATATGCATGGAAAGGCTTTTTGTCTATGTATTCTGGTATTGTTTTTTCCATCATTTCAAGGTCAGAAGCAGGCCAGGATTTTTTTATATTAAGACCATTTCCAACGCCTTTATATTCATATCCCATATTGGGATGGGATATGTTTCTTTTATAGTAAGTATATGTATTATTATGATAAGCCATAGTATTATACCCTTGAGTTTTCAATTGATTTCCCAAAACATAGGGCATGGATTTTTTGCCTGATAGATAGAAACTCCAAACTCCTCTTTTAGGTATTAAACTTGTGCATGCAACATATTCACCATCGGAAGTACTGACTCCCCAAATCGGTGTATAAAAATTTGTAAAATAATAGCCTTCGTGAACTAGCTTATATAGGGTAGGAGTAACATCTTTGTGTACTGCATAAGGCGAAAAGGATTCAGCAGTGATAAGAATAAGATTATAACCTTTATATTTTCCCGTATAATCATTTTTTGCGGTAGGCTCTACATTCATAAAATAATGATGCATATTCTTTATTGTTTCATTTTCTTCATTGGAAATTAGCCCAACAAAATCTATATCCAGAGTATTATATTTAATTGTTTTTTCTACTGGTTCAGGCTTGTCAGTAATCTCTATAAAGGGTTTCGGCAAAATTTCTATAGGTTCTGCTATTTGGGGAGACCAACCAAAAATCAACCTTTGTATATCCAATCTCATATAAGTGATCAACCCAAGCTTTTTTACAGACATAACAGGATGATCATTGTTGAAATATAAGTCGTAGGCTGAAAACTGAGCTTTTTCACCTAAGGAAATAATTGACACTCCTGCAATATGTATTAAAACAGCAACCCCAATAAGAAGGATTTTTATTTTATTACCAATACTAATAAAATTTATAAATTCCTTTAGAAAAACTACAGATATGCATGGAACAAAAGCAAATAGTATCCACAATATGTTTCCAGCTATTAAGGCTAATATATCCCTCCAGAATTCTAATATCTGGCCTGCATTACCTACTGAAAAGAAAGTATAAAATGTTTTAAATAATTTATAGTAAAGTATTTGAGATGCAAATATAAATCCCCATAACGCTGTAAGGATCAAAGTCATTATATAATTTACATAGCTGTTGAAACCAGTACATATTATATAAGATAAAATTGAAAAAGGTATGGAAAGCAATAACGAAATTAAAAAACCCGTGGAAAGAAAAGTTTCTCCCAAGGAAATTCTTAATAAACTCTCCAGATAGAACAACGAAGCAATAAAATATAGCAACATTTATAACCCGCCTTTTGCATTAAATATTATGACCTTTATTTTTAGATAAAAAATTCATCAGTCACATAAACATTTCTATTTTAAATATTAATTATATAATACTACTAAACACATAAATATTATAATATATTTCTATTTTATTCTAAACAATATTATTGTTTAAGTGATGATTTTATAATAGGATAATACTCTTATAAAAGTAATAGGCATACAGAAGCCTTTAAGATATAATAAAAAGGAATCAATAAAAACTCAGGAGGACAACATGACAAAAGCAGTTAAACTGACAGAAGGAAGTATATTTAAAGCAATTATTAAACTGGCTTTGCCTATTATAGGTACATCATTTGTACAAATGGCTTATAATTTGACGGATATGATATGGGTGGGAAGAGTTGGTGCAAAAGCCGTGGCTGCTGTAGGCACTGCAGGCTTTTTTACATGGTTAGCCATGGCAATCATACTTATTCCCAAAATAGGAGCAGAGGTTGGAGTATCCCAATCTGTAGGAAGAAGGAATATAGCTGAGGCTAAAAAGTATATCAGACATAGCATACAGATGATAATCTTTATGGCCCTTGTATATGGTTTCTGCCTTATAATATTAAGAAAACAGCTGATAGGATTCTATAATCTAGGTGAAGCAAAAATAGAAAGAGATGCTATAACCTACCTGGTTATAATATCAATGGGCATGGTGTTTTATACTATAAATCCTGTTTTTACAGCCATATTCAATGGATATGGGGACAGCAGGACCCCTTTTAATATAAATGTTATCGGACTTGTGTTGAATATGATATTGGATCCACTGTTTATTTTAGGTGTTGGGCCGATTCCAAGGATGGAAGTTGCAGGAGCGGCAATAGCAACTGTAATTGCTCAGGCAACAGTAACTCTTGTATTCATAACAGAAGCAAGAAAAAGACCGGAGCTTTTTTCAGGGCTTAATCTTTTTGTAAAACCTGATATATACCGTATAAAGAGAATAGTCAGGCTGGGATTTCCTGTTGCGCTTCAAAGCGGACTTTTTACCATAATCGCAATGATTATAGCAAGGATTATTTCAAAATGGGGCCCTATACCTATAGCAGTGCAGAAAGTGGGCTCTCAAATAGAGTCTATATCATGGATGACAGCAGGAGGATTTCAGTCAGCAATGAGTGCTTTTATTGGTCAAAATTACGGGGCTAAGAAATGGGATAGGGTATTTAAGGGTTATTTCACCGGAATAGGCATCGTATCCGTAATAGGCATTTTTGCTACCTGTTTGTTGATTTTTGGAGCAAAGCCTTTGTTTTCCATTTTTATATCGGAAGAGGAAGCACTTATGTATGGCATAGAATATCTAAGAATATTAGGATTATCTCAATTATTTATGTGTGTCGAGATAACAACTGCAGGTGCTTTTATAGGTCATGGAAAGACTTTGCCCCCATCTTTTGTAGGAATATTATTCAATGTGTTGAGGATCCCAGCTGCTTTAATGCTTTCATCTACTTTTTTAGGGCTTAGTGGAGTATGGTGGGCAATAAGCGTATCCAGCATATTAAAAGGCGCTGTATTAAGTATTTGGCATATTTGGTATTTGAAA
Source organism: Clostridiales bacterium (assembly GCA_012521375.1). Taxonomy (GTDB): domain Bacteria; phylum Bacillota; class Clostridia; order Lutisporales; family Lutisporaceae; genus Lutispora. Next base: position 12,701 of record JAAYMO010000084.1, read on the forward strand.
AAGAATCCTAATACTAAAAAATTTAGGTTTTGTGATGTATTTTAGATAGGTAAAAACAAATCCATAAATATAGTGCATATGCAATACCTAACTACTATGTAAAGGAAGATTTAAATGAAGAATTTCAATCACTATATTGTCTTTATTGTTTTGATTACTCTGTTAATCGTACTATTTCCAGTTGATACTTTTGCTAATTCAGCCGAACCACCTGGATTAACTGTTATAGTATCCAATCCGCCTGCTGATTTGTCATTATTCATACGCTTTTCGGATGCTCAGGAGGCAGCTCCAGTTTTATTAAGCAAAGAGAGAAAAGGATGGGAGGCATATTTCCGTTTCTTTTATCACATGAGTCCCTTAAAAAATAAAAATCTTGAAGGGGCTGTCCTTATTGTTCAGTCTAGCGAGAAAAGTTTTGAATGCCTTTTGCCTGCATCAACTTTTGATATGTATAATAATCTGCTGACACTAGATTTCCAACAGGAAAGCATCAAAATAGGTCAATTTCCGTTAAGAGTTCCGTTGCTGGTTTCAATGCGAGTTATTTTGACATTGATTATTGAAGGTTCAGTTTTCTTTTTATTTGGTTATAGAAAGAAAGCGAGCTGGGCTGCTTTCTTAGCTATAAACTTAATTACCCAGGGAGGATTGAATGCTCTCTTGACGGGTCCTAATTTAGGTCCATATTGGATGATTGGTTTCCTTTTTGGTGAGACTATTATTCTAGTTACAGAATCAATAGCATTTGCTTCATTGGTGAAAGAGTTTAGGAAAGGCAAAGCAGTTCTATATAGTATATTAGCCAATACTGCAAGCCTGGTAGCAGGTGGCTATCTGATTTCCTATTTACCTGTATAGAGCAGCGGTATATAATCTTAAGCAATATTAATTTATATATAGATGGGCAGTGAAAAAATATGTTAAACCATATGGGAACAAAAAAGCTGGAAACCGAAAGGCTTATACTCAGAAGGTTTACAGAAGACGATGTTTCGGACATGTATAACAACTGGGCATCTGACCCGGAGGTGACAAAATATATTACCTGGCCTACACATACTAGTATAGATGTAACAAAGAGAGTCGTCAGCATGTGGACAAGTAGTTATGATAACCCAGAATATTATCATTGGGTAATAGAATTGAAAGAAACGGGAAGTGCAATTGGAAGTATAAGTTTAATGAATATTGATAATAATATAGAACATTGTGAAGTAGGATATTGCATAGGAAGAGCTTTTTGGAATAAAGGAATAGTTACTGAAGCTTTACAGGCTGTAATAGATTTTGCATTTAAGCAAGTAGGTTTTCAGCGCATAACAGCACGCCATCATATTGGCAATGACGCCTCCGGGCGCGTTATGGAGAAGTGTGGAATGAAATATGAAGGAACGTTGCGTAGGATAAGCAGAAATAGTCAAGGTCAATTGGTGGATTGCAAATATTATTCTATATTGAAGGAAGAATACTTAGGCTAAAATGGAGGACCCATGGAGAATAACAAAGTCGGATGTCTCATAATCCACGGATTCGGTGGAAGTATATATGAAGTTGAACCCTTGGCTGAATATCTGGCTAATAAGGGTTTTGAGGTATCATGTCCTCAATTGAAGGGACATACAGGAAATAGAGAAGATATGAAAAAAGCTACATATGAGGATTGGATAAGCTCAGCAGAAGAAGAGCTATTGAAATTAAAAGAGAAGACAGATGAGATAGCGATCATAGGGTTCTCAATGGGCGGCCTAATTGGGATCAATCTTGTATGCAAGTATTATATAAAAGCTTTAGTAACAATAAATACCCCTATATATTATTGGAACTTCCAAAGGGTACTTCTAAATTTAATAGAAGATATAAAGAATAGAAAAACTGATAATCTGAAAAGATACATGAGGGCCAAGAGAAACTCACCGATTTCTGCCATGTATAATTTTTCCCTACTCCTCAAGCAAACTAAACCCAAAATATGCAATGTGAAATGTAATGTTTTGATTACGCAAACTAAGGACGACGATACTGTTAGGATAAGAAGCGTTGATTATTTATATAAGCATTTATCTTCTGAACCTAAGCATATAAAATACTATGCTAAGGGAGGACACCAGGTATTGAGGAGCCAGTCAGCAAATCAAGTTATTTCAGATGTGACAGCTTTTTTAAACTCGTTAAACAATTAATATTGTATTTCCAAACTAAGAGTAATATAATAATATATGGAAATACTTAAGCAGGAGGTCGTCAATATGAAAAAATTACTGGTTAAATCTTATGATAAAATTACACGACCTATAGCTAAGTATTTTTATATTATGTAAACTTTAGTTTTTCTATTGATTAAGCCGTAGGTATGTGTAATATCTGCGGCTTTTGTATTTGTGGGAGGTGATACTATTATGAACAAGCAGATCAAGGCAGATTTGATGCTCCTTATGATTACTATTTTCTGGGGAGCCTCCTATATGCTTACGAAACTAGGCCTAGGAGATTTAGAACCATTTAATCTTATTGCTTTACGATTTATCATTGCATTTATACTATCGACGGCTGTATTTCATAAGCAGGTATTATCAGCAGATAAGAAGACCATTAAGTATTCATTGATACTTGGTATGTTGTTAGTGGGTATGTTTATATCCATGACCTATGGCTTGCAGTATACTACTGCTTCAAATGCAGGTTTTTTGATTAGTCTTTCTGTGGTTTTGATACCTGTTATTTCTTATTTTTTCTTAAAGCAGAAAATCGAAAAGAAAATTATACTGAGCCTATTTTTAGTAGTTATAGGCATAGCATTACTAAGCCTTGATACCCAATTCAGAATGAATGTGGGAGATTTGCTTTGTATATTATGTGCTCTATTTTGTGCTGTACATGTAATAGTAATAGGCATCTATACAAAAGAAGTGGATTCAATAGCATTAGGTACCCTACAGCTTGGTTTCGCAGGACTCTTTTGTATAATTATTTCCATACTTATTGAAGATGTAAAACTTCCTAATACAGCTTTATCTTGGTTTTCCATATTGATGCTAAGCATATTTTGTACCGCTATAGGCTATATAGTCCAATCAACAGCTCAGAAATATACGACTGCGACCCATACTGGTCTTATACTTTCTTTAGAGCCGGTTTTTTCTGCTATACTAGGATATTTTGTTTTAGGAGAAACTCTAGCTACAAGAGGATACATAGGGGCTTTACTTATGCTGTTAAGTGTTTTAAATGCTGAAGTGGATTTTAATAGTATATTTAAAAGAGGTAATGAGAATAAAAGTATATCATCATGAGCTAAATAAGTTTGTTTTTTATAGATAGTTTTGTATACATAAATGATAATTGTAATAATATAAGATTACTTGAAAAGCTTGGATATCTAGAGTAGTGTATAATAGAAGGCAAATAAAAAAGCAAGGAGAGAATGTAGACTATGAAATTTGATGTACTTAATTGTCCTTATAGTTGTAAAAGATATACTGTCTATGCTAAGAAAGGTATGGTGGCAACATCTCAGCCTTTAGCTGCTGGAGCAGGTATGGATATATTGAAAAAAGGAGGTAATGCCATCGATGCAGCTATAGCTGTAGCCGCTTGTCTTACGGTATGTGAGCCGACTTCAAACGGTATTGGTGGTGATGCTTTTGCCATCGTATCAGTAGGAGATAAACTCTATGGATTGAATTCCAGCGGACCTGCACCTATGGGCATATCCATTGAGAGTCTCAAGAAAAGGGGTTATACTGAAATACCCAAATATGGTTTTATACCAGTGAATGTTCCAGGTGCGCCTGCAGCTTGGGCAGCTCTTTCAAAGCGTTTCGGCAAGCTACCTCTAAAGGAAGTATTAGCCCCTGCCATTAATTATGCCCAAGAGGGGTATCCAGTTTCTGTTATTATGGGGAGGAATTGGGCTAAAGCCTTTAATAGATATAAAGAATGTTTGAAAGGTGATGAATTCAAATATTGGTTTAAAACTTTTGCACTTTTAGGAAGAGCTCCAAAGATTGGAGAAATGGTTACTTTGCCTGACCACGCCAAGACCCTTACTCTTATAGCTGAAACATATGCTGAGGCCTTTTATAGAGGAGAAATAGCAGAAAGAATAGATGCTTTTTCAAAACAATACGATGGATATATTCGAAAGGAAGACTTAGAGAATTATGAAGTTGAATGGGTAGAGCCCATATATACAAAATATAGGGATTATGAAGTCAATGAAATACCCCCTAATGGACAGGGTATAGTAGCTTTGATGGCTCTCAATATACTTAAAGGTTTTGAATTTGAAGGAAAAGATTCTATTGATACATACCACAAGCAGATTGAAGCCATAAAACTGGCCTTTGAAGATGCTCAAAGATATGTAACAGATATAAGAAAAATGAATGTAAAAGTTGAGGACTTGTTATCCGACTCCTGGGCTGATGAAAAAAGAAAACTCATAGGAAAAACTGCCATAACCCCATACCCATCAAGGGAACAAAGAGGTGGCACAGTATACCTGGCTACAGCAGACGAAGAAGGTAACATGGTGTCCTATATTCAAAGCAATTATATGGGCTTCGGCTCAGGGCTTGTGGTTCCTGGAACAGGCATTGCACTTCATAACCGAGGACATAATTTCTCTTTTGATCCCAACCATGACAATGCTTTGGAGCCTGGTAAGAAAACCTATCATACTATAATACCCGGATTTCTTACTAAAGACAGAAAACCTGTAGGACCTTTCGGAGTCATGGGAGGCTTTATGCAGCCTCAAGGGCATGTTCAGGTAATAATGAATCTTATAGATTTCGGCCTTAATCCCCAGGCGGCTCTTGATGCACCAAGATGGCAGTGGATTAAAGGCAAGAAGGTGGAGATAGAGGATACTATGGCTCAAGAAATAGTAAAAGGCTTAGAAGATATGGGTCACGAAGTTGTAGTTACCGAAGACAATACAGGCTATGGAAGAGGTCAGATTATACTGAGAGGTGATGATGGAGTATTGTCGGGTGCTACGGAGAATAGGACGGATGGAACGATTCTAACTTGGTAAGATCATGACAACCCAGGTCAAGAAAGTGGTGCTTAACAAGTGATATATTTTGCTTAAGAGGTGAAATCATGGGAAGCGATGAAAAGCTATAATCCTAAGCTTTGCGATTTTGAATGGGCTGATGAAGACGCTCCCAGATTCCAGTTGGAACCTCAAGGATACAGAGGTTATATAGAAGCCAGACCAGTAAGACAGATAGAAAGATAAATAATTATAGAGATAGGAGGATAGGCTCCTATCTTTTTTGTAAAGGGAGTGTATTATCCTTCATAACAGTAAATACAACCGTCTAAGGGAATGCTTAATACATTTCTAGCTACAAGTACACATACCTGATGTATATATTACTAAGCGAATTTCATCAGGTAAGAAGGGGCTCTGGACAGGCATATATGATATGGGATAGGCTATAGCAGAATGCAGAGGAGATTAAGAGTATATTGGAGGAGTTGAGTGAAAGGTGAAAATGTGAAAGAAAATAGTTGTTTTAATATGTAACATGATGTATTGTGTACATTAGTAGTTTTATTGTTCGGCAGAGGTGATTACTATCAAAAAATTATTATGTATATTTTTTATTGTAACAATAGTGTTGGTTGGGTGCAGTAAAGAAATTAAACCTAAGAAGGTTATAGAATCTGAGTTTAGTAAATCAAAAGCTGAAGTTATTATGAAGCGAGCCTGGAAACCTGTTAATGATATGAAAGGGATTGATAATACAATAAAACCTAATGTAACAGTATCCTCAAGAGAAGAGTTTTTTGAAGAATATGACTTTAGTTTTATGGATGAACGGTATGTGTATAGTACTATATATGAAAGTATAGTTGAATTAGTTATTGATAAAGAAACTAAAATGCTAGTAGAAAATAAAGATAATGAAGGGAATATCTTGTTTAAGGAAAGAGTTAATATACCCACTATATATGACAAAGGAGTTATTATTGAAAAAGCTTATATAAGAGATAGTAGATACAGTGAAAAATATTCTCACCTTGATATAGTGGAATTAGTTGTTATAGAGAGTAGTGATAAAAATATTGAAGGAACTGACTCTGGATTTAATAGAAAGAATATATTCAGACAAAATGAAGAGGGTGAATGGATTCTATATTCAATTGAAGGTTCTGTATCCTATAGCTGGTAAATTGGAAACGTCAATATCATATCGGAGTATCACATAATCTATAGGTCACTATTGTAGAATTATATGTCATTGTGATGGCAATAAGAAATAAGTAAGATTAGACAATAAATAGAATAATTTTAGTATTTTATTTATTCTTGATTACCTTAAATTCTTAGGAGAGTGAGATTTTGAAAGCTAGAAGTAAAATAATATATATAATTGTAATAATACTATTAGTTACATTAGTAGTAAATAAGTATTATCAAAAGCAACAAAAGTATGAAGAGTATGTTAATGAAAAACTCAATTGGAATTTTTATAAAATTTGTGATTATATGATGAATTCCAATGCAATTATAGAGAATACTGTTGAAAATGGATATATTTTGCAGAGTGATTTAGAATATCTAAAAGATCAATATTTTTATTATATACGAAGCTTAGATGAAGTTAATGATATATCAAGAAAGTTTTATAAATTTAATTTCTTTAGTGTTGAGAAATTACATAATTTTAGTAGAGAGTATTCTAGCTTTTATTATCGTATTGATGATTTATTTGAAAATAAGGAATATGACGCTCACTTCACGCTAAAACATCAGTTAACTAATAGCGATTTAGATGTATTTAGACAATCTTATGAATATACTTCAAGAGTTGTTGGAGTTATTAAAAATTACATAGAGTATTACAACATGTTTGATATAGTAATAATAGAAGATAAAGCAATAGGAATAAACCAACTAAAAAAAGAGTTTAAGGAAGAGTATCTAGAGCTTTGGCCTGATAATAAGGTTGGTAGTTCGGTAGAGATGTCAATTAATGAGGATGGAACTGTAGTGGAAACATCAGCAGAAGTACCTAGGTATGATTATCCCCAAAAACCTTTTATAAGAGTAAAGAGCAAGGAATGGATAAATATCCTCAAAGAAGTTCATTCACTTAATATTAATAAGGAAGGATAGGATTTAATAACAAAATTAGCTAAATCTAATACGTTAGCTGTTAAATTTTAGATAGGCTATAATAGAAAGAGGGGTGTCTTTGGGTAACTGTTATTGCATATTATTTATTAATGCGGCATGAATGAATTAATAGAACTCAAGCACATTTAACCATTCAGAACATCATAACTTTTTGCAAAAGTAAGTTCCACTCGATGGTTTTAAGGGGTGAAATTTACTTTTTCAAATGAGGGAAAATAAAATACCCATAAATTTCAGGCATATTATATTTACAAAATAAATATTTAGTTGTATAATGTAGAATATATTGTAAAGTCAATGATTGAAAGAGTACTTATAGAAGAATGGTACAGCGAGCCGGCGGGTGGTGCAAGGTCCGGAACATTTCGACTATAAGGAATGGGTTCATGAGATGCAAGGTGAAACAAGTTTTCTTGGAGTATCCGATGCCGTATCCCCACGTTACAGGGGTAGGATATCAAGCATATAATGCTTCGTATCTGAAAGAGTGAGATTTGGAGTAAATTAGGTGGCATAGCGAAACACATGGCGTTTCGTCCTGATTGGGCGAAGCGCTTTTTTATTTACTTCAATCTAATTTGGGTGGTACCGCGAAACAGGCCTGTTTTCGTCCCATAAGTGGATGAAACAGGCCTTTTTATATTTGTGTAGATGGAGGTGATAACATGCTTTGGCGTAATAAGTGAAAGTCAATTAAAATAAATAAGAATAAATTTTATTGGGAGGATATTAGAATGAATAAGAACTTTGGAAACTTTGGAGGACAATATGTACCTGAGGCTTTGGTGAAGCCCCTTACTGAATTGGAGGAGGCATTTGAAAATTACTGCCAGAGCGAAGAATTTAAGAATGAATATAAAAAATATTTGAAAGAATATGTTGGAAGGCCATCTCTTCTCTATTACGCTGAAAGGTTCACAAAAAAACTGGGAGGAGCTAAGATATATCTAAAACGAGAAGATTTAAATCATACAGGAGCACATAAAATAAACAATGTCATAGGGCAGATTCTACTTGCTAAACATATGGGGAAAAAGAGAGTTATCGCTGAGACCGGTGCCGGTCAGCACGGAGTAGCAACTGCTACTGGCGCAGCAATGTTTGGGATGGAGTGTATCATATATATGGGTGAAGAGGACATGAGGAGACAGGAGTTGAATGTTTTCAGAATGAGGATGCTGGGAGCTGAAGTGAAAGCAGTCACATATGGAAGTGGAACTCTCAAGGAGGCAGTGGATGAAGCCTTTGCGGAATATGTGAGAAGAGCAGATGATACATTTTATGTAGTTGGTTCTGCAGTAGGACCCCATCCCTATCCGTTAATGGTAAGAGAATTTCAGAAAATTATAGGTGAAGAAGCTAAAGCTCAAATAATGGAGGCAGAAGGAAGATTGCCTGATTATGTAGTAGCCTGCGTTGGCGGGGGCAGCAATGCTATAGGCTTGTTCTATGATTTTATAAAGGATGATGAAGTAAAAATTATAGGAGTTGAGGCTGCAGGCCGCGGTGTAGAAACGGGAGAGCATGCCTGTGCTATTGAAGGTGGAAAGATAGGAGTACTACATGGAATGAAAACCTATATAATGTCTGATGATATGGGAAATATAAAGCCAGCTTATTCAATATCTGCAGGACTTGATTATCCTGGAATAGGCCCAGAACACGCATATCTTAAGGATATAGGAAGAGCAAAGTATGTTTCAGTCACAGATGATGAAGCCATGGAAGGATTTAGGATTTTATGTGAAACTGAAGGAATCATACCTGCCATAGAAAGCTCCCATGCGCTAGGCTATGCAGTTTTGGAAGTTCCTAAAATGAAAAAGGATGAAATAGTCATAATAAACCTGTCTGGTCGCGGTGACAAAGATGTGAATACAGCTTATGAATATTTTTCTGCAGCAAACAAGAATAAGCATTTGCGAAATATTGGTTAAGCTGCCTAAGGTATTCCTTTAGGGTTTTTACTTGAAACCACTAAAACGCTGAAAACATGGTTTTTTATCCGATGCTTAGGTACTACTGTAAATAAGAATAAGCATATGTGCAGTTTAATCTGTTTACTTGCACATATGCTTATTCTTTAGTTACTGTAGCTTTCTTAGGTACGGTGAAATCTAATGGATTATATAATCCATTAGATTGCCTTTATACCGCTATTGTAACTGTATATAAGATATGTGCAGAAGATATTTTGTGAGTTCAAGCTGCAGAACTACTTGTAACCTTTAGGTTACCAAAGCGAGCTTATACATCTGAAGCACATATCTTATATGGACGTATTGTAACTTTCTTATATTGGCTATCTAGCAGCTAAAACATCTCTACTTGCTCAGGTCTTTTTATTTATGATAACATAATCTTAATCTATAGATATACGGAGGGACTAGTATGAAATTAATGATAGCATCTGACATTCATGGCTCAGCCTATTATTGTGAGAAGATGATAAATGCATATAAAGAAGAAAAAGCAGATAAGCTATTGCTGCTTGGGGATCTATTATACCATGGACCCAGAAACGATTTACCCAAGGAATACGACCCTAAGAAGGTAATTAATATGCTAAATGATATTCGTGATGAGATTCTTTGTGTACGAGGTAACTGTGATACAGAGGTAGACCAGATGGTTTTGAAATTTCCTATAATGGCTGAGTATTGCATATTATACCTTGATAATCGCATGATATTTGCAACCCATGGCCATAAGTTTAATGAAGAAAATCCACCATCATTGAAAAAGGGAGATATTTTACTAAACGGACACACCCATATCCCTAAATTTACGAAACATGAAAATTTTTTATACATTAATCCAGGTTCAGTATCATTACCTAAGGATGGAAGCAGTAATGGATATATAGTTCTTGAAAATGGTAAATTCCTATGGAAGGATTTTGATGGCAATTCTTTAGATTTACAATTTTAAGTTCTATGAAAGGAGGGACATTATGAAAAAGTTCATTATTGATGATTCTATTTACGAGTTGTTTCCAACATTAAAAATAGGAGTAGTGGTGTGCAGAGGAATAAATAATATATATAAAGATAAATCTGTATATGAACAACTGCTGGCTGATGCGGAAAAAGAATGCCTTAAACTTCTTGAAGGAACTGATGATATCAAAGAAAGCAAATACATATCTTTATGGAGAGAAGCTATGAAAAAATACCCTGCTGAAAAAGGCATGAGATCATCTGTAGAAGCCTTTGCAAGAAGAATTTTAAAAGGACATCATATTAGTTGCATAAATCCTATCGTAGATATTTATAACAGTATATCCATCAAATATCTTTTGCCCTTTGGCGGTGAAGACTTAGACTGTATTACAGGAAATATGATATTGACTAAGGCTAAAGGTAGCGAGAATTTTATAGCTTTAGGAGAGAATGAGAACAAACCTCCAAAGCAGGGCGAAGTAGTATATATGGATGCAGAGGGTGTTGTGGTAAGAGGATGGTTATGGAGGGAAGCTGATAGAACAAAAATAACGGAAGATACAACAAATGTTCTTTTATATACTGAGCTTATTGACGAATCAAGAGTTGAAATACAGAATACAGCAATAAATGAACTTGTAATATATGTTGAAAAGTACTTAGGAGGAAAATGTGAAGTTCAATATTTAGATAAATCAAATAGAGAAGTAATTATTCAGGCGTAATAATGAAATGTAATAACTATCAATAAAATATTAATGTTATTGTAAATAGTTACCGATTCTTCTAAACTCGGAATAGTTATGAGAATGTGAAATGATGAACATCATAGTGTCAGTTAATAGAAATTAGACATACTTGCACATGATTTTTTCATTACAACAAATAAGAATATCCAATTGGGCAGGTCTGCCTAAAATTACATATTATATTAACTGAATAAGCGAATTATTATTTTAGATATGTTGTAATATACCCGGGTATGATTTTCTTGCCCGGATTTTGTTATAATGGTCAGGTAAGTATATGTTTCCTTAATCCCTACCCTCTTTTAATACCAAAGGCAATAAGAAGTAATGGATATATAGCGCTAGAAAGCAAATTAGTTTGTGTGATAGAAGTTTGGCATCAATACTTTATATTTGGTTGTGATTGATTAAATATATGATATATTATAGATTATGAATGGTTCTACTACTTAAAAAATAATTAGAGATTATATACGGGAGATGATTATACTTGAATTCTAACATTATTCTATTATTAATACTTGCAGTTGCCATATTAGGGAAAGCCAATTCAGTCGCCATTGCAACATGTATTTTACTTATACTAAAACTTATAGGCATGGATAAATTTATATTTCCTTACATAGAAAAAAATGGTATGAATTTGGGACTTATACTGCTGATAGCAGCTATAATGATTCCTATTGCTAATGGGAGTGTTACAATAGGAGACATAAAAAGTGTGTTTACATCCTGGATAGGTGTAGTTGCCTTAGTACTTTCATTTATAGCAACATACTTAAGCGGGCTAGGACTTAATTATCTCACAGTTCAAGGGCAGAGTGCTATTATGCCTGCTCTTATAATAGGAGCTGTTGCAGCGGCAGCCTTTTTAGGAGGAGTGCCTGTAGGCCCCCTTATTATATCAGGAATACTTGCTCTTTTTGCTAAGTTTATTGAAAAATGAATATCTGAGGCTAAAAGACCTGGGCAGTATCTATGCTCGCTCAGGTCTTTTTAAGTATCTGGGGAGATAAGAGTATATTTTTCAGGTATATTGGTATTCGTATCCTATAGTAGATATTTTATTAAAAGTTTGGAATAGGATATGTAAGAGATGATAGATGGAGAGATAATAAGATTACTATAGAGACCATGAATAATATCATGAATGCTATAAGGAAAAAATACAATATAGAAGAAGCAAAAGTAGCTACTTCCGGCGGAAAAAGTAAAAATGAAGAGGGTGAAAGGAGAAAAGGCCAGTATACAAAGGAAAGCAGGAAGGGTTAGAAAAGCTAATAGGCAGCCTTAAAAAGCTAAGAGATAAACATATTTATGGGGAAACTCTGGCGATGATTATGAAGCATTGAGTTCACTCTATAATGAGAAAACCACCATTGAAGAAGAACTAGAAATTTTATATAAACAGTGGGCTTCACTGAATGATGTATAGCAGCATGATAAATGTCATGTTGTTTTTTTGTGGTAATGTTACAGAATTAGAGATAATATGTAGAAATAACCAAATTAATATGGTATATTTGATACAATAAGTAAAATAGAGGAAAATATAGCATAACAATACAATGGGTATGGGACAAGCTTTGTGTTTGCTAGTAGATTTAAAGATACTATTTCTTAGGAAAATTTATTAAGAAAAAAGCACTTGCTTCAAAGTCTTTAACATTGTAATGCAACATATAACATACAAAATATTGATAGTCAGTTTGATGTGATAGCGAGAAAGGATAGATAAAAATTGATTAAAGGAGTGATTAATGATAGTAAGTAATATCAGTAATATATTATGTTAGACGATATAAGCTGGAAGCGCTATAGTTATGCGAAACCTTTTTTTTACCAAAGGAGGAAAATCAATGAAGGTTAAACTGAACTTGGAACAGTTAATCGGCGAAAATGAAAATAAGTTACTAAAAAGTGTTTTAGATTGTAAGGATGATAGTGAACTAAGACAAGCCATTTCTAGAATAGGTATGGCAGCAATATCAGAGTATTTAGAAATGATACTTGGTAAACAACTTCCAACAAGAGCAAATGAGATTAGAGAAAGAAAATTATTTCATTTAATTAAGCATTATTTTGATGGAAGGATTCCAAATGAAACTGAAATATCAACTTTATTTCAGCTAACGGAATCAAGTAGCCGTACATTGTTCAAAATACATTTTTCTGATATGATTTTTTTGAGTCATTGATAGCATCCTCCAGTTCCTCCTTGTAAAAGATTGGTCTCTAATACAAGGATAATTTTAAATGGTGGTGCCTTCAATGACTTTTTTCATTTCTGAGGATTTATTAATTGCACAAGTGAGGAATTCTTTTTTCACTTTTGTCCATTTTTATTTTACATTAAATATACTGAATAGGAGAAAACTAAATGAAAAGATTTATGATAGGCCAATTTGGAAGTTATAATGAAGAAAAGCAAATGAGAGATTTTAGAAGTGATTTCTTTGGCGTTGAGGCATGCTTATTAGAAGATGATTTTGATATAGAGATGCTTATTAATAAAGCAGAGCATGATAATTTTAAGATAGGAATTCACTTTCCATTAAAAGCCGGAGGTTGGAGATTTAAGGATCCTCAATTCTTATCTAAAGATCAGAAAAGAAAATAAAACTTATAAGATATTATTTGAACATAGATCAGAACTTATTACAGATGCAAAACTTGATTGCTGCTATAACTGGATAGAAAACATATTAAGAGTATAAAAAACCAAGACCCTAAGAAATATGGCTCGTAGGGTCTCGGTTTTTTATAGCAGCTTTTTTGCGTTCATCATACCGAGGAATTTCACAGTAATAACTTTATATACATTGACTTATGATATTCCATAATATAACATAAATTACAAGTGGCTTGTGAATTTTTTACATTACAAAGTAGAACTATTTATAAGAGCAAGGTTATACCGCTTTGGTGTTATAATATAAAAACTGTTGAAAGGATGA
>JAAYMO010000085.1 GCA_012521375.1 Clostridiales bacterium
AGAGGCTTTTCGTTTTGCTATTAAGCTTATGTCAGAAGAGATAAGGAAGGAAAATGTTGACATAGTTGTTGGGCCTGAAGCAAGAGGTTTCCTATTTGGAGCTCCTATTGCATATGAGTTAGGTGTGGGTTTTGTACCAGTAAGGAAGTCTGGAAAATTACCTGCTGAAACTTTAAAATATGAATATGAACTTGAATATGGCATGGACAGTTTAGAGATTCACAAAGATGCAATAAAACCAGGCGATCGGGTAGCTGTTGTTGATGACTTGTTAGCCACAGGTGGTACAATTTTGGCGGCAATAAAACTTATTGAAAGTCTTGGAGGTATTGTAGTTCACATAGGTTTTTTGATTGAGTTAGAAGAATTGATGGGAAGGAATGTCTTATCAAAATATAATATAAGTTCAATAATAAAATATTAGAACATAGATCCTCCTGATAACCGCCTGATACCCATTGGGGTATACTTTCAAACTAAGGCATATGTTACCAGGAGACTTTTTATATGTACATAGTTAACTTTTCAATAATTATATCAAAAGATGGTGTTTAGTATGCTCCAAGAATTAATTGAAAAAATAAAAAAATATAACCCTACAGGAGATTTTGAAATAATAAATAATGCCTATGAATTTGCTTTAAATGCTCATCAAGGACAAAAAAGAATTTCAGGAGAGGATTATATTGTCCATCCTACTGCTGTAGCAGATATATTGGCTGATTTGAATATGGATAATTCAACTATTGCTGCAGGAATGCTTCACGATGTTGTAGAAGATACAAAATATGGATATTCAGATGTAAAGGAGCTTTTTGGCGAAGAGGTGGCAATGCTTGTTGATGGTGTTACTAAGCTTGGCAAGCTTGAATATAAGACAAAAGAAGAGCAACAAGCTGAAAATTTAAGAAAAATGTTTATTGCTATGGCAAAGGATATACGGGTAATTCTAATAAAACTTGCTGACAGGCTTCATAATCTTAGGACATTAAAATACATGGCTTTAGATAAGCAATATGAAAAAGCAAAGGAAACTTTAGAAATCTATGCACCTATAGCCCATAGGTTAGGAATATATAAGATAAAATGGGAAATGGAAGATTTAGCCCTCAGATATATTGATCCTAGTGGTTATTATGATTTGGTTGAAAAGGTTGCAAAAAAGAGAAAAGAAAGAGAAGAATATATTAATTACGTGATTGAAACTCTGAAGAAAAAAAATACGGAAATGGGCATAGAGGTACAAATAGAAGGTCGTCCTAAGAATTTTTATAGCATATACAAAAAAATGGTTCACCAGAACAAAACCTTTGAGCAAATATTTGATCTTACTGCTATTAGGGTGATTGTGGATACTGTAAAGGATTGTTATGGGGTATTAGGAATTGTTCATACACTTTGGAAGCCAATACCAGGAAGGTTTAAAGATTATATTGCCATGCCAAAACCTAATATGTATCAATCTTTGCATACTACTGTTATAGGACCTGACGGTGAACCGATTGAAGTGCAAATTAGAACATGGGACATGCATAGAACTGCTGAATACGGAATAGCAGCACATTGGAAATATAAGGAAGGCAAGACTTCTCAGAATGAATTTGATGAAAAATTAAAATGGCTTAGACAAATGTTAGAGTGGCAAAATGAAGTCCGAGATACAAAAGAATTTATGGAAACTTTAAAAATTGACCTAGTAATAGATGAGGTATATGTTTTTACGCCCAAAGGTGATGTTATTGATCTGCCTGTAGATTCTACTCCTATTGATTTTGCATATAAAATTCATAGTGCTGTAGGTAATAAATGTATTGGAGCTAAAATAAACGGAAAAATTGTATCTTTAGATTATAAACTCCAAAATGGGGATATTGTTGAGATAATAACTTCTGCAAATTCAAATGGCCCCAGCAGAGATTGGCTTAAGATCGTAAAAAGTTCACAAGCAAAAAATAAAATTCGACAATGGTTTAAGAAGGAAAAAAGAGAAGAGAATATACAAAAAGGAAAAGAGCTTCTTGATAAGGAAATAAAAAGGCTTGCAACAAGCTTATCTATAAACATAAAAAACGAGTGGCTTGATAATGTTTGCAAAAGAGTTGGCTTACAGTCTTTAGATGACTTATATGCATCATTAGGTTATGGCGGTCTTACTTTAAATCAAGTAATAATGAGACTCAAAGATGAAATAAGGAAGAATCAAAAAATTGATATTAAAGAAGAAGAACAGATAGAAAGAAAGATTATAAAGGCGGTCCAAAATAGAAGAAAAAGAATAGATACAGGCATAAAGGTAAAAGGTATAGAAAACATTCTTGTTAGATTCTCAAAATGTTGTAATCCAGTACCAGGTGATGAGATTATTGGTTATATAACAAAAGGTAGAGGTGTATCAATACACAGAAAAGACTGTTCAAATACTAAAGATTTGCTTTTGGAACCTAATAGAATAGTAGAAGTTGAATGGAATACTCAAAGCTCGGTTTCATATAATGCAGATGTTCAAGTGAGAGCAAATGATAGGCAAGGGCTTCTAGCAGAGATTACTTCCATTATAAATGAAAACAAAATAAATATTGTATCTTTTTATTCCAGAACTTCTAAAGATAGGATTGCAAATATTAATTTTGTACTAGAAATTAATGATATTGATCAATTGAATAAATTGATAAGAAGGTTAAGAAGGATAGAAGGAGTCATTGATGTATTTAGAGCAAAACTATAGGAGGAAAATATATGAGAGCAGTTGTACAAAGAGTAAAGAAGAGCCATGTTAAGACTGATAATAAAATAGTAGGTGAAATAGGAAAAGGTTTAATGGTGCTTTTGGGAATAAGCGAAGATGACAGTATTGTAGATGTAGAATATATGGTAGAGAAAATAGTAAATTTACGTATTTTTGAAGATAGTGACAATAAGATGAACTTATCTCTTCTAGATGTTGAAGGTGAAGTCTTAGTAGTGTCACAATTTACTCTATATGGTGATTGCAGAAAGGGAAGACGGCCTAGTTTTGTGAGAGCAGCCAGACCAGAGAAAGCTGAAGAACTGTATGATTTATTTATAAGTAAACTTAAAGAAAAGAATGTCAAAACTGAATCTGGCATCTTTCAAGCTGATATGACAGTATATATAGAAAATGATGGTCCTGTGACACTGATAATAGATAGTGAAAAAATAATATAATATAACAATGTAACATTGAAAGTATAAGTATATTAATTTTATAGAAGCGAAAAATTAGGAAAATAATAAATAATGCAATTTGATAATGGATAAACGTATCAGATTAGCAGGAGGGATTAAAGTGAAGCATAAAAGACTTCCTTTAGGTATATATCAGGCAAATTGCTATATAGTATGGGATGAACAATCTAGAAAAGCTGTGGTCATTGATCCAGGTGGAGATTTTGAAGAGTTGAAAACATTTATAGAAAATAATGGATTAAATGTCGAATATATTATACTTACACATGGTCATGGGGATCATATAGGAGCAGCTGCCGAAGCAAAGGAGTATTATAATGCAAAAATTATGATACATGCCGATGATTATGAAATGTTGAAAAAAAGCGATAAGAATTATTCAAGCCAAATGGGATATAAAAGAATAGAAATTGAAGCCGATAAGAAGTTAGCCCACGGGGATATAATAAAAGTAGGTAATGTTTCATTGGAAATCATTCATACCCCAGGGCATACAAAAGGAAGTATATGTATAAAATGTGAAAACAAGATATTCTCTGGAGATACTCTATTTGCAGGTTCTATTGGTAGAACTGATCTTGAGGGAGGTTCCTTTAATAATATAATAACTTCAATAAATGAAAAGCTATTAATTTTTCCAGATAACACTGAAGTATATCCAGGGCATGGGCCATCGACGACCATCGGAACTGAAAAGAAATATAATCCTTTTTTAAGAGGATAAAATTTATGAATAGAGGACAGATATGATAATATTGGAATGTATAGGTCACGAATACTTTAATGAAGTATCGGATATAATAAAACTTTTTTATGGTAAGACGAAAATAAGTTTTCATAAAAATAGCGATAATAATATACAAGATACAGATTTATTATTGACAAGTAAGATTATATTTGATGAAAATTTATCTTCCTTTACTTCGTCATATTTAAATCTGAATGATGGAAATAATAAAGAAATTACTTATACTTACACTAAGAAAAACCAAATCCAAGATAAAAAAGAGATTAAAATAGCCTTAAAAATTTCTATGTATAAGCTATTGTCAGATGTAACCGGCAAAAAAATACCATGGGGGATTCTCACTGGTATAAGACCGGTAAAGATTGTACACCAGTTAATTGATAAAGGTATGAATGATGATGAGATATTAAACTATTTTCAAACACAATATTATGCTGATAGAGATAGAGCTCAGCTGGCCATAGATGTAGCAAAAGTTCAAAGGAAGTACATTAAGAACAATGATAAGAATAAAATAAGCTTTTATATAGGAATACCGTTTTGTCCAAGCAGGTGCAATTATTGTTCCTTTACTTCGAATTCAATAGTTAAAAATAAGGACTTAGTTAAACCTTATATTGATTCATTGATTTTAGAAATAAAGGAAGTTTCCAAATACCTAATATCTAAAGGTGTAAAAGCCCAATCTATATATATAGGTGGAGGGACGCCAACTTCAATAGAAACTGGAGAATTAGAAATTTTGCTTAATTGCATTAATGAGTTTTGGATGGATAATGAAGAGTTTACCTGTGAAGCAGGAAGGCCAGATACAATTTCTATAGATAAGCTTAAAGCATTGAAAGAAGCTGGAATAACAAGGTTGAGCATCAATCCTCAGACAATGGATGATAGTACTTTAAAAAGAATTGGAAGAAAGCATAACCACTCTCAAATCATCGAGGCTTTCTACCTTGCTAGGTCATTGGATTTTAATAATATAAATATGGATATAATTATTGGTTTACCAGGGGAAGGATTAAAAGAATTTGAGAACACTATAGATTGCATAAACAAACTTAATCCTGAAAATGTCACTGTACACACCTTGGCTATTAAACGAGCTTCAATATACAATGAAATTGATTTTAATAATAAGCAGTTACACGACAATACAGCATACAAAATGATGGAACTTGCAAGAAATAACCTTGAGGCAAATGGATATTATCCTTATTATTTATATAGGCAGAAATATATGGCTGATAATTTAGAAAACATTGGTTATTGTATGAAAGGTAAAGAATGTATTTACAATATACAAATAATGGAAGAAAAACAAAGCATAGTTGCATTCGGTGCCGATGCTGTTACTAAAGTATATTTTTCTGAAGAAGATAGACTGGAAAGACAACATAATATAAAAGATTTAAGACTTTATATAAAAAATATTGATGCTCAGATAGACAAAAAGATAAGACTATTGGATGAACTATATTGACAAATATATATTATAAAACTATAATAAATAACATTAAAAAGCGATGAAGAGGAAAGTAGGTATTTGACACTTGACAGGGAGGGGTAGCTATGATTGAGAGCACCCTAAAGCAGGAAATATCGAAAGACACCTATGGAGCTTCCAAATTGAATTGTATTAGGTTTGGACGTATTTCTGCGTTAAGGAATAGAGATGGATATAATCCAATCAGGGTGGCACCGCGAGACAAACTCTCGTCCCTGACATGTATTGTCAGAGATGAGAGTTTTATTATATCATATAACATATGAACCATCAATAATGGAGGGATATTAATGAAAATAAAAAGGCCAAAAGGCACGAGGGATATTTTGCCTTCAGAGGTATACAAATGGCAATATATTGAAGATGTTATAAGAAAATTATGTACAATAAATGGATACAAAGAAATAAGGACACCAGTTTTTGAACACACAGAATTGTTTGAAAGAGGCGTGGGTGAAACAACAGACATTGTACAAAAAGAGATGTATACGTTTTTTGACAAAGGCGGAAGAAGTATCACCCTTAAACCTGAAGGAACTGCGCCTGTAGTAAGATCTTTTATTGAAAACAATATATTTAACGACCCTCAACCGACGAAAATATATTACATAACACCATGCTATAGATATGAAAGACCTCAAGCTGGGAGATTGAGGGAATTTCATCAGTTTGGCATTGAAGTTTTTGGTTCTAAAGATTCATATGTGGATGCTGAAGTTATTAATGTGGGTATGACTTTATTACAATCTTTGGGGATAAAAAATCTAGAACTCAGGATTAATAGTGTGGGGTGTCCTATATGTAGGAAAGAGTATAATCTAAAGTTAAAGGCTTATCTGGAACATAAACTCCAAGGTTTATGTAAATTTTGTCAAGATAGGTACAATACAAATCCTTTAAGAATTTTGGACTGTAAAGAGGAAAAATGTAAAAGAAAATTAGAAGATGCACCTTTTATGCTTGATAATCTATGTGATGATTGCAAAAACCATTTTGAAAGGTTGAAAAAAGGTTTGGATATTATCGGATTAGATTACATTGTAGACCCTAAAATTGTAAGGGGATTGGATTATTATACTAAGACTGCTTTTGAAATAATATCCAATGATATAGGAGCACAGGGCACTGTATGTGGTGGAGGAAGATATGACGGCTTGATAGAACAATGTGGCGGTCCAAGCACACCTGGTATAGGTTTTGGTTTAGGATTGGAAAGGCTATTGTTAATATTAGAAAACCAAGGAATACCTTTTCCAGAAGAAGAAAAACCAGAATTATTCATAGCAGCTATAGGAGAAAAAGCTGATGATAAAGCTATGGAATTATTGTTTGAATTGAGAAGACTATCTATAAAGGCTGATAAAGATTATATGGACAGGAGCTTAAAAGCTCAAATGAAATATGCTGATAAATTAAAAGTAAAGAGTGTTATAATTATTGGCGATGAAGAGATTGAAAAAAATATAATAAAGATAAAGAATATGGAAAATGGAGAAGTTAAAGACGCTCTATTAAATGATATTGATGATATAGTCAATAAGGTAAGGAGGTAAATATATGGTTAAGTATAACAGAACTCATATGTGTGGAGAGTTGACTATAGAAAATATTGGCCAAGATGCTTCCATAATCGGATGGGCGCAAAGAATAAGAGATTTAGGAGGATTATTATTTATTGACTTAAGAGATAGAACTGGTATAACCCAAGTTGTTTTTAATAAAGATGAAGATCCTGAACTTTTCGAAAAGGCCCAAAGAGTTCGAGGGGAATATGTTATACAAGTAATTGGAAAAGTTGCTGCAAGATCTGAAAAAGCAATAAATCCCAAAATTAAAACAGGATATATTGAATTACTTGCAAATGAAATATTAATAATAAGTAAAGCTGAAACACCTCCTATATATATTGATGACAATTTAAATGTATCTGAAAATCTAAGATTAAAATATAGATATTTAGATTTGAGAAGACCAATTATGCAAAATATTTTCTTTGTTAGGCATAGAGTAAATAAAATAATAAGAGATTATTTTGATAGAAATGGTTTTATTGAGATTGAGACTCCTGTTCTGACTAAAACTACTCCTGAAGGAGCCAGAGACTATTTAGTGCCTAGTAGAGTTCAACCTGGCAAGTTCTTTGCGTTGCCTCAATCACCTCAACTTTTTAAGCAAATACTTATGGTATCAGGTTTTGACAAATATTATCAGATAGTTAAATGTTTTAGAGATGAAGACTTAAGGGCAGACAGACAGCCTGAATTTACTCAGTTGGATATGGAAATGTCATTTGTTGAAGCTGAGGATGTAATAGGTGTTATTGAGGGTCTTATGAAAGATATATTCAAAAAAATTAAAGATGTTGACATTGAACATCCGTTACCTAGAATGACTTATAAGGAAGCCATGAACAGATATGGTTCTGATAAACCTGATATAAGATTTGGAATGGAATTGAAAGACTTAAGTGATCTTTTGTCTCAATGTGAGTTTAAAGTGTTTTCAGAAACTATTAAAAACGGTGGGAAAGTAAAAGCTATTAATGCTGCAAGTTGTGGCGCCAGCCTTAGCAGAAAAGATATAGATGGGCTGTCAGAATTTGTTAAGACATACAAAGCAAAAGGATTAGCATGGATTAACTATACATCAGAGGGTATTAAATCTCCGATATTAAAATTCATTAAAGAAGAAGAGATTAAATCAATAACCGAGAGAATGGGGGCAAAGATAGGGGACATAATATTCATAGTGGCAGACAATGAAAAGGTCGTACATGATTCCTTAGGACAGTTGAGATTAGAACTGGCAAAAAGGTTTAATCTAATAGATGAAGATAAGTTAGGATTTTTGTGGGTTACAGAATTTCCTTTATTAGAGTATGATGAAGAAGAAAAGAGATATGTTGCAAAACATCATCCATTTACAAGCCCTATGGATGAAGATATTTATCTACTTGATACCAACCCATTGGAAGCAAGAGCAAAAGCTTATGATATTGTGTTAAATGGTTATGAACTTGGAGGCGGGAGTATACGAATACATGATAGCACAATTCAAGAAAAAATGTTCAAAGTTTTAGGCTTTTCAAAAGAAGATGCATGGGAAAAGTTTGGATTTTTGTTAGAAGCATTTAAATATGGTACACCTCCTCACGGCGGATTAGCTATTGGAATAGACAGACTAATAATGTTACTGACTGGAACAGATAATATCAGAGATGTAATAGCTTTTCCAAAAACCCAAAATGCAAATTGCCTAATGACTGATGCACCATCTAAAGTAGAAGAATTACAGTTGAAAGAATTAGGCTTAAAATTTTATTAGTATAATAGGTATTTGACTAGCTTTAGGTTAAATCAGATCAGTTTCGGAGGTAATACTTTGGATATTTTTGAAAGAACAGAGTTATTGATTGGTAATAAAGCACTAAAAAAACTAAAAGAGAGCAAGGTTGGAGTTTTTGGAATTGGTGGCGTAGGCTCCTATGCTGCTGAAGCATTAGGTAGGTGTGGAGTAGGAAGTTTAGTGTTGATTGATTATGACAGGGTTAGCGAATCAAACATAAACAGGCAAATTCATGCTACTACAAAAACTATAGGAAAATATAAAGTTGATGTTATGAAAGAAAGACTTTTAGATATAAATCCAAATATAAATATAATTACCTTTGATGAAAAATATAACGAAGAAACTTCTGAAAGAATATTAGCTCTTGATTATGATTATATTATTGATGCTATAGATATGGTATCTTCTAAAATAAATCTAATCATTAAAGCAATAGAGAAAAAGATTCCTATAGTAAGCTCAATGGGTGCAGGGAATAAACTGGATCCAACTAAGTTTGAAGTTACAGATATATACAAGACAGAAATGTGCCCTTTAGCAAAAGTACTAAGATATGAGCTTAGAAAACGTGGGATAAAAAAGCTTAAAGTTGTTTACTCTAAAGAGAAACCGATTAAAACCACCGTGAAAATGCCTAATAACCCAGGAAGAAATATTCCTGGGAGTATATCATTCGTACCGCCGGTTGCAGGATTTATACTAGCTTCAGTTGTAGTCAATGATTTAATAAAGAACGAAGTTGAATAATAATAATATATTGACACCAATAAAAAATAATGTATAATTTAAGGTATACCAGCAGGGGGTATGGAGGTAATGATATGAATAATAAAGAAGAGCGAAAAAGAGAAATACTGAATAGATTAAAAAAAGTAGAAGGCCAAGTTAAGGGGATACAAAAGATGGTTGAAGAAGAAAAACTATGCGGAGATATTATGGTTCAAATATC
>JAAYMO010000086.1 GCA_012521375.1 Clostridiales bacterium
GTTGCAGGGTATCTATATGGGCTTCTGTTAAACAGGGTAAAAGGAGACGAGATGACAGTAGGTACATATATGGGATTTTCCATGGTTTCCCTTATGAGTATAGGATGGCTAGTCCTTCCTTTCAAAAATCCTGATATGGTTTGGGCAATAGGAGGCAGAGGTCTCAGGGTCACTATCACCCTTGTTGATAAATACGATAAAGTTTTAGATCATCTTATCAAATTTGAACTATTTGAAAGAAAACTTCCTATAGGTACGTTGATTTTCTTTGGAATTTGTTGTGCTTTAATGTGGTTATTCTTAAGGTCTAAGACGGGAGCTGCTATGATTGCGGCTGGTGACAACCAGAAATTTGCTGAAGCCTCAGGAATAAATGTAAATAAGCAAAGGATGATTGGAGTAATTATCTCCATGGTCTTAGGCGCTATAGGTATCATTGTATATGCTCAGAGCTATGGTTTTTTCCAATTGTATCAGGGCCCTTTGATGATGCCTTTCTTGGCCATATCGGCCATACTGATCGGCGGTGCTACGGCAAAGAAAGCATCTATTGGGAATGTCATATCGGGTGTTGTTCTATTCCAAGCTCTTTTGACAATATCCTTGCCTGTAATAAATAAGATGATGCCTGAAGGGAATTTGTCTGAAGTAATACGAATAATTGTAAGTAATGGAGTTATTCTTTATGCCTTGACCAAGATGGGAGGTAATGAATGATGAGTACAAAGATAGAATTAAATGAAAAAAAGGCTAAAGTCTTTGATATTAGACAATTCATAATCAAAAATTCGGTACCAATAATGTTTATATTAATATGCTTAGGTGGTATGGTAGCTTCCAAGCTTGGTTTGGTATATATTTTAAATGAACTTGTTGCCCGACTGAATAGAAACCTTCTTTTGGTTTTGTCTCTTATCATTCCTGTTTTAGCAGGTATGGGGCTTAATTTTGCTCTGGTTATTGGAGCAATGGCAGGGCAGATTGGGCTTATAACCATAAAAATATTCGATATCGGAGGACTGCCAGGTATCATAGCTGCTGCTTTAATAGCCACTCCTTTTGCAATTATCTTTGGATTAGGTACAGGTTCCATATTAAACAGGACAAAGGGACAAGAAATGATAACAAGCTTGATTTTAGGTTTCTTTGCAATGGGTTTATATCAGCTGGTTTTCCTTCTTTTGATGGGTACGGTTATACCCGTAAAGGATCCAGAGATTATATTACCCGGAGGCATCGGATTAAAAAATGCATTAGATTTAAAGCTTATTAAATATAGTATAGATGAGTTATGGCAACCTGTAATAATGGGAGTGAAGATTCCTGTAGTATCTTTTATCATAATAGCATTTTTCTGCCTGGTGATATGGTTCATAACCAGAACTAAGCTGGGGCAAGACTTTAGAGCTTTAGGTCAAGACATAAACATTGCTAAAGTAGCAGGTATAGATGTGGATAAAACTAGACTTATTGCAATTACCATATCAACCGTTCTAGCTGCATGGGGTCAGATAATGTTTTTACAAAATATCGGTACTTTGCAGACATATAGCAGCCATGAACAAGTAGGTATGTTTGCAGTTGCAGCGATTTTGGTAGGCGGCGCTTCGGTAACAAAAGCTACTATAGGAGATGCAATACTTGGAACCATCCTATTCCATACCCTGTTTATTGTGTCGCCAAATGCAGGCAAAAACTTATTAGGAGATTCTCAAATCGGTGAATTCTTCAGAGCTTTTATTGCATATGGTGTTATTGCCATGTCGCTAGTATTGCATGCCTTCCAGAAAAGCATGATGGATAAGAAAAAATAATATATAATTAGGGTAAACGTAAAGTAATGTATACTATTTGGAACGGAGGTATAAAATGCTAGATAAAGCGAAACTACATAAATTGACCAATATTCTTATAGAAAAAGATGTGGATGGCTGCGTCATAGGGCCTAGTCATGATGTGCAGTATATTGCAGGCATAAAGCCTGATAATGATGAAAGATTTAGGGGCTTATATGTGTTATCCGATGGACGCTGGTTCTTCATATGCCCTGAGCTATATTACGAAGAAGTGAGGGAAGCTTTAGGGGAAGAAGCTCATATATACAAATGGTCTGATGGAGAAGGAGTTTTAGGATGCTTTGAAAAGGCACAAAAGGACTATGATCTCAATGGAATGACAATTGCAGTAAATGAAGGTATAAGGGCTATAGACCTGATAGACATGGAAGATTATATTAAAGCCAAATATATAAACGGTGCCCATATCTTTGAAGAATTAAGGATTTTAAAAGATGAGCAAGAAGCCGAATATATGGCGAAAGCAGGAGAAATCGCAGATAGAGCTTACGAAGAGATCGTTAAATTTATAAAGCCCGGTATTACGGAAAGAGATATATCCAACAAACTAAAAGAGCTGTTAATAGAACAGGGAGGAGAAGAATTAGCCTTTGACCCTATAGTAGCCTCAGGGTCTAATAGTTCAAAGCCTCATTATAACGATGATAAAAGGGTAATTCAAGAACAAGACCTGGTAGTGTTGGATTTTGGCTGCAGATATAAAGGTTACTGCTCAGATACTTCCCGAACTGTATTTATAGGAGAACCTACAGAAGAACAAAAAAAGGTTTATGAAATATGTCTCAGGGCTACCACCGAGGCAAAGAAAGCAGTAAGGGAAGGTATAACGGCAGAAGAAGTGGATAAAGTAGCAAGAGATATAATAACCAAAGAAGGATATGGACAATACTTTATCAATAGGACAGGACATGGTATAGGATTGGCTGTACATGAAGCTCCATATATTAAAGAAGGCAATAAACAAGTATTAAAGACTGGTATGTGCTTTAGCATAGAACCAGGCATATATATTCCAGGAAAATTTGGTATGAGGATAGAAGATATCGTTATGGTGGAAGGAGATGGGGCGAGAGTATTTAATAACTCCAATAGAGATATGATCATACTATAAGAGGTGGGCATATGAAAGAGGAACTAGGCCAAAAAATAAATGAAATCAGAAATGCAAAAGGCATGACTCTTAAGGATGTGAGTGAAAAGACAGGTTTGTCTGTTGGATTTTTGTCCCAAGTGGAAAGAGGGTTGACCTCAATAGCCATACTATCATTGAAAAGCATAGCAGAAGCTTTGGATACTGATTTATCTGAATTCTTTGCACCCCCTAAAAAAAATCGTTCATTGGTATTAAGAAGCTTTGAACAAGACCACTTTCAATATGAAAATAATGACTATATATTATCTAATCTATCAGGCAGTATGGAAGACAGAATTATAGAAGCAATGCTGGTAACAATTCTGCCTGGAGATGAAAAAACTGCGCCTGCTAAATCTCCTCATGACGGAGAAGAATTTATCTATGTATTGGAAGGCATATTGACATTATGTTATAAAGATGATGAGTATGATATGTATCCAGGAGATAGTGCTCATTATAAAGCTAATGAACCTCATACATGGAGAAATAGAACCAATAAGCTTGTAAAATTGCTATCAATCAATACACCGGTTATTTTCTAATAGTTTTTAAAAAAGTAGACCTTTTGGTAAAGTTTAATACCAAAAGGTTTACTTATTATATCATTCATTTAAACTACAGCCTAATTTTACAGCACATTCCGGACAAAGAGTATAATACCAACCGTTTTTTATGTGCAAGCTACCATCAGCTCCGCACTTTGACAAATAGATTCTGATAATTCTTCATATTTTTGAACTATTTCATAAGCCTCTTCAATACATTTACCTAAATCAAATTGAAGTGCTCCATACTTTTCTTTTATATCACCGACTCTGATAGTATTGATATCTAAATTCCTCTTATTATATATATTCTCAATTTCTTCACAAAGCTTATAAATGAGTCGGAAACAACCGTCATCACACCATATATTATTAATACTTGTAAGCCACTGAAATCTATGATACAATTTCTCTTCCAATTCTCGTTTCAAAAATATATTCCCCCTATGTCATCAGTATTGCCATTAAAGGATTTTTTTACTGTGTTCGAAGTTAATGTTTTAACATTAGACAATTAATGATTATTTTGTATACTATTAATATGATATTTATTGGATTATTGTACCTATTATGTATATATAGTGATTTAAGAAATATGATGAATACTTAAGAGAAAATGTATTTGGTAAAATGAAAATGCAAAAATAGTTATCTAAAATGTAAAAGTAGTTGCTAGTATAATCCCAAAATTATACCCTATTAAGTGAGCAAACAATGAAGGTTCTAATATCCAAATAGAATAATAGTAGATTGATATGAAAAAGGATATCTTTGTGCTTTATAGAATATACAGCTAGTCTATATGTATTAATTTGAGGTGACACCAGTGATAAAATGGATTAAACACATAATTAGTGAGTATTTATTATCGGCACTATTGGCAATAGTGTTAGTTTTTATTATGAATCAGTTTATCATTATTTCTCTAATATCAGGTTCTTCGATGTATCCAACTATATTAAACGGAGATATCGCAATATTTAGTAAAATTAATTTAGATGAAATAAAAGAAGGTGACATAGTAGCTCTTCGACATAATGATGAATATTTAGTAAAGAGAGTAATAGCATTAGATGGGGATAAAGTACGTATAGTAGAAGATGGTATTTTAGTAAATGGAGAAAAAATAATTGATGAGACGCAAGAATTAAGGATTTATATGTCAGAGTTAGATTACAGTTTAGGTGACGGTGAAATATTTGTAGTTGGAGATAATTCAATTGTAAGTTATGACTCCCGTATGTTTGGTCCGGTAAGTAAAACGTCAGTATTAGGGAAATATGTATTTCGTTTTTCTCTGTCCTCGCTAATCAGATAAGATTTATTCACAGACAAGCTATAAATATATTGATATTTATAGAGGTGTTTGTTATGAAAAATGGGTACAAACAAAAGATCCTAGGTATACAAATTTTTTGTAATTTTTCAACAGGGTAAATATCTAATGTTATATCTTCTGGATTGATTATATAAAATGTTTTATTCTTGGCTTTAGCATGTATTGACTTAAGGGGCTTGCTTATTCTTATATCCTGGACTATGGACTGGATGGTGTGAAGGTTTGAGAAATATTTAATTTTAATTTGGGAAAATTTATGAAGTGTTAGTGGGTACTTTATTATAGTATAACTTTTTATTTTAAAAGTCAAAGACTTGAGGCTTTTCTAAATATTACATTTTTGTTACATGTGAAGGGAAAGTTAGGATTACATACAATTGTTTATCTCAGTAATCTAATTGCTTTTGATCGAGTGCTTAAAAGTATAATGAAGCAAAACATGTAGGAAAAGATTCGATAGCAGTATATTTTTGAAGAACCCATTGGTTAAGTAATAACCAAAATAGACATCTTTCACCTGGTATATTATACTGAAACTAACAAACTACAAATCGGGTGGTATTATGAATAAACTGGAAAAGATAATCAAGGACAAAGAGTTTGTATTGGAAAGTCTCCACGATGGCATATCTATCATAGACCATAGAGGCATTGTTGTTTATGTAAACAATTCCAATACCAGGATTACCAAGAAGGACAAGAGCTATTTTCTAGGCAGGCATGTGCAGGATGTGGTGCCTGATTCTGGCATGCTGGGAGTATTGGAAACAGGAAAGAAGTTAATAGGAATAACAACCCATGTTTTTGACGCCACCGTCATATCCAATATAGTACCTATTTTGGATAATGAACGAATTATCGGCGTCATATCAATATTCAGAGACATTACTGAAATACAGCAGCTTACCGATAAATTAGAATATGCCAATACAACCATAAAGCAGTTGTATGAAAAACTCCAAGAAGTAAATGAAAACAAAAGTGACTTTGTAGTAGGCAAGAGTCAGGCTATGAAAGATGTCATGAAATATGCTCTAAAGGCTAGTATGGTAGATTCTAACCTGCTTATAGAGGGTGAAAGTGGAACAGGCAAAGAAGTGCTGGCTAGATTTGTTCATAAGAATAGTTCTAGGAAGGACAAACCTTTTTTAGTGGTAAATTGCGCCTCCATACCCTATAATCTTCTAGAAAGTGAACTTTTCGGCTATGAAGAAGGAGCCTTTACAGGAGCAAAAAAGGGAGGCCACCCAGGTTATTTTGAGATGGCAGATGGAGGAACCCTTTTGTTGGATGAAATAGGCGATATGGATATTTCCCTCCAATCTAAAATATTAAGGGTGATTCAAAGCAAAGAAATCATCAAAATCGGTAGCAATAAGCTGATGCCTTTAGATGTGCGAATCATAGCAGCTACTCATAAGGACTTGAGAGCTTTGGTAGCTCAGGGCAAGTTCAGGGAGGATCTGTACTATAGACTGGAGGTAATCAGGATATTGATCCCACCTCTCCGGGAAAGAAGAGAAGACATCATATATTATATAGACAACATGTTAAATAAAATGAGAAAAAAAATAAGCAGGGATGTGACTATAGGAGAGGATGCATTGAAAATACTCAACAACTATGACTATCCCGGGAATATAAGAGAATTGGAGAATATAATTGAAAGAGCTGTGGTGATGGATGAGGATGGAATAATAACAAAAAAAGATCTACCGTTGTACGTTACTGAGCAAGATACAAAAAGCAAAAGTTATTTAAGTTTACAGTATACAGACTACTTTCCTACTTTGGAAGAAGTGGAAGCAGATGTGATAAAAAGAGCATTAGAAAAGTATAAAAACAAGTCAAAAGCAGCAGAAATATTGAATATTTCAAGAACAGCCTTGTATAGAAAGATCTCCAAGCATAGTATTTAGCAAATCTATAGAGCTGTTTTGGGAAATGTTAAAATTTTTACAAAATATATTAATAAATAGTTAAAAATTATGTAGAAATATGTTATAATATGTAAAATCAATATCTTTAGGAGGTAGACTATCTTGAGCATATCGAAGCTTTTGAAAATCATGGGTGTTATATGTGTAATATTATGCATTGCTGTAGTTGTGAGTTTATATAATATTAATGTGTTTATAGGAAATGAGCGAGATGCTGTAGACAGAGGGGATCAAATCCGGGAACTGGCATCAGAGTTTATATCAGCTACTAATTACAAATCAGATTTGGTAAGTGAATACATACAATATGGATATGATGCAAAATATGATGAATATATGAAAGAGATTAACGAAAACAAAACTCAAGAAAATATTTTAAGTCAGTTTGAAAGCCTTAATATATCTGAAGAGATTATGGGTTATTTAAAACAAGCTATAACCCTCTCCCAAGAACTTACAGAAAGTGAATTGGAGGCTATAGAAGCATATAGAGATGGCAGAGCAGCTGTAGCAAACTATTTAATATTAGGTAGCAGTTATAAAACTAGAAAGGATTCTATGACAAGATACTTAGATTTTTTTCAGAACAAGATTAATGAAGAAGCCGAGATTTATATTTCTGAAATGATGGTAAAAACTGATATTTTGTTTCGTTACGTAAATATTGCAATAATAGCTTTGATAATTTTTATATTATTGACCTTTATTGTTCTGGGAAGAAAGATTTCACGATTGGCTGATATAGCCAAAAAAATGGAAGAACTATCTAATAATGAAGGCGATTTGACCTCACAAATTGCAATAAAAAGCAAAGATGAAATAGGTAAGATTGCATCTGCATTCAATAAAATGATTTCCAACCTTAGAAATTTAATGATTGAAGTAGATAAAACCACCGATGTTGTAGTCAGTGAAGCAGAAAAATTAGAAAATACAATGGTACAAATATCTACCAATATGCAGGGTATTAACAATTCTGTATATGAGATTACAGCAGGAGCAGAAGAACTCAGCGCCACAACCCAAGAGGTAAACGCCTATACAGAGGAGATTGAATCTGCTGCTCATCAACTTGAATCAAAAGCTGAAGAAGCAAAGAATTCAGCGGATGAAATCAAAAAGAGAGCTGCTGAAATAAAGAATAAATCTATAGAAGCCATTGAAAAAAGTAATAAAGTTTATAAAGAAAAGTATGAAAATATAATGAGCGCGTTAGATGAAGGACACGTTGTTGAAGAAGTAAAAGTTATGGCTGATTCTATAGACAATATTGCATCTCAGACTAATTTGCTGGCTTTAAATGCAGCTATTGAAGCAGCAAGGGTAGGAGAAGCAGGAAAGGGTTTTGCAGTAGTAGCAGACGAAGTGAGAAATCTGGCAGAGCAGTCAAGTGAAGCAGTGAGCAATATATACAATATGGTAGAGAAGGTAGGCTCAGCCTTTGGAAAACTTTCTATGGCGGCTCAAGAGGTATTGGATTTTATGTCTAATGAAATGAA
>JAAYMO010000087.1 GCA_012521375.1 Clostridiales bacterium
CAGTTTGCAGACAAATATGGTTTCCACAATTGATGGAAGCCATATTTTTTATGAAATTTTATGGAATAAAGTATCTTTTCAACTAAAATACGATGTTTGGGTCCGGTTTTGCCAGACTTCCACATCCAATTTGCCATCTTTTTTAAGTTCATACATGCAGCAACAAGCATCGCCTGCGCTTTTACCTTTTTTAATCCCCTTAAGGTTGTCCAGCGCATGCCATGCTTTTCTTTCATATCTGCAAAGACTCTCTCAATTGTTTCTTTGCGCTTATCATATATTTCTTTGTTAATACTCGTATGCCTTAAATGATCCGTCTCTTCTACGTAATGTTCCCATATGTGTCGAGTTATTAGTTTGGTATAATCTTTACTGTTTGTACATCGACTCCTATATGGACAATTGATGCATACTTTTGGGTCTGATTTGTATTCCCGATATCCTTCTCTGTTTGTTGTCCGATAACTTAGTATCTGATTGTTAGGACATATGTAACAATCAAAGTATTCATCATATACATATTCATATTTTTTAAAGAATCCTTTCTTAGTCATTGGCCTTTTATATGGCATTACAGGTGTTATTCCTTGATCTATCAGCATTTTACAGTTATAGGGTGTCTTGTACCCAGCATCTACTGCAGCATATTCAGGTTTTCCTACATTCCTTATTACTTGTTCTAAGACTTCATCTAGCATTGTACTATCATGAACATTTGCAGCAGTAGCAGTTATACCAAGTATGAAACCGTTGCTATCGCATGCTGTATGAAATGAATAAGCAAAGCATTTCTCTTTTTCACTTTTCCTTAGCACTCCACTGTCCGGGTCTGTTTTACTAATTTTCATTTCCTTTAACTCTGTTTTTTTTTACTCATATCCAAAGGGGGCTTATCATGTAGTTCTCTATCTTCATTAATTTCTTTATCCAATATTTCTTGGTATTTCTTAGCTTCTTTCTCCAGCAGAACTTTATTGAATTTCTTTTTGTTGGCATTTGCTTTTACATGAGTTGCATCTATGAAAACAGCATCTGCTTTAACAAATCCTGCTTTTACTGCTTCTTCTAATATCCTTACAAATATTTGCTCAAATATATCTGTATCCTTAAACCTTCTGACATAGTTTTTACCTACGGTTGTGAAATGAGGTATCTGTTCATTTAGTCCATATTTGATAAACCATCTATATGCAACATTTGTTTGTATTTCAGCTATGGTCTGCCTCATTGACTTAATCCCGAATATATATTGAATGAATACAATCTTAAAGAGTACTACAGGATCTATACTTGGTCTCCCACTATCCATAGAGTATTTATCTGATACCAGGTTATATATGAAATTGAAATCTATTGCAGCTTCTAGTTTTCTCACCAGATGATCCTCTGGCACCAATTGATCTAAACATAGCATTTCTATCTGGCTTCGAATATCATCTTTTTCCTTTGTTAACATCTGAAACACCACCATATCAATGTTTTACATTATATATTCGCCAAAAAACAGAAGAATCCTTTTTGGTTTTAAAGGATTCTTTAAAAAATTATATGCTTTGTCTTCAGTCTGCAGTAACCAATAATTTGGTTACTTTATTATTTTTAATTTCAAACAAATTAAACAAAAACTGTCCTATTGAAAAAGGTTTTATACCATAATACTGATACCCATTATCTTTAGTTTTAAATTCGCCATA
>JAAYMO010000088.1 GCA_012521375.1 Clostridiales bacterium
AAGGGAACGTATTGATGTTTCCGTTCAAGAAATAAAACTTAAGATATAGTTCATTGTTTTTGTGTATTGCTTCTACACCCGAACATGGTATTGGGTATAATTCCGCTGGCAAGCCATATTCATCTCTAACAATTAAAATGAAAGCATTGTTATTAAGCGCAAGCTGATTAGCAACTTTTTCTTGCAAAACCTGTCCACTCATATAAGGGTTGGGTTCTTCTAATAAAAACCTTATATATGGTTCCGGATTGATTTCAATGCCGTTTTTCCCTGTGCGAATATGCTTGGCTACCAATTTACCCATCGCTTTGGCCCTGGGTCTTATGCAGCTTCTAACGATGTCGCTATGATATAATTTTCCATTCCATGAGTAAAAACCATTGCCTCGTTCTGTAACCATTTGATATCTGGCCACTTTTGAAACATTTCTAAACCTATCAAACAATCCCAATTTATCACCTCCTTAAATGATATTGATATATTCTTCATAGTGCCTTTCTAGGGTTACATAGGCGTTCAGTAATCCTACGAAACCATCTATTCTTCTTCTTTGATTGCTTTTTACAGGCTGTATATTGCCGTTTTTATCTATATCTGCGTTTACATTTGATAAGCACCATTTTAAGATTTGTGAATTATTATAATTAATTTTTTTTGCAGCTAAATCAGCTCCCAAAGCTTTCATCGGACCTGATAAAGTCTTTTTCCCTTGTATTACTGGCTCCATGCACTCTTTTCCAAAATATGACGCCATTTCCTCTACAAAATATGTTGCACTCCAACTATCATAGCCTATCCAAGGCAAATAAATATCTAATTCATTCTGTACCTTTAAAAACCACTCAGTCACAAATTTGTAGTGAACTCTGTTGCCGGGAGTTGTTTCTAATAAACCTTGTTCTTTCCAAACATCATATCGGATTTTATCTTCCTTCA
Source organism: Clostridiales bacterium (assembly GCA_012521375.1). GTDB lineage: Bacteria > Bacillota > Clostridia > Lutisporales > Lutisporaceae > Lutispora. The sequence continues at coordinate 937 of JAAYMO010000088.1, forward strand.
CCCTTTGTTCAAGTAGTTCTTCGGGTAACCAATACATCTGTAGTACATATATGGTTGGATCATCTTTAACCATAAAAATTACCGTGGCATTAGTTAAGTCGGTGGTAGATGATAAGTCCACTCCGCCAATTCCATACCTCGGTTTTAGTTTACTTAAGTCATATGTAGCGGTATTGTTTAACTCTTCATATGTTAGCCAAGTTTCTGTTGATGTTTCCCTAATATTAAAATCCTTACACAATAGGTTTTTAACTAATAGAGGATTTTCTCTTGCCTTATCTGCTTCATTCTTTAAAATATCGTAATTCTTTATTGTTCCTAATCCCGGATTTGCTTTTATCCAATTCTTTTCATCTAGCCACTCTTTCCTGCTGTCTAATTCATATATAAACGCAATTGTTCTTTCGTCTTGATAACCATCAGGATCATCATATCCATTTATTATCATTTCGCATTCGTCATAGATTGTGTCATAGATGTCCTCTCGGATAGTTCCTGCTGTTGTGGTTATAAAAATAAGAGGTTGCTTTCTTGCAGATACACCTCTTGTTAAAATATCATATAAGCCTAATCCATTTTTCCATTGTTGCAACTCATCTAATAGTACACAGTGCAAGTTCAAACCATCTAATGTATTATAGTCACTGGATAATGGCTTGAATGTTCCAAAATTATAAGCCTTGCTTGATAATTCCCCAGTAAGTGGCTTTATCCTTCTTTTTAAAGCTGGGCTCATCATTACCATTGCCTTAGCAGCTTCCCATATCTTCTTTGCTTGTTCTCTTGTAGTTGCCGCAGATACAATTTCAGGACCCATTTCTCCATCTGCTATCTGCATATATAAACCTACAGCAGATGCAATTAAGGATTTACCATTTTTCTTTCCTACTATCCAAATTGCACGTCGATATTTACGATAGCCATCATTATCTATAAAACCAAATATTGTACTTATCATGGCTTTTTGCCATAATTCTAATACTATCTTTTGTCCTCCCATCTCGCCTTGGGAATGCCTACAATACTCTTCTATGAAATATATAGCATGTTTTGCCCTAACATCATCATAATGCCATCTTTCAGGATTATGTATGTCATGAACAACTTTTTTATATGTATTATATATCTTTTTTGATACTAATATATTACCACTTTGAATTTCATCCCAGTATTGTAATATATAATTATCTTGCGCTGACAAATTTGTCAAATCCATCATCTTCACCGCCTCCCGTATCTTTAGGGAGTAAGCTGGAAAGCTGGTTAATTATACTTTGATAATTTTTATTCATTGTATTGTAAAGTCTTGCGACCGGTCTCTCTCTTTCATATGGGGCTGTTTTTTCAGATTGAGTAAACATCTCTATATGGCCATTCTCCATGATATCTCTTTCCCAGTCTTCAAGAGTTACTCTCATATATGCAGCTCTTTGTATTAACCCTTCAACAATCCCTATTTTATCTTTGTCTATATCTTTGTAAATTTTCTTAAGCCTTCTTTCTTCTTTCAATATCCGTTCATCTCTTGTTAACTCCTTTTTTTTCGCCACATATATCACCTCATTTCACGACCAATTTTTAGGGTAGGGGGTCACGCGTGAACCTGTGTGTTATTTGAAGG
>JAAYMO010000089.1 GCA_012521375.1 Clostridiales bacterium
GAAAGAGTTTACCTTTCGCGCAGTTCTATGGGGAATAATAGTAGGAATAATTATGATGGCACTTCTTATATACCTGGCTGCTGTAGCAGGAATGGATCTAAATGTATCTCCTGTAGCTTCTGTTTTGGGGGTGATTTTGATTCCTCTTGTAGGAGGTGCTACAAACAAGAAGGAAATCAACATTATGCAGACTACTGCTTCAGCTGTTGCTCTTAGTTGTTCAGGATTGGCTGTAAATTATATTTCTGCTATATTATTGGGTTATGAATACAATTGGTATTCAATTATAATTCCTTTGTTTTTGGCTAATATGATCGGTATATGCTTTGTAACATTGATAAGAAAACAAATGGTTGAAGATCCTAATTTGCTTTTTCCGCAATCGGTAATGTGCAAAACTGCTATCGATAACGCTGGTAAACTTACTGGTAGGGACGCAAAATTACTATTTCTTTTTACATTTATAGGTTTAGTAGTTGTATTTCTACAAAATGTTGTAGGTATAATTCCAGTTGTATTTGATTTCACTAAATTCTTGCCAAAGGGTATGGTTATGGGAATATTGATGATGCCAATGATGCTGGGAATGGGTTATATATTAGGATTTAAGATTAGCATAATCCTATTAGCAGGATCTTTGATTTCAAATATCATACTTGCACCTATTGGAACAAATTTAGGTTGGTATACTAATCCGCAAGTTGATTATTCAGCTATGCAAAATTTTAATATACCTATAATGATAGGCATGTCCCTTTTTGCCTCTGTTATACCGCTTTTAAGGCAGAGAAAAGCCTTTTTTGAAGCATTCAAGATAGGTGGTAATGGTTTAGGGGAAGAGTCAAAGTTTATATCAAGTAGATCTCTTATTTTGTGCATGGTTGTTTGTAGTATAGGAATATTGGTTTTTTATAAAGCTGTTTATGATGTTAACCCACTTTATATGTTATTTTTCCTTGTTTTAGGAATGGCTACTGCATTGATAGCAGTTAGGGTGCAAGCAGAATCAGGGCTCAGTGCTGCTTTGGCCTTTACTATATTCCAGATAATAGTAGTATACTCAATTATTAAAGATCCAATAATAGCCATACTTATATCTTTCATGTCTGGAGCCATAACATTGTTAGCTCAAAATACAATGATGGATTTAAAAACAGGTTATATGCTGGATGCTTCTCCTATAAAACAAGTGTGGTGCCAAATAATAGGAATCATACCTGGAATAATTATTGGAACAATTTTCTTTTATGGTTTATTAAAAACTTATGGAACAACCTCTGAATATATGTCCTATCCTATAGGAAAAATGTATTACGCAGTTGCATCAGGCTTATCAGGAACTGCTGGAGCAACTAATGTTTTTCATGCTGGAAGATTTATATTAGGTAGTTTAATAGGAGTTGTTATGTCTTTTATAGGTTTGCCTGCTGGTGCATTAGCTATTACTTTGTATCTCTCACCTGCGGTTGTATCAAGTGTTGCTGTTGGTGGCGTCATTAGGGGGATAGTAGAAAAAAGCCTAGGAAACTCAAAGGCTGAGTTTTATAATAATGCGGCGACTGGTCTTGTTGTGGGTGATGCGCTGGTAGCAGTTTTAATAGTTGTTATGTCAATGTTGATGTGACAATGGAAGGAAGGAGGTATTAGATGAAATATCAGAGATATGATGATAGACCTCTATTATTAAAAAGTGCAAACATCATTGATTTATATAGTGGTTATATCTACTATAACAAAAATATAATTGTTTACAGCGACAGAATTATTGATATTCAAGATTCTGTTTGTTTGCAGGATGATACAAAATATATGATAGTAGATTGCACTGATAAATTTATTATTCCAGCTTTATGGGATATGCATATTCATATATTATGCAACGCGGATTTGGCAATTCCCCATTTGCTGGCCAACGGTGTACTAGGGATAAGAGATATGGGTTCTTCCTTTAAGGAAATAGAGAGTTTACGAGCAAAACTAAAAGAAAATTCCTTACCAATGAATGTTTATGTAACAGGCCCTATTTTGGATGATAAAACAATTCCAGGTATTGATAGTAGAATTAATATAGCAGAAACAGATGATGTATTATCTGTAGTGAAAGAATTATATGAATCTGGTTCTGATTATATCAAGGTTCATTATAAGGTACCCTATGATAAATATTGTAAGTTACTTAAACATGCAAAAAAATTTAAGCTTCCTGTTGTAGGGCATGTGCCTTATGATGTCAGCATAATGGAAGCCATAAGGCTTGGACAGAGAAGTCTAGAACATCTTTCCGGAATATTTCTAGGTTCCTCATCTTCTGAAGATGTTTTGAGAGAAAGATATGTAACTGCAGAGAATAATATGTTAGCAGAGCTTAATGAGAAAGAAGCCGCCGAGACTTTTGATGAAAATAAGTTTGAAGAGATTATGAAAGCTTCAATTGAGAATGATGTATATTATACTCCTACTATGAGGATTATGAAAGCAGCAACTTCAGAACTCATAGATTCAAAACCAGAGTTTTATAAATATATATCACAGGAACTGATAGATTTTATGGAAGATTTCACGAAAGAATTGAAGAAGTTTAATCTTATACCATTTTTTGATTATATGTATGAACAAAAGATGAAATTGTTAAGTAAAATGCATGTTTTAAAAGTACCCATAATGGTTGGCACTGATTCTCATTGTAGCATGTTAGGGGATCAATTTAAGATATTTTACGGTTGCAGTGTACATGAAGAGATGCAGGAACTTGTCAATTGTGGATTTTCAAATCTGGAAGCATTGCAATGTGCTACTATTAATCCGGTAAAATTTCTTAATATTGCTGATGATTTTGGAAAAATAGAAACTGGGAAAATTGCAGATTTTCTCGTGCTGAATTCTAATCCTTTGGAAGACATAAAAAATGCACAGGATATCGAATACATCGTTTTGAAAGGTATGCTAAAACCGGTTAAAGAGTTTATTTGAAACGAATTTTTATTAGGGCATGAGCTTAAGAGTTACAAAAATCAATTTCTTTGTGAACTGCACATATGCTTATTCTTTAGTTACTGTAGCTTTTTTAGGTACAACAAAATCAATAGTATAGGGGAACGCTATTGTAACTGCATATTAGATATGTGCTGAAGATATGTTGTGAGCTTTGTTAGCAGTTCTTAGCGAAGAACGAACAAAAAAACCGTAAGGCTGGCACGGAGGCCAGCCTAGGCATCCTGGACAAGGATGTCCTTTGGATGCCGTTAGGCTTTTTGTGAGTTCAAGCTATAGAAATGCCAAAGCGAACTCTTATATCTGAAGTACATATCTAATATGCAGACAGGTGAGCATTAGAATGTCACCTGTGACCCGTAGGGTTACCAAAGCAAATATTTTATGCTATATTATATATTACTTAGATTGACTATGTAAAAGTAACTGTATGTAAGCATGAGAGCAAAAAGATGCTGTCTTAGCGCTTCAACTTCTCCAAAATCATTGGCCCAAGCTTTGTTATGCTTCCTGCGCCGACAGTCAACACCATATCCCCAGCTTTTGCATTTTTCGAAACATATTCTGCAATGTCATGGAACTCTTTCATGTATATGGCATTATTTTTTATCCTATTGGCTTCTTCAACCAAGTCTTTTGAATGTATTTCACCAGTATCTTTTTCCCTAGCTGCGTATATGTCAGTAATTATTACATAATCAGCTTCTTTGAAAGATGACGCAAATTCATTAAACAATAGCTTTGTTCTTGTGTATGTATGAGGTTGAAATATGCACCAAAGTTTATTATGAGGAAACTTTTTAGCTGCTTCAAGGGTGGCTTTTATTTCTGTAGGATGATGGGCGTAATCATCAACTACTGTGATATCATTTATAGTTCCCAATATATCAAATCTTCTATGGGTTCCTTTAAACTCCATAAGGCTCTTTCTAATTACATCATTGGGTATTCCAAAAAAATCAGATACAGCAAAGGCTGATAAACAATTCAAAATATTGTGCCTGCCTGGTATTTGCAGTTTATAAATACCAATATCCTGCCCTCTTTTATAGACCTTAAAGGTAGGAAGTCCTAACGTATCGAATTCAATATCCTTAGCCATATAATCCGCCTTATTTTCTATACCGAAGGTGGCAGTATTGTATTTAGCATGTGGAATCATATCCATTGCATTTTTATTGTCAGCACAGACTGCAAGGCAGCCTTCCGGAGGAATCAGCTTAACAAATTTAATAAATGATTCTTTTATATGCTCTATATCCTTAAAATAATCCAAATGATCCTCATCGATGTTGAGTATAATGCCATAAAAAGGATAAAATTTTAAAAAGTTGTCCATATATTCACAAGCTTCTGTAATAAAATATGGTCCCTTACCAATCCTTACATTGCCTCCTATGGAATCCAATTCCCCTCCTAATAGAATGGTAGGATCTAATCCAGCATTCTGAAAAATAATAGAAATCATTGAGGTGCTTGTGGTTTTGCCGTGGCATCCTGCAACAGCAATTCGGTAAGAGTATTCTTTCATTACTGTACCAAGGAAAGTTGCTCTATCTATTAATGGGATATTCTGCTTTTTAGCTTCGATTATCTCAGGATTATCATCTTTGACGGCTGATGTGTAGATTATCAAATCTGCTCCATGTATATTTGCTGCATTATGAGGAATGTTCACCACTGCACCATTTTTTTCAAGTTTTTGTATTATGGTGCTATATTGTATATCAGAACCTTGAACTTTATATCCTCTAGATAGCAGTATATGGGCCAAACCACTCATGCTAATACCGCCTATGCCTATAAAATGGACGGTTTTTATATTTTGTGATAAAAACATGTTTTACACTCCCTAAAACAGTTTAGTTATTCCTGATAATATATATGTATTAACCATAATACTATTATAGCCTTAATAATCAGCTTGTATATAAAAAAATTATTTTATGTAAAAATATTAATACTTGATTTTAGTATAGCAATATAACATTTATTAATTAATTATATTACTTAAAAGAGGATTTTTATAACAAATATAGAAATGAATAAAAAATACAATATGGGGGATAATATTCGTATTTTAGAGGAGGAACTCTATGGAAAAATTAAAAAGGAATGAGAGAGTTGCAGCTCTTATAAAGATTTTAAGCGATAACCCTAACAAGTTGTTTGGTTTGAATTATTTTAGTGAAATATTCGGTGCAGCAAAATCTACTGTTAGTGAAGATATTTCATCAGCAAGGAAAATAGTTGAGCAAATGTCCTTAGGTCAGATAGAGACTATATCGGGAGCTTCGGGAGGAGTAAGATACAGACCTTATGTAAAAAAAGATGATATTATATTATTTTTAGATGAATTGTGTGAGAGACTTAGAAACCCGTCTAGAATTATCCCAGGAAACTTTATATATGCTTCCGATGTAATATATGATCCTAATGTTTCTTACAAAATAGGTGAAATATTTGCAACCTATTTTATGAACAGTGGGGCAGAGTATGTGGTAACAATAGAGACAAAAGGGATCACTTTGGCTCACATGACTGCAAGGGCTTTAAATGTACCTTTAGTCATAATCAGAAGAGAAAATAGAGTCACTGAAGGGTCTACGGTAAGCGTAAATTATGTATCTGGTTCTACAAAAAGAATTCAAACTATGTTTATTTCAAAAAGAGCCATACCTGAAGGTAAGAAAGTACTGATAATCGATGATTTTATGAAGGCTGGGGGTACCGCAAAGGGAATAATAGGATTGATGAAAGAGATAAAGGTAGAGGTAGTGGGCGTAGGTTTTTTAATGAAGACTACAGAACCTAAAGAAAAGCTTATAAAAGACTATATATCTCTTTTAGAGGTAGGGGAAGTTGATGAACAAAGGGGAAGGATAAATATCTATAAAGATATGCAATTTAGTTAAGAAATATAACTGTTTTCAGAAAATTCCATGCAAAAAGCAGGAAAAAACGAAAAGATGGCGAATAATTAAACTATTAATTGACAAGCACTTGGACGGGAAGGTGGTGAGCAGTATGAATATAACTGATGTAAGGATTAGAAAGGTAAACACCGAAGGCAAGATGAAAGCAGTTGTATCTGTTACTTTTGATAATGAATTTGTAGTTCATGACATTAAAGTAATTGAGGGGCAGGAAGGTTTATTTATTGCTATGCCTAGCAGAAAGACACCAGATGGAGAGTTTAAAGATATAGCTCATCCGATAAATTCTCCTACTAGAGAAAAAATACAGACTGCAATTCTTGAGGAATATGAAAAAGTTAAAGAAGCAGAGCAATAAATCGGTGATTGCCATTAAAGTCCGTTCCATTTAGGTGGGAGGGACTTTTTACATGCTGAAAGTTGTTTAGGTATCATATTTTACCTCACTTGAATATATATATAATATTGGTATTAATATATTGGGAGGTAATATGATGTCAGAAAAGGAGAATATATATACAGAAGGTTTTATGTCGGATATAGATTTAGATGATATGGAGATGCATGAAATGAACAGACCCTTTATGCAGTGCCCCATGATGCAATGTCCTATGATGCAATATCCTATGACAGGTTTTCCAATGATGCATCATAATTATTATGGAAAATGGGATATAGATGATTTATATGAGGATGATGACAGCGATTACAGTAGTGACGATAAGGAACAATGTTATGACAAAAAGGGCGGCCACGGCTGGTATCCACATCCATATTACAAAAGGGAATAAGCAGAAGATTAAAAGTATAAGAAATCCAATATGGAAGTTGATGAAATACAGTTCAAATATCGGAGTATTATGATGCTCCGGTATTTTTTTAGCAAAAAGAGGGAAACATTATAATGATATAAGGAAATTTCCTTTTTATGCTCATAATATTATGTTAGAATATAGAGTGAAAAAATTGTATTATAGAAGGTGGTAGTTTGAATAGCACATCCTATGTACTAGCAATAATACTAGCAGCGGGAGAAGGCAAGAGGATGTATTCTAAAAAGCCTAAAGTTTTGCACGAAATATGTGGAAAAGCAATGATTGAGTATGTTGTAGACTGTGCACGAAAAGCAGGAGTATCAGAAACTGTAGTAGTAGTAGGTCACGGAGCTTCAGAAGTGAAAGCTAAGCTAGATAATGTGAAGTTTGCTTATCAAGAGCAGCAGTTGGGTACAGGTCACGCGGTAATGCAGGCTGACAACTTTATTACTTCTGGACTTGTTTTGGTTTTGTATGGAGATACACCTCTCTTAAACCCTGAAACCATACGTGAAATGTATAAATTTCACCAAGAAGGTGGATTTCATGCTACAATATTAACTGCAGAAGTGGATAATCCATTTTCTTATGGAAGAATAATAAGGGATGCATCTGATAATGTTGTTGCAATAGTGGAAGAAAAAGATGCAGATTCTGAACAGAGGAAGATTAAAGAGATTAATTCCGGTATATACTTATTTGATGGAAAGTTTTTAAAAAAAGCACTAAAAGAGTTAAAAAATGATAATAATCAGAATGAATATTATCTTACAGATGTTATAAAGATTTTTAATGACAATAAACTTAAGGTAGGGGCTTATAAGATCAATGATATAGAAGAGATAATGGGTGTGAATAATAGGCTTCAACTGTCTCAAGCCGCCTCCATTATGTCAAATCGTATCCTTGAAAAACATATGTTGAATGGAGTAACCATCATAGATCCATCAAATACATATATCGATGAAGGAGTAACTATTGATAGGGATGTAACAATATTGCCCGGCTCTATTATAAAAGGCAGTACATATATAGAAGAAGATGCTGTAATAGGTCCATATACAACTATATCAGATAGCCATATAGGCAAAGGCGTTGAAGTAAAAAACTCTGTTGTACTGGAAAGCAGTATAGGAGAAGGAACTACAATAGGACCCTTTGCATATTTAAGACCAGGAAATTCAATAGGAAAGTATGCAAAGGTGGGTGATTTTGTTGAAATGAAGAATTCTAATTTTGGAGATTATTCAAAAGCTTCTCATTTAGCTTATATTGGAGATGGAGACGTTGGAAAAGGAGTAAACTTAGGTTGTGGAGTAATATTTGTCAATTATGACGGCAAGAAAAAACACAGGACAAAAGTTGAAGATAACAGTTTTGTGGGCTGTAATGTGAACTTGGTGGCTCCGGTAGTAGTAGGCAAGAATTCATATATCGCTGCAGGCACTACGGTGACTAGGAATGTGCCGGATGAAAGCCTAGCTATAGGAAGAGCCAGACAAGAGAATATTGAAGGATGGGTCAGAAGAAAAGGCCTTTTAAAAGAGGAAGAATAAACTAGGAGGGTAATAATTAAATGATAGCACATGGTGAGTGTATAAAAATTTTCCACTGTAATGCCAATAAAGAGTTAACAAAGGAAATTGCTGATATTGTAGGAGTTCCTGTAGGAGACGCTCAGGTAGGGACTTTTAGCAATGGAGAGATATCTGTAAATATCAACGAGTCAGTAAGAGGAGCTGACGTATTCCTTATCCAATCTACCAGCTCCCCAGTCAATAAGAATATGATGGAACTTTTGATAATGATAGACGCCTTAAAAAGAGCTTCGGCAGGGAGAATTACAGCAGTTATACCCTTTTATGCTTATGCAAGGCAGGATAGAAAGTCTAAACCAAGAGAACCTATTACCGCTAAACTGGTGGCAGATTTGATAACTACTGCAGGTGCTGACAGAATACTGACTATGGACTTACATGCACCACAGATACAAGGTTTCTTCAATATTCCGGTGGACAATCTATATGCTATGCCTATTATTAGCAAGTATTTCATTGAAAAGGGTTTAGAGGATGTAGTCGTTGTATCTCCTGATGTAGGAGGCGTTACAAGAGCTAGAAATCTTGCATCAAAGCTAAATGTTCCTTTGGCTATAGTGGATAAGAGAAGACCTAAAGCCAATGTAGCAGAGGTCATGAATATAATAGGGGATATAGAAGGCAGAAACTGCATCATGATAGATGATATGGTGGATACAGGAGGATCTGTGGCAAGTGCTGCAAAGGCATTGATTGATATGGGAGCAAAGGAAGTATATGTGGCATGTACTCATCCGGTGCTGTCAGGCCCTGCATTTGAAAGAATAAATAATTCTGTGATAAAAGAGTTAATTGTCACTGATACTATACCCCTTCCAAAGGATAAGCATAGCGATAAGATAAAAGTTCTATCCGTTGCGCCATTATTTGCTGAGGCCATACGAAGAATCTATGAAGGACTTTCAGTAAGTAAGCTTTTCGATTAAGAAAAGATAACTATTAAGCAATAAAAAAACCGCCCTAAGCTATCTGCCTTCTAAAGGAGAAGGGAAGCTTAGGGCGGTTAAGTCCAGTATGCATTCTATTTGAATGTAGTTTCGTTTATTTTTGGAGGAGAATATGTTTGTAGTAGCAGGTTTGGGTAATCCTGGGATAAAATATGCAGATACAAGGCACAATATAGGATTTATTACACTAGATTATTTAGCCCAACAATTAAATATAAATATAAATAAGATAAAACATAAAGCTTTGGTCGGTGAAGGCTATATAGGAGTTGAGAAAGTTTTGCTTGTGAAGCCTCAAACCTATATGAATTTAAGCGGTGAAAGTATTCTTGACGTGGTAGAATATTACAAAATTCCCATAGAAAACCTAATAGTTATATATGATGATGTGGATCTTCCCAAAGGTGTTTTAAGGATAAGACAAAAAGGGAGTGCAGGATCTCATAATGGGATGAAGTCTATAATATATTTGCTGCAAAGGGATGATTTTCCGAGGATTAGAATCGGTATTGGCAAACAACCGGAATATATGGATTTGGCTGATTATGTAACAGGAAAATTCACCAAGGATGAAATTCCTATAATGGCTGAGGCTGCAAAAAAAGCAGCTGAAGCAGTACAAGAAATAATAGTGAAAGGCATTGCATCTGCAATGAATAAGTTCAATGGATAAGATATTATTACCTATTGAATCTCTTAAAGAATATAAGTATCTGGTTGGAGCCCTTGGTGAAAATATAAAAACAGTTGAAGTTCATGGTATATCTGATGCTCAGAAATCAGTTATTGCTGCTTTATTGAGCAAGCACTTTTCCAAATCCATTTTGCTAATAACTCACAACGATGTTTTAGCAAGAAAAATATATGAGGATATTTGTTGCTTCGATCCTTCAGCTGCTGTATTATTGCCTTCATCAGAAATGGTTTTTCATAAAATAGACGCAAGGAGTAATGAAATTTCAATAAACAGGCTGAAGGCTTTAAACAATATAATTTCAAAAAAGAGGATTATTCTGTGTGCATCTGTGGAAGCTTTGTTAAATAGGCTTCCAGAACCTGAGATTGTAAAATCAAAATTTGTCCGAATAAAAGTAGGAGACCAAATGCCTGTGGAAGATTTTTTGGCTTACTTTTCTCAAACAGGTTATGAGAGAGTGGACATGATAGAAGGTTGTGGTCAATTCTCCATAAGAGGGGGCATAATAGACTTCTATGGGCCTATAAATGATAATCCTGTAAGAATAGAGCTTTTTGATGATGAAATAGATTCCATAAGATATTTTGATTTAGAAACTCAAAGATCTATTAGAAAGTTGGATATGGTAGAGCTATTTCCCATGAGGGAGATGTTGCTTAGACCTGAAGATTTTGAAAAAGGTTCTAAGGAAATAGAGAAAGCTTTGAATGATAGATTAAATTTTTATAGTTCATCAGGAAAGAAAAAAGCATTATCTCAAAATCTTAAAGAAAAAATATTAGAAGATGTAGAAAAGATAAAACAAAATATATATTTTCAGGGCATAGAAAAGTATGCAGCTTTTTTTTACGAAAAGAGCTGCTATGTTATGGATTATATTGAGGATTTTATGGTTGTAATAGATGAAGCAAACAGGGTGAGACAAAGGTATGAAAATGTTAGGTTGGAATATGAAGAACATTTCAAAAGCCTTTTGGAGGAAGGAGAGCTTTTACCTGATCAAATAAACGCATTGCATTCATATGAAGATGTTTTGATAAAAATAAATGACAAAAAAGTCGTATGTTTAAATGCTTTGCTTAAAAGTTCTCAAGATTTTAAGCCAGAGAGATCCATCAGTTTTGTCTGCAGATCTATGGCGCCTTTTCATGGGAAAATAAATCTACTCATAGATGAGATAAAGCTTCTTAAAAATAGAAAATATAGAGTTGTTATATTATCTGGAAACAAAGAGAGAGGATTAAGGATAGTAGAAGCCCTTAAAGAAGAAGGAATAGAGGCTTTATATCAGGATAGGTTGAGCTTTGATCTTCAGGAAGGGCATGTAGTGGTGCTGCCGGGAAATCTTAGCGGAGGCTTTGAATTTCCTACAATAAAATATGCCTTAATTACCGATTTGGAGGTTTTTGGTACAAAACGTAGAAAAGTTGTTAAAAAGAAAGGTGGCACCATAAAGTTTTTCGGTGATTTGAAAGTCGGAGATTATGTGGTTCACGAAAACCATGGAATAGGTCAATATATGGGTATCGAGAGGCTTAAGGTAAACAATGTAGTGAGAGATTATCTCCATATAAGATATCAGGGCAATGATAAGCTTTACATACCTACGGATCAATTTGATATGATTCAGAAATATGTTGGAGGGGAAAAAGCACCTAGGGTAAATAAGTTATCAGGAACAGAATGGGCAAAAACAAAAGCCAGAGCCAGAAAAGCTATAGAAGATATGGCAGAGGAATTGTTAAAACTATATGCAGAGAGGCAGCAAGCAGAAGGTTTTGCTTTTTCAGAGGACGGTAAGTGGCAAAAAGAATTTGAAGATCTATTTCCTTATGAAGAGACTCCAGATCAACTAAATTGTATAGAAGAGATCAAAAGGGATATGGAAAGTTCCAAGACTATGGATAGGCTATTATGTGGAGATGTTGGATATGGCAAGACAGAGGTAGCTTTGAGGGCGGCATTTAAATGTATTATGGATGGAAAACAAGTTGCCATATTAGTGCCAACCACTATCTTGGCTCAGCAGCATTATAATACATGCTGTCAAAGATTTGAAAGTTTCCCCGTACATGTGGAGATGTTATCACGTTTTAGGACAGCCCGGGAACAAAAAAAGATTTTAGAGGGTCTTAGAATAGGAACAATTGATCTGATTATAGGTACCCATAGGTTATTGCAAGATGATGTGATGTTTAAAGATTTGGGACTTTTGATAGTGGATGAAGAACAGCGCTTTGGTGTAGCCCATAAGGAAAAAATAAAGCAAATGAAGAAGAATGTTGATGTATTGACTTTAACTGCCACTCCCATTCCAAGGACATTACATATGTCATTGATAGGTGTTAGAGACATCAGCGTCATTGAAGAACCTCCTGAAGAAAGGTATCCGGTTCAAACTTATGTGATGGAATATAATGATGAAATAGTTAGAGATGCTATGTTGAGGGAGATAAATAGAGGAGGACAGGTTTATTTTTTGTACAATAGGGTAAGAAGCATAAACAAGATGGCAGAAAGAGTTAGAAGTCTTCTACCAGAGGCTAGGATAGCTGTTGCACACGGGCAAATGGATGAAAGGCTTCTTGAAAATACTATGCTGGATTTTTATAATGGCGAATATGATGTGCTTCTGTGCACAACGATTATAGAGACCGGTTTGGATATACCTAATGTGAATACCATAATAGTGTATGATTCTGACAAAATGGGTCTCTCCCAGCTTTATCAACTTAGAGGAAGGGTGGGCAGATCCAATAGATTGGCATATGCGTATTTCACATATCAAAGGGATAAAGTTTTGACGGAAGTAGCAGAAAAGAGGCTTCAAGCCATAAAGGAGTTTACTGAATTTGGTTCTGGATTTAAAATTGCCATGAGGGATTTAGAAATAAGAGGAGCAGGAAATTTGTTAGGTAGAGAGCAGCATGGCCATATGGAGTCCATTGGATATGATCTATATACCAAGCTGTTGAATGAAACGGTAAGAAAACTTGCTGGAAAACCACTTGAAGAGAAAATAGATTGTTCAATTGAGTTGAATATTGAAGCATATATACCCTTGTCTTATATAAAAGATGAAAATCAAAAAATTGAGATATACAAAAAAATTGCTTCCATTGATGGATTAAGCTCTTTATATGATATAGAGGAGGAAATAGAAGATAGATTCGGAGATATACCCGATCCAGTTAGAAATTTAATGAGCATAGTTTATATCAAGCATATGGCTTCAAAGCATGGGATTATTTTGGTATCTGAAAGGCCAGAGGGTTTATTGTTTAGATTCAAAACGGATAAATATATTAAAGCTGAAGCAGTCATGGGGCTTATGGATGAGTATGGAAGCAAATTGACCTTTAATGCCAGTCAGGAGCCGTATTTTATATATAGACTAGCAAGAGAGAAAGATGTTAAGTATCTAAAGGAAATATCTCTTTTTTTGGAGAAACTCGATTTTTATAATGGAAGCAATAAGGAACTGGAGAGGAGGGTAAACTGATATGAAGGTCAGAAAAATAAGTATAATCGGTTTAATATTAGTAATTTTTGTTTTAGCAGCAGCATCAGGTTGTGGGATGATAAGAGAAAAACCGGAAGATCCTGAAGTGGCAATTGTGGCTAAAGTTGATGGAGAAGAGATAACAAAAGCAGAATTTGATAAGATATTTGAAATATTTAAGACTCGAATAGAAATGAATCAAGATCCTTCCATATGGGATAGGGAATATAACGGGAAAAAATATATAGATTTAGCTAAGGAAAAGGTTCTTGATCAGATGATAAGCGATAAAATACAGTTGAATAAAGCAGAAGAAATAGGTATAGAAGTATCTGAAGAGGAAGTAGATTTAGAAGTCGATAAATGGAAAAAGCTTTTCAATTCTGAAGAGGCTTACAAGGAGTTCCTTGAAAGTTTGAGAATGGATGAAGATTATTTCAGGGATTATTTGAAAAAAGATATTATAATAAACAAGATGAAGGAAAGAATCAGTCAGGATATAGAAGTTACAGATGTAGAATTGGTGGACTACTATAATAACCATATAAATCAGTTTTATGTTGTTAAAGCAAGCCATATATTGCTGGACACAGAAGAAGAAGCTAAAGAAATATTGGAAAGGGTTAAAGAAGGAGAAGATTTCAACGCTTTGGCAAGAGAATACTCAACAGATCCAAGTGTTAAAAATAACAGCGGAGATTTAGGCTATTTTAGACATGGGATGATCGTTGAACCTTTTGAAAGGGCAGCTTTCGCTTTGGAACCCGGAGAAATAAGCGATATTGTTAAAAGCGAATACGGATATCATATTATTAAAGTTGAGGATAAAACCATCGATAGATTTGAAGATGTTAAAGACGAGCTTAGGAATACTTTGATTGCTCAGAAGAAAAGCAAAAATTATGATAATGCTTTTGAGGAAATGATGAATAATGCAAATATAGAAAAATTTCCTGAGAAACTATAGTATATTCCTAATTTTGCAAATATGTGTATAAAAGCTGAACCTCCGTAAAATACTATGGATTACAGACATACATGTCAAAATATATCAAAGAAGGAGGGTAAAGCATGAAAGCAACTGGAATAGTAAGGCGTATTGATGATCTTGGAAGAGTCGTCATACCTAAAGAGATAAGACGAACCCTTCGCATCAGGGAAGGTGATCCTCTTGAGATTTTTACAGACCGAGAGGGAGAAGTTATTCTTAAAAAATACTCTCCAATAGGGGAATTAAGTGATTTTGCAAAGGAATATGCAGAATCACTACATAGCTCTTTAGATCATATAGCATGTATCAGTGATCGTGATACAATAATTGCTGTAGCTGGAGCTTCAAAAAAGGAACTTTTGGAGAAAAAAATAAGCCAGGCACTTGACAAAATAATCGATGACAAGATGACAATAATGTTAGATGGTACAAACGGCAATAAGATGATAAATATTACTGCAGACGAAGAAGGGCCATCAAAATACACCTCGGGAGTAATAGTGCCGATAGTTGCTGAAGGAGATCCAATCGGTTCTGTTATACTTCTCAGCAAAGAAACAAATGTAAGGATGGGTGATTTAGAAAGAAAAATTGCTGAAACTGCAGCAAGTTTCTTAGGAAAACAAATGGAGCAGTAGAATAAGAGATGGCAGCAGGTGAAGCTGCCATCGTTTTTTCGTCCTATCCTATATTCAACTTTCTATTAAATATATTGTAAAGGGTTCTAATAAGATTTTTGATTGTATATTTTATCTATAGGATATGATAAAATGTATTTGTATTGCAAAGCTGGAGGTCAATTATGGAAAAAAGCAAACATTCTTTTGTAAAAGGAGCGTTAATACTAACTGTAGCAGGAATAATTTCTAAAATATTGGGTGCCATATATAGAATACCTTTAGGTCAAATCATAACTTCAGAAGGTCTGGCATATCATCAGACAGCCTATGATCTTTACATATTGATGCTGACTTTTTCTTCCTATTCAATACCGACTGCCATATCAAAATTGGTTTCGGAAAAACTTGAGGAAGGAAGAAAAGATGAAGCACATAAAATATTTAAAGTTGCTATGTGGCTTTTAGGCACCATTGGTCTTATATTATCGATTATTCTATATTTGAATGCCGATACTTTTTCACAAGCCTTTAAAAATCCAGGTTCCTATCTGGCGGTTTTGGCAGTTTCACCGGCAATATTTACAGTTTCAATAAGTGGGGCTTTTCGGGGATATTTTCAAGGTATGCAAAACATGACCCCTAGTGCTATATCTCAGGTTACGGAACAAATCAGTAGAGTGCTGACAGGATTTTTATTGGCATATTTGTTGTTGCCTATGGGATATAAGGTATCGGCTGCTGGTGCTATTTTTGGTACTTCTGTTGGGGGATTTGTAAGTTTTATGACCCTTTATATCATATATAGCAAGAATAAGAGAAGAATAAAAGTAGAATTGATGGATTATGTAGGAAGAAAAACCGAATCTGCGGCTAGTATAATCAATCGAATCATTAAATTTTCTCTGCCAATTATGATTGGCGGCAGTATAATGCCTATTATGAATTTACTAGATACATTCATAGTGATGGATAGATTGCAAGCAGCAGGATTCAACCAGATAACGGCTACAAAGCTTTTTGGACAGCTTAAAGGTATGGCAACATCTTTTGTAAACGTGCCTCAGGTATTTACCATATCCTTGGCAGCTAGTCTTGTACCTTCTATATCTGAATCCATGGTGAGAAAAGATATGGAGGCTGTGAGAAGAAAATCTAAGCTTGCACTTAAGATGAGCCTGCTTTTGGGGTTGCCGGCTGCCATGGGACTTTTTATACTGGCGGGGCCCATTATGCAGATGTTTTATCCCAATGAGACAGAAAGCCTTGGTATTGCATTAAGGTATGTGTCGTCAGCTGTGGTTTTTCTAACACTGGTGCAAACTATGACAGGCATACTCCAAGGCATGGGAAAAGAAAGAATACCTGTAATAAACATGATTATTGGAGCATTTGTAAAGGCTGTAGTAAGCTATGTTCTCACTTCTATGCCTGCTTTGAATATCAACGGGGCGGCAATAGGAACTGTGTTAGGATATGGAGTAGCCTCTATGCTTAATTATAGAGCTTTGATTAAATATCAAAAGAAAGATTTAAATATATTATCTATTTCAATAAAGCCTGCAATTGCAACGGCAGCTATGACGATAGCAGCATATTTTAGTTATAAATTGATATATAGAATCATCGAGAGAAACTCTATAGCAACATTAGGGGCTATAATTTTGGCTGTAGTAGTCTATGGAGTGGTTATTATATTGATAAAAGGTGTTACAAAAGAAGAATTAGACTCAGCTCCTGGAGGGAAAAAGTTATCTAAAATGCTGAAGAAAAAAGGTCTCATCTAAGAAAGGAAGATGCACATGGGAAAAATTATAATAGTAGGTTTAGGGCCAGGTGATTATAATAGCCTTACTACTAAAGTTGAGGATATTCTAAAAAATGCTGAGAATCTTATATTAAGAACCGTTAAACACCCGGTAGTAGATAAATTGCAGGATATGGGAATCAAATTTGAATCTTGTGATGATATATATGATTCAGCAGAGAACTTCGAAGAGGTTTATGATAAAATAAGCCAAAGGATTATAGCCAGAGCTAATGAAGGACAAAATGTGGTTTATGCAGTACCGGGACATCCTTTAGCTGCTGAAAAAAGTGTAGAACTGATACTGAATAAGGCTGACGGAAAAACTGAAGTAATAGTAGAAGGAGCTATGAGCTTTATAGATGCGGTTACTGCATCATTGAAGATAGATATTTCTTCAGGTTTGAAAATAATCGATGCATTGAGGATGGACAAACAAAAACCAGACACTGATTGTGGCAATATAATTACACAGGTTTATAGCAGATTTATAGCTTCTGAAGTAAAATTGATACTTATGGACTATTATAATTACGACCAAAAAATATGTATAATAAAAGCAGCCGGAGTCGAAAATCAGGAAAAATTGGAATGGATTCCCCTATATCAACTAGATACTATTGAGTGGGTTGATTATTTGACCAGCATCTATATTCCTCCTGCCGAAAGTAAGAAGTTTAAGACCATGGAAGACCTGATAGAGTTAATGGAGACTTTGAGAGGAGAGAAGGGCTGCCCATGGGACAGAAAGCAAACTCATGAGACTTTGAAGCCTTATCTTCTAGAAGAGTGTTATGAGGTTATAGACGCCATTGAAAGTGGTAATATAGATCAGTTAATTGAAGAGTTAGGAGATTTGCTTTTGCAAGTGGTATTTCACTGCCAAATAGGAAAAGAAGCAGGACATTTTCATATTAACGATGTAATCACATTTTTAGTCAATAAGTTAGTTTCAAGACATCCCCATGTGTTTGGAGATATAAAGGCTGATGATGAGAGTGGAGCCTTGAAGAGTTGGGAAGCTTCTAAAAAAGATGAGAAGAAAATGAAAACTCATACAGAAGTTTTAAAAGCCATTCCAAAGGCAATGCCAGCGCTCATGAGAGGTTATAAGGTTCAGGAAAAAGCTGCTTTGGTAGGATTTGATTGGCCGGATGTGGACGGAGCAACGGCAAAGGTTGAGGAGGAATTTTTGGAACTGAAAGAGGTATATAAAACTTCTAATAATGGAAAAATAGAAGAAGAGATCGGAGATTTGATTTTCGCCGTAGTGAATGTTGCAAGATTTTTAAATGTACAGCCAGAACTTGCTTTAACAAAAACCATAGAAAAATTCATCGACAGATTCAATTATATAGAAGAAATAGCCCTAAAAAATGGTATTAAATTGGAGAGTATGACTCTGGAAGAGATGGATTCATTATGGAATAGGGCTAAAACACATAAATTTAATAAAAATGATGAAAACTAATGATAAAAAAGAAGGAATTTTGCCAAAAATAGAGAATAATGCATAATGTACTGATGATCAAATTATAGGAGGGATTATTTAATGAATAAGGCTGAATTGATTGCTAGCATGGCTGAAAAATGTCAACTGACTAAGAAAGACACTGAGAAGGCTCTTAAAGCATTCATGGATATTGTACAAGAGACTCTTGCAAAGGGCGAAAAGGTGCAGTTGGTTGGTTTTGGAACCTTTGAGGTAAAAGAAAGGGCTGCAAGGATTGGCAGAAATCCAAGAACGAAGGAGGAAATAAAGATACCAGCTTCCAAAGCACCAGTATTTAAAGCTGGAAAGGATCTTAAAGAATCAGTTAACAAATAAAAATGTACATAGCAGGACAAAAAATCAGGTCATTGACCTGATTTTTTTCTAGGGAGGGAATAATATGAGATTAGACAAATTTCTAAAAGTATCAAGACTTATAAAGAGAAGGACTGTTGCAAAAGAAGCCTGTGAAGGACAAAAAATATTTCTAAATGGCAAAGCCTCTAAACCAGGAGCTGAAGTAAAAGTAGGGGATATTATTGAAATTGCCTATGGAGACAGAAAAATAAAAGCTGAAGTTTTAAATATCAATGAGAAGGCCGGGAAAGATGAAGCGAGAGAAATGTATAAAATAATTGAGTAATAATCATCATATTATGGCCAAAACCGCATATAAATGAATAAGGCAATTTATTACGCGGTGGGAGGCTATATAATATGGATGATATAAAGACAGGGAAAACAAAACCTCACAGCATCACTCTTGAAGACAGAGAGAAGCTATATATAACAGGCGTTACAGATGTAGATAGTTTTAATGATACAACTGTCATTGTAGGAACACAGATGGGAGAATTGATAATAAAGGGAGAAGATTTGAGTATTAGCAGTCTTGATATCGATAATGGCAACTTAATGATAAAAGGTCTAATATATTCTATGGTTTATGAATCAAAAACTGCTTATAAAAGTGAAAAAGGGTTTTTTAAGAGTCTTTTTAAATGATTTATGACCAAGCACCGATGGAGGTTTTTTATGGAGACACTGCAATTTCAGATTTTTGTTTTTTCAATAACAGTCTATGGCGGAATTATTATTGGACTGATTTATGATATTTACAGGGCTGTTAAGGGTGTTAATAGGTCGAAAAGGCTGATTACTTCCTTATGGGATATATTATTTTTGCTGGCAACTCTTCTCATTGCCGTTTGGGCTATATTTTCCAGCAACTATGGAGATCTGAGAATATATGTATTCATAGGTTTTATGGTAGGGTTCTTTCTTTATGAAAAAATAATAAGTAAAATTGCAGTGGCTTTTTTCTCATATTTATTTCAAAGCCTAAATGCAGCAGCAAAAAGGGGCAGCAGGCTAATTGTTATTCCAATAAGATTTTTGTGGTTTTTCATTTTCAGACCTTTTGGTATAATTAAAGAATGGATAAGCAAAAAACTATTAAAAATAAAGAAAAAAGTACTATTGCCTAAAAAACTATTGAGAGATTCGAGAAAATATTATAAACTGATAATTAAAAGAAAAGAGCATAAGAAGGATTTATAAGGCTTCTATAATGGAGGAGATATTTATGAAGAAAAAAAAGAAAATAATATGGACTAATTTTTTTGTATTTATTTTTATTCTTTATGCTATCTTTACTATTGGAAGCCAGCAGATCACCATATACAGACTTAAGAAATCTCATCAGCAAATAGCTAGTAAAATTGAAGAAGCCCAAAATGAGAATCAGAAGCTCCAGGACATGCTTAAGGATGTATCTTCCAAAGAGTATATTGAAAAAATGGCCCGTGAGCAGCTTGGGTTAGTGAAAGCGGATGAAATAGTATATGTTGATCAATCCTTGTCTGATGCTAATTTGCAAGAAGGGGGTAATTAATTATAGTATAATATAGTATCACATTTCTACCATTATTCATTATAATTATACCCATTGCAAATTAAAGGAGGAATTTTTTCAGTATGCCTATTGAGGAAGGTAAGATAGTTGATGGTATTGTTGCTAATATAACCAAGTTCGGAGCTTTTGTTCAGCTATCGGATGGGAAAACCGGATTGGTGCATATTTCAGAAATTGCTGACACTTATATTAAAGATATAAATAGCTACTTGAAGGAAAAACAAACAGTTAAGGTAAAGATACTAAACATAGATAAGGACGGCAGAATAAACTTATCTATCAAGCAAGCACAAGAGCTTAAGAAATCCACCAAGCCAATAGAGATAGACTGGCAGCAGGAGTTTAGAAAAGAACAAAATGGAAGCTTTGAAGATAGGCTTTCCAGATTTATGAAAGAAAGCGAAGAAAAGCTTCAAGAGTTTATGAAAAGCCGAGAATCAAAGAGAAATAGTGGATATAGTCGTAAGGGTGATTTTGCACAGAGATAAACAATTTAGTATAAAATACTGTCAGTAAAAGCTGACAGTATTGTTTTTAAGCGATAATAATGATAAAAGGGGATTTGTATGAGAAAAATAGCTGCAGTAGATTTAGGTACCAATTCTATAAGATTAATGCTTTGCAAAGTTTTAAACAAAAAATTCATATCAAAATCTAAAGAAGTAATTACTACAAGAATTGGAAAAAATGTTGACCATACAGGGCATTTGACTGATAAAGCTATGGAAAAAAATATTGAGGCAATAAAATATTTTAAAAAAAAAGCTGAGAATTACGGTGCAGAGAAAATAATAGTTTTTGCAACAAGTGCAATAAGAGATGCTTCAAACAAGAAATATTTTCTCGAGAAAGTAAAAAATGAAGTTGGAATTGATATTAAAGTATTAAATGGGAAAGAAGAGGCAGCCATTGGAATTTTAGGAGCCTCTTATGGCTTTGATAATGAAAAACTATTAGTCATAGATGTTGGAGGAGGAAGCACTGAACTAGTATTAGGTTGCAATGAAAAAATATTATATTCAACTAGTATAAATGCAGGAGCTGTGAGAATGACAGAGAAATATATTAAATCCAATCCAATCGCTCAGCAAGATATTGATGCACTGGAAGAAAGTTTAGATAGACTCTTTCATGATGCAATTATGCAGCTTAAAGATGAAAGAATTGATAGGATAATTGCAATTGGAGGCACAGCAACAACTGCGGCTTCCATTTATCATAAATTAAGGGTATATGATTGGGAAGTAATACATAATACTATATTGGATCAGTGTTTTTTGAATAAAATTTTTGACACTCTTAAATCTATGACTGTTAAAGAAAGATATAGTATCAAAGGGTTGCAGAAAGAAAGAGCCGATATAATGCCTGCGGGTATTTTTATTATAAAGTATATTATGAATAAATTAGATGCAGAGCAAATCATTATAAGTGAAAATGATAATTTAGAGGGAATTATCATGAAATATGGAGAGATTTTTTAGGTTTTTGCATATTTCAAAAAAATGTTATTGACGATTATGCATAAAACATATATAATTATATTTGTCGCTGTTAGGTAATAACCAAGCAGCAAGCCGGAGTGGCGGAACTGGCAGACGCACAGGACTTAAAATCCTGCGGTCTCTCAAAAGACCGTACCGGTTCGATTCCGGTCTCCGGCACCAAAGCAAACATCGCGGGGTAGAGCAGTCTGGTAGCTCGTCGGGCTCATAACCCGGAGGTCGGGGGTTCAAATCCCTCCCCCGCAACCAAATATTTTATAAAATATATACATGGCGGCGTAGCTCAGTTGGCTAGAGCATTCGGTTCATACCCGAACGGTCATTGGTTCAAATCCGATCGCCGCTACCATTTATTTTTGAAAGTTTAAGTGGCCCATTGGTCAAGCGGTTAAGACGCCGCCCTCTCACGGCGGCAACGGGGGTTCGATTCCCCCATGGGTCACCATACATGCTGGTGTAGCTCAATTGGCAGAGCAGCTGACTTGTAATCAGCAGGTTGGCGGTTCGATTCCGTTCACCAGCTCCATTTTAAGAAACACTGCAATTTATTGCAGTGTTTCTTTATTTAATTCCGTATATATCTGAGAATTCAATATTTATCCTTTCTGTTCTGCTTCCAATCTTGATAAAGTTTTCATTATTAATATAACTTTTATTATCTATTTCATTTTCAACCAGTGATACTGGAAGCTCTATTATAAATTCAGTTCCTTTGTTTAATTCACTTTCAACAGATATGGTTCCTCCATGAGATTCTACCAAAGCTTTTACCAGGGATAAACCTATACCACTGCCTTCCATATTTTTGGATAGAGTATTGTCGATTTGATAAAAACGCTCGAATATGGATTTTAAACTACTCTCAGGAATGCCTACTCCTGTATCTTTCACAGAAACGATTATTCTATCTCCTTTATCATAAATGTTTATATATATGGATCCACCTTCTTTTGTGAACTTAATGGCATTGGAGATTAAGTTTAACATTATCCTTTCAATGGCATCAGGATCTATTGCCATAATCTTTTCTTCTATATCCGTATCAAATGTTATATTTAAATTTTTCATATGGGCAAATTTGACAATAGACATGGTTATGTCTTCAACTATACTTACTATGTTTGCATTTTTAATTTTTAGCTTTAAAAACCCATTATCATGTTTTGATAAATCTATAATATTTGTCACAATTCTTACAAGGCGATAGCAGTTTTGCTTCATCATGGATAATTGCTCATGAATCTTATTATAATTAGTGCAGGTTTTTGCGGTAGCATGAAATTTATCAATTAACTGTAAAGATGCTAGTATTACATTTAAAGGAGTCTTAAGGGCTTTGTAAAGTTAATATGAAAAATTAGCATTAAGATTCGTAGAATAGCTCAAAATTCCGCAAGCAAGATTAAAACTGCTGCACTGTGGATAGTC
>JAAYMO010000090.1 GCA_012521375.1 Clostridiales bacterium
AAGATGATTATAAAGGACATAAATATAAAATATGGTATAAAAATGAGAATATTATCGCGTGGCGTGATGAAAAAGTCGATATAACCGTGCCAGATTTAATCTGTGCCATGGACATGTCAAGGCAAGAACCTATATTAAATCCGCATTTTGAAGAAGGGATGAATGTTGTGATATATGCACTGCCTGCACCGATAGAATGGACTACGAAAAAGGGCTTGGAGGTACTTGGACCAAGGAGCTTCGGGTTTGAAACAGACTGGCTATCTCCCTTTAAATAAAATAAATTAAATAATTAGCATCAAATATAATTAAAACCGCCATAATCTGCTTTTTTAGCCATATTATATATGATAAAATGAAGTAATAATATACCTTGTATGGATGAGGGGTTGTTTCTCATGTTTATAACTGTGGAGGATGCACTTAAGTTGCCATCGTTTAGTACTGCTAGGGTAATTGCAGGAAAAGCTGGATTGAATCGCAGAATATACAGAGTTAGTGTGGCAGAGTGTCCTGAATTTCCTATTGATGTCAGCACCGCAGGCAGGAATAACCTTCTCTTTATAGATGGTGATTTTATTATCACCAGCTTCTATGCCATAAAAGATAATCCCGAAGAAATGCTTGATACAATAGAATTATATAATCAATTTAACTCAAGCGGTATATGTATTGCTTTAAGATATATAGAAAAAATTCCTCAAGAAGTTATAAATTATGCCAATGAAAATGAATATCCCATTATTGTAATCAGTAGAGAAGTAGCTTATGCCAGCATGATAACTGATATAATGAGATCTATTTATGGGCAGTACAATCAACAGGCAGTGTTTGAACTTCTAGATAAAATATTATCAGGAAATTATCAAGCTGATGAGCTTAAAAAGCTAGCTTATTCGTTATATTCAGGATTCAAAAACAATATTATGGCTTTTTGCATAAAAATATTGAAAGATGAAGATGTAAAACATAAAGATTATTTAGTAAGGAGAATAAATAATAATCAACTGTTTTATTGTGTAAATTACTATGATATGATAATTGCATTTTCTACACAATCAAAAAAGTTTAAGGATTCATCAATAGAGAGTATAAAAGCAGAGATTATAGATATTATTGATACATGCAAGTTAGATTATTGTATGGGAATCAGTGGCCCTTATAATGGACTCCATAACATAAAAAGAGTCATAGAAAACGCTATTGCAGCATGTGATATCTCGGATATACTCAATAAGAAGATAGTAGACTATGAAGAAATAGGTACTTATAAACTGATTATGAAGGTTAAAGATAAAGGTTTTCTAATCGAATTGTTTGAAAGTTTGGTTAAGCCGATAACTGATTATGATAAAAAGAATAATGCAAACCTTCTTGAAACCCTCATATGTTTTGTAAAAAATGATGCAAATGTAAAAAATACAGCTGATGAATTGTATCAACACAGTAACACTATCAGATATAGAATTGCAAAAATTAGGGAATTGCTGGGTATTAAGAATGATACTATAAAATTTTATGAGGATATTAACATGATATATAAGCTTTATAAAATGTTTAATAAATAATAAAATTAGTATGACGAGGAACATAGGTCAATTGCAAAACTAAATTCCACTCTATGTTTTTAAAGGGTGGAATTTGCTTCTTCAATTCAGGATAATCACAAATTTGATAAATAAATGTTGACAACAATGCTTTTTCTGTTATATAATAGCAAACAATATACAAAAATGATGCATGACTTAATTAAATATGGGATTAAAGACTGTGATGGGGAATAGTAGGCACGGCGTATCTTATAGAGAGCTGCCGCTTGGTGGAAGGCAGTAGATACAAAGGCTGAAACTCACCCTGGAGTTGCCAACCGAAGTCCGTAAAGGAGAGTAGACTTGGCCGGAAGCCCACCGTAATCAAAGGGATAGGATATGTTAGTATCTGAAAGGAGGGGATGTATAGTTATTACTTTTAGAGAAGGAATTTCTATATGTCAATTAGAGTGGTACCGCGAAAGATAACCTTTCGTCTCTACATGAGACGAAAGGTTTTTTTGTTGGTAAAGACCAGGGGATACACCCGATGAGCCTAATCAATCAGTTATTAGTTACTAAGTTTTGAAAGGAGAAAAGAATATGGAAAAAGTGTTTATTTTCGATACTACTTTAAGAGATGGAGAGCAGTCACCAGGGGTAAGTCTAAATGTAAAAGAAAAAATAGCCATTGCCAAACAGTTAGCCAAATTAGGTGTAGATTGTATAGAAGCGGGTTTTCCTATTTCTTCACCGGGAGATTTTGAAGCGGTAAAAGCCGTAGCTGAATCGGTAGAAGGTCCGATTATTGCCGGTTTGGCCCGTACCAGGGAGGCAGACATTAAAAGAGCCTGGGAAGCCTTAAAGTATGCTCAAAGACCTCGCATTCATACTTTTATTGCTACCTCTGATATTCATATGAAGTATAAATTAAAGAAAACACCAGAGGAGGTTCTGAAGGAGGCAGTAAGGGCGGTTCAACTGGCAAAAAGTTTCACCTGTGATGTGGAATTTTCTGCAGAAGATGCCTTTCGCAGTGATGTAAGTTTTTTATGTGAACTTTTAGAGGCGGTTATTGCTGCGGGAGCTACTACCGTTAATATTCCAGATACAGTAGGCTATGCAACCCCCTGGGAATTTGGAGAATTTATAAAATCCATTAAGGAAGGGGTGCCCAATATAGACCAGGCAATAATCAGTGTTCATTGCCATAATGATTTAGGATTAGCAGTAGCTAATTCTCTAGCTGCTGTGGAAAATGGTGCCAGGCAGATAGAGGTTACAGTAAACGGTATCGGAGAAAGAGCCGGCAATGCTTCTTTAGAGGAGTTAGTAATGGCTCTGTATACTCGAGGTGATTATTTTCACAAATATACCAATATCAATACTGTTGAAATCTATAGAACAAGCAAGTTAGTCAGTAACTTGACCGGTATGGTAATTCAGCCTAATAAAGCAGTTGTTGGGAAAAATGCCTTTGTTCATGAATCAGGAATACATCAGGATGGAGTTTTAAAAGAAAGAAGAACTTATGAAATAATGAACCCGGCTATGATTGGGATAAAAGGAAACAACCTTTACCTTGGAAAACATTCTGGTCGCCATGCCTTTAAGATGCACTTAAAGAACTTGGGTTATGAAATAGATGGGGAAGCATTAGACGAAGCTTTTGATAGGTTTAAGGAACTTTGCGACAGTAAAAAAGAGGTAACTGATGAAGATTTAATAGCTTTAGTGGATACGGAAACCTTTAAAGGGCCAGAAGTTTACCAGTTTTCATATATTCAGATTTCTTCCGGAACCAAGATATCTTCCACAGCTACTGTAGGTGTAATAGTGGATGGCCAACTAAAGGAAAAAGCTGCTGTAGCCAAAGGACCAGTTGAAGCATCTTATAAGGCTATTAATAGTATTGTAAAAGAAGATTTGATTCTGAAAGACTATGTCATTAATTCAGTAACAGCAGGAAAAGATGCTCTGGGAGAAGTAATGGTTCAAATTATTTATGATGGCCAGATTTTTACAGGAAGGGGCATAAGCGTAGATATTATTGAAGCCAGTGCAAGAGCTTATCTGAATGCTATCAATAGGGCCTTGAATATGAGGAAAAGAGAAGAAACAATAAAAAAAGCTGAGGGGATGTGATTTATATGGGTATGACTATAACCGAAAAAATACTTGCAGCTCACGCTGGCCTAGAGGAAGTTAAAACGGGAGAATTAATTAATGCTAAGGTTGATATAGCTTTAGGTAATGATATTACTGGACCGGTTGCTATTAAAGAGTTTCAAAAAATGGGGGTAAAAAAGGTTTTTGATCCAGATAAAGTTGTGATGATTCCTGACCATTTTTCCCCCGCTAAGGATATAAAATCTGCTGAACAGTGTAAGAATTTACGGGATTTTGCACGTAGTCAGGAATTAACTCATTATTATGAAGTTGGACAAATGGGTATCGAACATTGTTTATTGCCCGAACTGGGAATAGTTGCGCCAGGGGATTTGGTTATCGGGGCAGATTCCCATACAGTAACCTATGGTGCTTTAGGGGCTTTTGCTACTGGAGTAGGCAGCACTGATTTAGCAGCAGCTATGGCTACCGGTGAAGTATGGCTAAGGGTTCCGGAAACCATTAAGGTAAATCTTGCAGGTAAACCATCCAATCCCTGGGTAGTAGGCAAAGATGTTATTCTGGCTTTAATCGGAAAAATAGGAGTAGATGGGGCTCTCTACCAATCTCTAGAGTTTGGGGGGGAAGGATTAGACTATTTAAATATGGATAGCCGTTTTACAATTGCCAATATGGCTGTTGAAGCAGGAGCAAAAAATGGGATAATGCCTGTTGATGAAAAAACCCGTGCATATGTTGAAGGGAGAGTGAAGAAACCCTATCAGGTATATGCCAGCGACTCTGATGCAGTATATTCAAATGAAGTGGAAATAAATTTAACCACTTTAAAACCCCAGGTGGCTTTTCCCCATTTACCTTCCAATACCCGTTCTATAGATGAGGTGGGTATGGTTCCTATTGATCAGGTGGTAATTGGTTCCTGTACAAATGGGCGGATGGAAGATATGCGGATAGCCGCACAGATTCTTAAAGGAAAAAAAGTACACCCTTATCTTCGTTTAATTGTTATTCCTGGCACTCAAGGGATTTATCAACAGTGTATACGTGAAGGAATTGTTGACATAATTATTGAGGCTGGTGGGGTTTTTAGCACACCTACCTGTGGGCCTTGTCTAGGTGGCTATATGGGTATCTTAGCCAAGGGTGAAAAGGCTTTGGCTACAACAAACCGTAATTTTGTAGGGCGCATGGGTCATCCAGAAAGTGAAATCTATTTGTCCAATCCTGCTGTAGCTGCGGCCAGTGCTATTAAAGGGAGAATAACCGCACCTGAGGAGATAATTGGTAATTAAGAGAAAGGAATGATATAAGAATGAGTAAATATATAGGGAGAGTTTGGCGAGTAGGCAATGATATTGATACGGATTTGATTATTGCTGCCAGGCATCTTAATGATGCCAGTCCAGAGAATCTACGCAAAAATTGTCTTCAGGATGTTATCCCTGATTTCTCAAAAAAAATAGCCAAAGGGGATATTATAGTGGCAGGCAAAAACTTCGGCTGTGGTAGTTCCCGGGAACATGCTCCTTTAGCTATTAAACATTGTGGTATAAGTTGTGTTGTTGCTCATAGTTTTGCCAGGATTTTTTACCGCAATGCTATTAATATTGGTTTGCCTATTATTACCGCAGGGAATGTGATAGAGGCTTTTCAGGATGGGGATAGAATCGAAGTAGATGTAAACCAAGGCTTTATTCGCCATTTGGACAAAGGACAAGAATACCAAACAGAAACCTTTCCGCCTTTTATTCAGGAAATAATCGCTGCTGGGAATCTTGCAAACTATGTTCAATGGAGGATGAAGGCTAATGGTTAAAGTGGCGGTTTTGCCTGGTGACGGTGTTGGCCCGGAAATTATCCAAGCTGCCAAAGTCGTATTAAAAAAGGTTGAGCAAGTATTCGGTATAGAGTTACAGCTTAAAGAAGGAGCTTTTGGAGGAGTAGGTTATGAAACATATGGTGTTCCCTTCCCTGAAGAAACAAAAAAATTGGTAGAAGAAAGCCAGGCAGTCCTTCTGGGAGCTGTTGGAGGCACCCAGTGGGATGCTTTACCACGTCATTTGCGGCCTGAATCCGCACTTCTGGCTTTGCGTAAAGAATTAGGTCTTTATTGTAACATAAGGCCTGTTAAATATTATGAGGTTTTAGCAGAGAAAGTAGCCTGGAAATCTGAACTCTTAACAGGGGTAGATCTATTAATCTTTCGTGAATTAACCGGAGGAGCTTATTTCGGAACTAAAGGAAGGAAAGAAAAAGAAGCCTTTGATACCATTCAGTATTCTTGGGAGGAAGTGGAAAGGCTGGTACGCCGGGGGTTTGCTACAGCTAACAAGCGGAAAAGAATTCTTCACTCTATTGATAAAGCTAATGTTTTAGAAAGCTCTAGACTTTGGAGGGAGGTAGTCAACCAGGTAGCATTAGAATATCCTTATGTAAAGGTTGAGCACCTGTATGTAGATAATGCTGCTTTACAGTTAGTGGTAAATCCTCAACAATTTGATGTAATCATTACGGAAAATATGTTCGGAGACATTTTAAGCGATCTGGCGGCAGCTATTGGTGGTTCATTAGGAATGTTGCCTTCTGCCAGTTTAGGCGGAGAGATTAATCTTTACGAGCCTGCCCACGGTTCAGCTCCGGATTTAGCTGGTCAAAATAAAGCTAATCCTATTGCAGCTATTCTTTCTCTGGCTTTATTGTTGCGGTTTACCTGTCGGAAAGAAGAAGCTGCTCAAGCAGTGGAAAAAGCTACTGAGGAAATACTAGGAGCCGGTTGTGCTACTGAAGATATAGCTAGCAAAAATAGTAGAGTCGTAGGTACTCGAGAAATGGCAGAATTAATTGCCCAAAGAGTAGACAGAAATTTATTCTAATTTGTTGACATATTATTTTATATTTTGTATAATGTAATAGTCGGTTGCGACGATACTGAAAATCTAATGCGCCATTAGCTCAGCTGGTAGAGCAACTGACTCTTAATCAGTGGGTCCTGGGTTCGAATCCCCGATGGCGCACCATATGATTATATAGCTGCAAATATTTGCAGCTTTTCTTATTGTAAAAATTAGCATAAAATAAGTAATATGAACGATAGAAGTCTTTATTAGTTTATGCTATTATTATAGTACTATATACATATAAGCAGGTGTAGTTAGTTATGAAAAAATTAAATGTAATGATAGTAGATGACTCTGCTTTATTTCGCAAATTTTTAAGTGATGCAGTGGAAAAAACAGGTGCAGCCATAGTTCAAGCTGTTGCCGTTGATGGGAATGAATGCATGAGTATCCTTAAGCAAAAAATTCCCCATGTAGTTTTAATGGATATAAACATGCCTGGTATCAACGGCTTAGATGTTTTGCGGCATATAAAAGAAAAATATGAAGATATTCAGGTGATTATGATCAGCTCTGCCGACAATTCAGACAAGGCTCTTACAGTTAAGGCTTTGGAAATGGGTGCCCTGGATTTTATTTCAAAACCTAAAGGCAGTAATTGGGAAAGAAATTTAAGCAATATATCCAGCTATCTTAAGGTACTTTTTAATTATATTATAATAAACAAATTCTATAGAGTACCAAGTAAGGAAAGACCTACAAAAATTTCAGCGAAAGAATCTTTAGTTATCGATAAAAAAGAATCTATTGCTGCTGAAAAAAAAGAGTCTTTTGTTGATGATAGAAAAGAGAAGCATGAAAGTGAAGAAATACAAAAAATAGTAAAGTCAGCATCAAAGTATTCCGTGGATCTTATACTGATAGCCTCTTCAACGGGAGGTCCTAAAGCCTTGTATGAAATATGCAGCAAACTTCCTTCTAATTTAAGGTTGCCTATACTGGTTGTTCAGCATATGCCAGTTGAATTTACATCAGTTTTCGCCAATTCACTAAATAATATATCAAAGCTTAAAGTATCTGAGGCTAAGGATGGTGAAAAAGCTAAAGCTGGTCACATTCATATAGCTAAAGGTGGAAAGCATATGGTTCTTACCAAAAGCCCTTCAGATGCTATGATAATAAAATTGGAGGATGGTCCAACTGTAAATGGGGTGAAACCAGCAGCAGATATTCTTTTTAGTTCTGTGGCAGATAATTTTCCAAATCTAAACATTCTGGCTGTTGTGTTAACTGGTATGGGAAAGGACGGAACAGATGGCTTGAAGAGCTTAAAGGAAAAAACTAATTGCTATGTAATAACTCAAAGTGAAAGAACCTGTGCTGTATATGGTATGCCTAAAAGTGTTTATGAGGCAAATCTATCAGACGAAGTATTGGACTTACAGGATATTGTCTCTGGAATAGTTCGTAAAGTGACGGAAACCTAAATAAGGTATAACAAAGCCCCTTTCTTGGTAAACTTATGTTGAATTAAACATTGAGTACTGATGAAAGGGGTATTTTTATGGGTGAAAAAATATTGGAAAAAACTGAAGGAAGAGTTAGCTATCATGATTCAGTTGAGGAAATGCTTATAAGAATCAGAGAAGATGGCTTGTCCAACGTTTTCGATCGATATGCCTTACAGGAAAAAATCCGCTGTAAATTTTGTTTAGAAGGATTAAGTTGCAAACTTTGTTCTCAGGGTCCCTGCAGAATAAGCGAAAAGGGTGGTCAAACCAGAGGTGTTTGTGGCATAGGACCAGATGCTATGGCTATGAGAGAATTTCTTTTACATAACATAATGGGTGCAGGAACCTATGGCCATCATGCTTATCAAGCATACAGAACACTAAAGGCAACAGCTAAAGGTGAGACACCATTCAAAATAGCTGATGCGGAGAAACTTAAGTGGATGTCAAAAATGTTGGGTATAGATACTAATCTTGATACAGATAAAATGGCTATAAAGCTAGCGGATTTGCTTTTCGAACAATTACATACGGATTATGATAGACCTAACTTGATGGTGGAAGTATTTGCACCAAGAAAGAGAAAAGATGTATGGAGAAGCCTGGACATATATCCTGCAGGAGTCATATATGAAATACAGGACTGTGTAGCTAGCTGTTTGACCAATGTGGACGGTGATTTTGTATCCTTGGCCACAAAATCATTAAGGTTAGGATTGTCAACCATATACAATGCCCAGATAGGTCTTGAGATGGTACAGGATATTCTATTTGGCACTCCAAAACCCCATGAGGTGGAGGTTGATTTGGGCATAATGGACCCAGATTATATCAATATTGTTTTTAATGGGCATCAGCCTTGGCTAGGAGTAGCTACACTGCAAAAAGCAAAAACTTCTGAGATTCAAGCAAGAGCTAGAGAAGCAGGAGCTAAAGGTCTTCGTGTAGTAGGATCAATAGAAACAGGACAGGAGCTGCTCCAGAGATTTGATATAGATGATGTATTTGTTGGACTTATGGGAAACTGGTTGGCCATAGAGCCCCTTTTGGCTACCGGTGCCGTTGATGTATTTGCTATGGAAGAGAACTGTTCCCCTCCTCATATAGATCAATATGCAGAGAAATACCAGCTTACTTTGGTAAGTGTAAACGATATAGTGAGAATACCAGGCTTAAAATATGGATTTGATTATAATCCTAAAGAAATAGATACAGTGTCGGATTCATTGATCAATCTGGCAATAGAGAATTTTAAGAAAAGACATGGTAAAATACAACCTAAAGTTCCGAAAATGAAACAGAAAGCCATCGCTGGGTTTTCCACTGAAGCAATTCTTAATGCATTAGGAAGCAATCTTGATCCTCTTGTGCAGGTCATAAAAGATGGTAAGCTCAAGGGCATAGTTGCCTTGGTAAACTGTGCAACTTTAAGAAATGGTCCCCATGACTGGAATACTGTAAATATAACAAAGGAATTGATAAGAAGAGATATACTGGTAGTCAGTGCTGGATGCGGAAACCACGGTTTGGAAGTAGCTGGACTTTGTAATCTGGATGCCATTAAGCTTGCTGGTAATGGATTAGCTGAAGTTTGCAACATGCTTAAGATTCCTCCGGTGCTGAGTTTTGGAACCTGTACCGATACAGGAAGAATATCTATGTTGGTAACTGCATTGGCAGACCATATGGACTTAGATATACCGGATTTGCCCATAGCTGTTACAGCGCCCGAATGGATGGAACAAAAAGCTACGATTGATGGTGTATTTGCTGTAGCTTACGGTACTTATACTCACTTGTCGCCGGTACCGTTTATAACCGGTGCTCCCGGCCTTGTGAAGCTGCTTACAGATGATGTGGAAGGTCTTACGGGAGGAAAAGTAGGGTTAGGTGATGAGCCAAGGGAAGCAGCTGATGGTATAGAAGAACATATAATGAAGAAAAGG
>JAAYMO010000091.1 GCA_012521375.1 Clostridiales bacterium
AAAGTATCCTTAGTAAGCGATGATGGAGTATTCAGCCCTGTAAACAGCAGCAATACAATTTATATAGAAAGTATAGGACCAAAGGAAAGTATCCAAAATGTTTTCACATTGACTCCTAAACGAGATGCAGAGCATAAAACCTATGGTATTTCGGTTAATATTGAATATGAAGATGATAAAGGCAACCAATATAATTCTAAAGATATTATAAGTATAAATGTGATTCAACAGGCTAAGCTGGTGTTGGGAGATTTGATTCTTCCTCCAGAAGTGTATGTAGGTCAAACCTTTCCAGTTTCCATAGAGTTTTATAATATGGGTAAAACTACTTTATATAATCTGATGATTAAAACAGAAGGAAACTTTACGGCTCAGAACTCAAATTATTATGTAGGGAATTTTGAATCTGGTAGTACCGATTATTATGATGCAGGAATAACCCCTATGGAAGAAGGTATGTTAAATGGCAGAATAATATTTACTTTTGAAAATGCTGTTGGGGAAGTATTTGAAGAAATCAAAGAGATACAGGTCAATGTAATAGAAATGCCTATGGAGCCTTGGCATGAGCCTGGCATGGGTGATGGAATGCCTGAAGAGGAAGAAAGCAAAATGATGAAGATTGTAAAAAGTCCATATTTTATAGCAGGTACAATAATTCTTATTCTGGCAGCTTTCTTTATAGTAAGGAAAATTCATAACAAGAAGAAAGGTATGACTTTTGATGAATAGTATTGATGTTATCAGTATGGGACTGAGGAATATGTGGAGAAGAAAAACCAGGACTATACTGACTGTTTTGGGGGTAATAATCGGCACTTCCTCCATAGTCATTATGCTTTCTTTAGGCATTGCTATGAATGAGAATTTTAGAAAAGAAATAGAAAGGATGGGAAGCCTTAACATAATAAATATAAACACCTATTATGTTCCTCCTGAAGCTCAAATGGGCGGGCCAACCAAAGAAGTTAAGCTGGATGATAAAACTTTGGCTCAGATAAATGCTATAGAAGGTGTAGAGGCGGTTACTCCAATAGAATATACATATTGGAAATTTGCTGCAGGAAAGTTGGTTGGGCATGTCAGCGTAATAGGGATCGACACTAAAGTTATGGATAAATTTAATTTCGAAGTTGAAGAAGGAAGACTATTAGATGAGTCAGATACCAATGCGTTGGTCTTTGGATCCTATATACCTAATATGTTTTATAATCCAAAATCCACCTATTATTACGGAGGGATGCAAGAAACCGTTGACCTAATAAACGATAGACTCATAATGACAATGAATATGGAATACGGTGAAAGAAGAAGAGGACAAAGCGGTGGAAATACCCCTGCATACCCTGAATATAAGGTTAAAGGCGTGGGAATATTAAAACAGAGCGATGGAGAAACCGATTATAATGCATATATGAATATAGACTATTTAAGAAAAATACAAGAAGAAAGCAATAGAGCCCAAAGTAGACAATCCAGAGGTTGGAATCCTTACCAGACCAATTCAAAAGACAGTTATTCTAATGCTATGGTAAAAGTAAAGGATATCAACGATGTGGAAAGGATTCAAAAGATAATAACAGAAATGGGTCTTGGAGCATACAGTCTTACGGACATACTAAAGTCTATGCAAAAAACCTCGGCAAATATACAGGCCATTTTAGGCGGTATAGGAGCGGTATCATTATTGGTTGCAGCACTTGGAATAACTAACACCATGATCATGTCCATATATGAAAGGACTAGAGAGATAGGTGTCATGAAAGTTTTGGGAGCAGAACTGGGAGCCATAAGACGCTTGTTTCTTTTTGAAGCAGGTTTGATTGGTTTTTTAGGAGGGGTGCTGGGAATTACTTTTAGCCTGATAATTTCAGCAGTTCTCAACAATGCTGGTCTATCTTTCATGAACTATTTCATGTATATGGGCGAAGAAAGCAAAATATCCGTTATACCGCTGTGGCTTATTGGTGTTTCAATAATTTTTGCAACTCTCATCGGACTGATTTCTGGATACTATCCTGCAAGGCGTGCAATGAAACTAAGCGCTCTTGAGGCTATAAAAACAGAATAATTTAGTAAGAATTAGAGGAACATTATAATAATAAAAAAATGAATTGTAGTCATGCTAGAATGGGTATGGATATACTTGACATATTGTGTATCTTATTGATATAAATAGTATAGCACATATAATTATAAGTATATTTCCCTGTATTGCTTTATATCATAATCAATAGAATTGGAGGATGTGTTATGAGTGTTAAGGTTGCTTTAAACGGTTTTGGAAGAATAGGCAGGATTGTAACTCGTATAGTTGCAGAAAAGTGGGATGAAAATAGCGGAATTGAGTTAGTGGCTGTAAATGCCAGAGCTAACGTTGATACCCTTGCCCATTTACTGAAATATGATTCTGCTTATGGTAAATTTAATGGGACTGTAGAAGTTCAAGAAAATGCATTAGTGATTAACGGCAAGACCATAAAGATTTTTGCAGAAAGCCAAGCTAAGGACCTTCCGTGGAAAGAAATGGGAGTTGATATTGTAATAGAATCAACTGGAGTTTATACTAAGAGAGAAAAAGCTATGGAGCATATTGAGGCAGGAGCAAAAAAAGCTATAATAACTGCCCCTGGCGTAGATGAAGATGCTACTATAGTGATGGGAGTAAATGAAAATATTTATGATCCTCAAAACCATGTAATAATATCTAATGCTTCGTGTACTACAAATTGTTTAGCACCTGTAGTTAAAGTGCTGGATGAGAAGTTTGGCATTGAATATGGTCTTATGACGACAGTTCATTCTTATACCAATGATCAAAGGATTCTGGATAAGACTCATAAAGACTTGAGAAGAGCAAGATCTGCTGCAGAATCTATAATACCTACAACTACAGGCGCTGCTAAGGCTGTTGGCAAAGTGTTACCTCAATTGAAAGGAAAGCTTAATGGATTTGCTTTAAGAGTGCCAACACCTACAGTATCTATTACAGATCTTGTATGTAATTTCAAAAAGGAAGTAACTGTAGAATCAATAAATGCAGCAATGAAAGAGGCTTCCGAAGGTTCTCTCAAGGGAATCTTGGGTTATTCAGAAGAACCTCTTGTATCTATAGATTACAAGGGAGATGACAGATCATCTATTGTAGATGCATTATCTACTATGGTTATGGGAGAAAAGATGGCTAAAGTGGTAGCCTGGTATGATAACGAATGGGGATATTCCTGCAGAACAGTGGACTTAGTAGAGTACATCGCTAATAAAATGTAAATAAAAAAGGTATCTGGATATTCCAGATGCCTTTTTTATTTATTGTGTTTTTTATTACTAATGCTACTATAAAAGGTTTAAGGTTATTTTATCAGCCTTCGATAGTAGCATTTTTTTGATAATGAAATTTAAAACTAATAAAAATTTAATAAATTATCAATAAAGTTTGAAAATTGGGAAGGAAAAAGAAAAAAGATAGCGAATATAAATAAAATATCAAAAGATAACTTAGTCACCAAGTTAATAACTAGCTAGATACTAACTTGATATTTATTAAACAATTGCTCAAACAATAAGATTTTTGCGTGAAGCATTTAATGATAAATCAATACCCAACTAATAAGTCTCGCTCTATAAAGGTAGAACTATGATTCTTTAAGGGTTATATATAGCGTGGCAAACATGATTAAGTAAGTTATAAATTTATAGGAGGTGTCTTTTTGATTAATAACAAAGGTGTTGAGCTTACACCAATAAAAAGGGTAAGGCTTTATGAAGAGGTTGAGAGCCAGTTGATGTCTCTGGTAACAGATGGAGTGATTCAACCAGGTGAGAAATTTCCCTCAGAAAGTGAATTGATTGAACAATTGAATGTTAGTAGGGCTGTATTGAGAGAAGCCTTCAGAATTTTAGAAGCGAAAGGGCTGGTTTATTCAATTCAGGGAAGAGGCAGATATTTGCGACCAGTGGAGAAACTTAATTCTATTAATAGTGAATATTTAGCCCTTGAACTAGAAAAAACATCAATTATCGAAATATACGAAGTGAGATTGGGACTGGAACCAATGGCGGCGAACCTTGCAGCCCAGCGTTGCAAAAAAGAAGATATTGAAAACATGGAAGAAATTGTTTCTGAACTGGAAATAGAGGGTCAACACAACCAGCATGACTATCCATTTCATATTGCCATTGCAAAAGCCGGAGGAAATTATGTTTTAAGAAAGTTGATCGCAATGCAGTTGAATCTTGTTTATGGTGTTAGTAATGAAAAGGTTAATAGGATTCTTAATTCTAGAAAAATGGAGGAATATGTTAGTGAGCATAAAAAGATATTGGAAGCCATTAAAAGAAGGAATGGGGATATGGCTTCTCAATTAATGAAGGAACATCTGAGCAAATCTTTATATTTACTTATGAAGGCTAAGAATAATTTTTAATTATTTATATGTATATTTCTGTATTTACTATATATTAAAAAGATCTGGCTTTGAAGCTCTGATTTTAGTCAGTGTATTTATGAGGGGAGATGGTATGTTGAAAGACTATATTATAAAGCGACTATTAAATGGAGTACTTCTTGTCTTTACAGTTTCCATACTTGTTTTTAGCATGCTTCACCTTATGCCAGGCGATCCAATTGACTTGATGGTTGATCGGAAAGTTCCTGTGGAGAGACGTGAGGCTTTGAAAGCAGAATTTGGTCTTGACCGTCCTTTGCCTGAGCAGTATATAACCTGGATCAGGAAGATAGTTACAAAATTGGACTTTGGTATTTCACTCAGAAACAGACAACCGGTATGGGAATTGATGAAAATGCGTATTCCAATAAGTCTTAAGTTATGTGGTTGGACTCTCCTTATTGAAATGTTAATAGCAATACCCTTAGGTTTGCTATGTGCTTATAAGAAGGATACTTTTGTGGATAGGTTTACGGTAAATACAACACTTTTGCTGACTGCTATTCCTGGTTTCTGGATTTCTGTTTTGCTAATTCTTATTTTCGGTGTAAAACTAAGATGGTTTCCTTTGAGCGGTTATGAGACTGCAAAGCACTTTGTACTTCCTATTGCCAGTGGTGTAATTGGAAGTGTTGCAGGTACTATTCGTCTTACGAAAACTGAAGTTCTTGATGTATTTAATGAGAAATATGTACTTACAGCTTATGCAAAAGGTTTACCTAAGAGATCAGTATTGATAAAGCATGTACTTAGGAATGCGCTTATACTTATTACAGTTTTAGTATTTATGTCTATTCCATGGTTGATTTCCGGAGCGGTAATAACAGAAAGGATTTTTGCCATACCTGGTATGGGTAGCTTAATGATAAATTCTATCATACTACAGGATTATGCTGTTGTACAAGCTTGTGTATTGGTAATTTCCATACTAACTGTTATATGCAACATTATCAGCGACATTATTATAGGACTGCTTGACCCAAGGATAAGAGTATCCATTACAGGGGGTGACAGGTGATGAACAACAGTCCTGCCAGAGAGTTCTTTCAATCCTGCTGGAAAAATGTAAACTTCATGATAGGTTTTATAATCATTTTAAGCGTTATTATCATTGCAATTTTCGCAGAACAAATTGCACCGTTCCCATTTGATGAAGCGCATAAGGATGCAATATTGCAGGCACCTAACAGAACTTATTGGTTTGGCACAGACGATTTTGGCCGTGATATGTTTAGTCGTATCATTAGTGGAACACGTATTACTTTACAAGTAGCTTTTGTAGGTGCCCTTATTCAGTTGACCTTAGGAATCACTGTTGGACTTATAAGCGGTTATTTTGGTGGAGTAATAGATAGAATACTGATGTTTATAGTTGATGTGACATGGTGTATACCAGGAACAATTTTGGCTTTAGCCGTTGTAACAATTCTTGGAAAAGGTCTCACAAACTCTATAATTGCTATATCTCTTGTAAACTGGGCTAGCTATGCAAGAACAGTGAGGGCTAAGACTATGTCACTAAAAAATATGGCCTTCATAGAAACTGGAATAGCTTTTGGAGAAAGACCGGCTTCCATAATGTTCAGATATATATTGCCCAATGTTATTCCTTCAATAATAGTCTTAGTATCTATGAATCTTCCAGGTACTATAATGTCTACAACAACACTAAGTTTCCTTGGCCTTGGTTCACAACCCCCATCTTCTGATTGGGGATTGGCTATTTCCCAAGGTATGAAGTACATAAGTCGTGCTCAATGGATGAGCATATTCCCTGGCCTTGCCCTTATATACACTGTTTTTGGATTCAATTTGCTGGGAGAGGGCTTGCGAGATTTGCTTGATCCTCGGATTAAATCACAGTAAGGAGGCTTGCAAAGATGGGGGATGAATTATTAAAACTCGAAAATCTCAGTATTGAATATAAAGTTAAAGGCGGTTACCTATCAGCTGTAAAGGGTGTAGACTTGATAATAAATTCTGGTGAAATATTTGCAATTGTAGGGGAATCAGGCTGTGGAAAATCTACAGTGGCACACAGTATAATGAGACTTTTGCCTGAAAATAGTGTACGCATAAGTGGCAATATATTCTTTAAGGGAGAAAAACTCAATGAAAAGTCAAACAGAGAAATTGAAAAGATTCGTGGAAAACATATAGGCATGATATTTCAAAATCCACTGGATTCTTTAAATCCTGTTTATACAACAGGGTATCAGGTTGCAGAAGCAATATATTTAGATAATAAAAACAGGAAAGAAGTATGGAAACAGGTTTTAAGGCTTTATCGTGATGTCAAAATGCCTGATGCCGAAAAAAGAATACATAGTTTTCCTCATGAGCTCTCAGGAGGAATGAGACAAAGGGTAATGATAGCAATGATGCTTTCGCGAAAACCGGAGTTATTGATAGCCGATGAACCAACAACTGCGTTGGATGTTACTATAGAGGCCCAGATACTTCAAATAATGAAAGAACTGAAAGATGTGTACAATACCTCTATTATGCTGATAACACATAACTTTGGACTCGTTGCTGAGATAGCAGATAGAATAGGTGTAATGTACGCCGGCGAAATAGTTGAACAGGGAGATGTATATGAGATATTTGAAAATCCTATACACCCGTATACAAAACTTTTGATGAAAGCTTTACCAAGGAAAACTAAAGCGGAGGGAAGACTTCAGACAATAGAAGGAACTGTTCCGAGACTTACTGAAGTAAAACCTGGTTGCAGATTTGCCAATAGATGTCCAATGGCAAAAGATGTTTGTTTCGATGAAGATCCAATGACAAGAAATGTCAATGAAAATCACTTTTATCGTTGCCATCGCGGAAAGGAGGCCATTTGATGGATAAACAGCAACCGATGATTGTAATAAATGGACTTAAAAAGTATTTTACAATATCCAGCGGCCTCTTTGGGAGAAATAAACAGATTGTTAAAGCAGTTGATGATGTCAGCTTGACTATAAATAAAGGGGAAATTGTTGGACTAGTTGGAGAATCAGGAAGCGGAAAAACTACCCTTGCTCGTGTAATATTGAATCTCACCCGACCTTCTGAAAGTTCAGTAATAGTAGATGGCGTGGATATTACACGTGCTACTAAGGAAGAAGAAAAGAGGTTGCGTTCAGAAATAGCTGTGGTATTCCAAGACCCTGCTTCAAATCTCAATCCAAGGCAGACAGTGGAGAGT
This sequence comes from Clostridiales bacterium, assembly GCA_012521375.1. Taxonomy (GTDB): domain Bacteria; phylum Bacillota; class Clostridia; order Lutisporales; family Lutisporaceae; genus Lutispora. The sequence continues at coordinate 7,648 of JAAYMO010000091.1, forward strand.
TCTATCATGAGACCATTGATACTACACGGCAAAAGAAAAGCCGAGGCTAGAGTAATAGCCCGTGTTGCGCTTAATTTAGTAAAAATGGATGAAAGATATCTCAATAGTTATCCGCATCAGCTTTCCGGTGGGCAACTCCAGCGTATAGCAATTGCTCGGGCTTTAGTCTTAAAACCAAAGATAATGATTTTAGACGAACCGACTTCCGCTCTCGACATCTCAGTTCAGGCCCAGATCTTAAATCTTTTGTTAGATTTGCAGAAGAGCATGGGACTCACATACTTGGTTATAACACATGATCTTAATGTTATAAGATATATGAGCGATAGAATTGCGGTAATGTATCTTGGGAAGCTTGTAGAAATTGGCCCAACATCGGAAGTTGTCAATAAAGCGAAACACCCATATACTCAAGGTCTTATGGCAGCATCACCTATACTCGATCCAAAGCTTAGGGGAGAAAAAAAGCATCTTATGTGTGGTGACCCAGGAAGCCTCATAAATATACCTAAAGGTTGTCGTTTTAGCCCGCGCTGCCCTCACTCCGATGAACGATGCAAAAGTAGCTCCCCAGGAGATTATAAGATTAACCCTCTACATAAAGTTTCCTGTTTTCTTTACGAAGGATAGATACTAACGCAAATGCGTAGTATATAAGAATTTAATAAGAGGAGGAATAACAATGAAAAAAGATTATTAGCATTAATTATTACAACTGTTATGATTCTCAGTGTAATTGCTGGCTGTTCCAGTGCGCCTACTGCTTCTAATGAATCTCAAGCCTCAGTATCAGGAGAAGCCACAGGTCGCAAGACATTGACCTTGTATGATAGCGAATGGGTAGGAACTGATCCATTTCGTTGCGCCAGCTGGTATAGCTCACAGAATCTAATTTCAGATACTTTATTTATACAGGACCCTAATGATCCATCGAAACTACTGCCTAATATTTGTTCCGATTATAAGGTCAGTGAGGATGGCAAGACTATACGCTTGACATTTCCTGAAGGAATGAAATTTGCAGATGGTACACCCTTAGGTCCAGAAGATTTTATTGCATCCATTGAATATGGCCTTGAAGATAGTGATGGAGATGGCATGCCCGATTCAGATTGGGGTTTTGGATATAGCAATATTGAATCAATGGAAGTTGACGGGCGTGATGTTATATGTCATCTCAGTGAGTATCGCTCTGATTTAGAATATTTCTTAACCCAACCTTTCATAGGTATTATAAGTAAAAAACAGATTGAAAGCATGTCGCGTGACGAACTTCTGTGGGGAGCAATGCCTTATGGACTATTCTATGTAGATGAGTATGTTCCCGGTTCTCATGTTATACTAAAGCCTAATCCTTATTACAAAACTTGCAATCCTCTAGTTGAGAATAAGGGACCATCGAAGCTCGAATCCATAACAGTTAAAATGGCAGATGTTGAATCATTCACTCTTACCACTGCCTTAAAAGAAGGAGATATTGATATACTTACTAGCATTGATATGGAGCAGTATGCAGAGCTCTCTACAGTTGATGGCATAACTATTCTAGATGTTACATTCCCTAATATTGAGTATTTTGAACTCAACCAGCAAAGCAAGCATCTAAGTGATATTAGGGTTCGCAAAGCAATAATGAAAGCTCTTGATCGTGATGCTATGGAAGTTATGTGTAAAGGTTCCTTTAAGCCAGAGTATGCTATGATTACACCTGCAATGCAGAATTATAGTAAAGAAGCTGAAGAATATTTTAGAAAGGATTTAGCAAATGATATAGAAGGGGCAAAGGCGTTGTTAGCTGAAGCAGGATATAAAATGCATAGCGATGGCTACTTATATAAAGATGGTGAGAGGCTTACGTTTAATTTCTTAGCCCGTTCTTCAGGCACAAGTGTTACTGTTGCTCAGGAAATGCAACTACAGCTTAAGGAAATTGGCATAGATATGACTATTGATACTATAGATTGGAATTATATTTACGAAAGAATTAATGCTGATGACTATGATGCAGGTATAGAGACTCTTGGTTGGGGCGAGCCTATACTGATACTAAACTACTGCTATTATGATTTAAACAGCAAGACTGAAGAAGGTTTTAAGGAATACAAGAAAATGATTCAAGAATGTGTCAATGAACCTGATTCTGATAAAAGAACAAAAATGATAGGAGAAATACAGATGAAAATTTTCGAAGATTGTGCAATGGTTCCATTATATTCAGATGTGGAATACTGTGCATATCGCAATGACATCGAAGGGCTTGTTGTAACTGAAAATGGAAGTATTTACTTTAATGACATTAAGTAGGGGTAAACTGAATAAGGAGTAATCTTGGTGTAAGGTTACTCCTTAGAATTACTTTATAATAAATTATTCTAGCATCTATCAACAGATATGCTCATATTTATTAAGATGAGAATTTTTGAGGGCTGTTATGCTTAAAGGGGGAATATACCATGTATTTTGATACTGATGAGCTTGACAACAAGTTGGCTGAAAGAATTAAGAAAAAAAAGTTACATGGAGTTTCTGTTTGTATTCGCGGGCCACAAGGAATAGTATTTGAAAAAGGATACGGGAATAGAGATATAAACAAGACTAAGCCAATTGATGGAGATACTATCTTTGGTATTGCTTCATTGAGCAAGTCTATGACAGCCTTAGCTTGCGCAATTTTAGCAACGGAAGGGAAACTATCCTTTGATGATCCTGTATATAAATATATCCCTAATTTTGAAGTACCAGGAAATCCAAGAGATAGTGTAACTCTCAGACATTTGGCAATGCACACTGCCGGTATACCTCCTATGGAAACCTTAGAATGGTCTATAGCAATGAACAGCAATTGCCGCGATAGTGAATGGTTGAGAGAGATGCGTCGCACTGCAATTAATAAAATGGATAATATCCATCAAATTATTGACTATATTGCAGAAGGGAGACACCCTACATTAGGTGGAGCCGGTGAGTATATGAGCTATTCAAATGAAGGATATGCAATTTTGTCCTATATTGTTGATTTGGCGGCAGGGGTGTCCTTAGAGGAGTATCTACAGGAGAAAGTTTTTATGCCTATAGGAATGACTAGAAGTGTTCTTGATTATGATTGTAGTGAGGCGTTAAAAATATCCAGAGGTAATATTACTGATTTATTTAGCTACGATGATGATGGTAAACTAATTGCTGATAATAATTGGTCAATACTACCTCCATTTAGAGGTTCTGCGTGTGTCAAGTCTACATCACGTGACTTGGCAAGATACTATCAATGTTTATCCAATAATGGTATAATCGATGGCAAGCAAGCAATACCTTCAAAAGCAGTTGAAATGCTGATAGGGGCTGAATTTCCTGAACAAGAAAAAGCTTTTTATTGTTTCGGTCTTAACAAACGAGTTAAACATGGACATATCATTTGTGAACACTCGGGAGGGTTGCATGGAGTATCTTCTTTTGGAGGGCTCCTAAAGGGTGAAAACTATGGCTTTTCAGTGCTTTGCAATATGAGCGAGGAAAATGTGGAGGATTTATGTTGGATGATGTATAACATGGTAATGGGACGTCCACTTGAAGAAGACCATTATTGGCTACATCCAACAGGAGAAGACTTTACTCAACCTGAAATGTTAATTGGAACTTATAGTTGTCATGAGGGTATACCTACAGATTTAAAGGTATATATGGAAGATGGAAACCTAAAAGTAGCAGATAGAGTAGGGGAAATGACTGCTAAGTTTTGCGGCGAGACATGGTTTTTGACTTTCCGTGAGGAGCCTGTTCCAGTGTATCGCTTAAAGTTTTGGGTTCGCAATGGTATTGCATGGGGCGTTAATGTAAACACTCGTTTATACCAACGAGTTTACGATTAAAATCAGAATAAGATAAGTTTTCGCTAAAAAAGATGAATTGATGAGGAGCAAAAAAATGACGAAACAAAAAAGAATAGAAGACTATGGAATATCTATAGGTCAGCTTCCAAAGGGTAAGCTTAACAAGATAACTGATATAGAAGGGATAAGAGTAGGGCACTGTACAATTGATACTGAAGAGAGCAAAACTGGTGTAACGGTGATTCTTCCTATGAAAGAAAACATTTATACAAATAAACTTGTTGCCGCTTCCTATGTTTTAAATGGCTTTGGCAAGACGGCTGGCCTTGTTCAGATAGATGAGCTGGGAACTTTAGAGTCCATTATAGCTATGACTAATACTTTAAATGTAGGTCTTGTTCATGATGCAGTTGTAGAGTATATGATTGAGCAATGCAATAAAGAAAATGTAAGATTAGAATCATTAAATCCTGTAATATGTGAATGTAATGACAGTTATTTGAATAATATACAGATAAGGGCAGTGAAGAAGGAGCATGTTTATAAAGCCATAGAAGAGGCTTGTGTTGACTTTCAAGAGGGAGATGTAGGAGCTGGCAAAGGGATGAGCTGCCACCAACTAAAGGGTGGAATAGGCTCCGCTTCAAGGATTGTAAAGCTTGATGGTAAGGATTATAAAGTCGGAGTATTGGTTCTATCCAATCATGGCAGGCTAGAAGATCTCACTATAAATGGAGATAGAATAGGTAGTAGAATTTCTAAGAAAGGTAGGGAAACAAATAATTATGAGGATAAGGGATCGATCATATCTATAATTGCTACCGATATTCCCTTAAGCAGCAGACAATTAAAAAGAATCTGCAAGAGGGCTGGTGTAGGGTTGGCTAGATTAGGTTCATATATTGGACACGGCAGTGGTGAGATAATGATTGCTTTTTCTACTGCAAACATATTAAAAAATTACTATGAGACTGATATAATTGAAGTGAAACTTTTGAGAGAAGATAAAATAGATATTATTTTTAGGGCAGTAGTAGAATGTGAAGAAGAAGCGATATTGAACTCAATGATTACAAGCGGTAAAGTTGTGGGCTTTAATGGAAAGACTAGGGATATATTAAAGAATTATATTGGGGTGAAATAAAATGATTCTTGGAATCCTAGGAGGTATGGGGCCTGCAGCAACTTGTGATATTTACAATAAGATTATTCAATTCACACCGGCTTCCATTGATCAAGAGCATTTACATATTGTTATAGACAGTAATTCACAGATTCCTGACAGAACTGATTTTATCTGCTATGACGGTGAAGATCCGAGAATTGAAATAATTAGATCAGCGATAAAGCTGGAAATGATGGGAGCAGATTTCATAATTATACCCTGTAATACAGCACATTATTTTTATGATGATATTGTAAAATACACCAAGGCAAAAGTTCTTCATATGATAAGAGAGACAGCAGCTTTTTTAAAAAGGTCAAAACCAGGTGTAAAAAATTATTTGCTTCTTGCAACTGCTGGTACATATAAGACAGATATTTATAGCAAAGTATTCAAAGAATTTGATTTAAACATTATAAAGCCTGATGAAGCAGATATTGTAATAATCATGAATTGGATATATAATGTGAAATCAGGGAAATTTAATGTGGATTTAATAGAATTTCAAAGCCTTATGCAAAAATATATGGTTGATGAGGAAATGCCTATAATTTTGGGATGTACTGAATTACCACTTTTAGCGGATAAGTTGGGTCTGAGAAATGAATTTATAGACCCTGTAGAAATACTTGCAAAGCGCTGTATTGAAATTACCCAAGGGTTTAAATAAAAAGAATTAGCATTGTGAGGAGGATTTTATTATGAAAGTATTTATAAGCGCTGATATGGAGGGTATTACCCCAACTATTGGATGGGATGAATGCGATATTGAAAAAAAGTTTTACAGTATTTATGCTGAGCAAATGACAAGGGAAGTTGTAGCAGCTTGTGAAGGAGCTATAAATGCAGGTGCAGAAGAAATAGTAATAAAGGATGC
>JAAYMO010000092.1 GCA_012521375.1 Clostridiales bacterium
TAAGTGATGGAGAGCAGAGGACACTTTTAGAAGATTGGAGTCGAAATAATATGAACAAAGAAAAAGCAAAGGAAATATTTGAACGATATAACCCAACTTCAGATATTGTTCGTTGTCCAAGAGGTAGGGCGAATATCCGTAAGTTGCTTGATTCATATGCTAGAGCGGCGGTGAATCTATATGGGATTATACGCCGTGATGATTTCGTTAATATTTTCAATGATCAAAATGAAGATAAGACGACAAAAGAGGAGATATATATACTGCTCTTGCCCCTTGTATTAAAAAATGGCTGGTATGGTTTTTACAAAGAATACATCGTGCATTATTGTTTTTTTGATGATTTTAAACAGGTTGAATATTTGCTGGAACAACAGGCGGACAAACCTCGCTATGTACCAGATAAAGATGAATTCCTTAAATATGTGGATGAAGGTTATGAGGATAATGACTATTGGTGGAATGTGTTCAGTTTTATGCTGGATGCTTTTGGTTTCAATAGAAATACAACAGTAGCCTATGAAGAAATTAAGGAAATTTTAACTTATAGTGATGAGATAAGAGAATTAGGTTCTATATTGAATGAGCATAATATAATATTTAGAGACGAGAAGCAATTGCAGCAATTTGCAGATCTCATTATGCATGCAAAAAACAATACGCGGATGTGGCAAAATAAAGGACATACTCCATCAGAATTGCGTGAGATTTTAAGTAAGCGATATAAAAATATTATTAAATTTCCAAAATTGGAAAGAACAAAAATCAAACGCAATGATCCTTGCCCGTGCGGAAGCGGCAAAAAATACAAGAAATGTTGCGCTATATTTGATGATGCAAAAACAGCGCAGTTAAGTCCTGATGAGAGTAGGCTTTTTTATGAAACATGGTTTGGCTTGATAAGTTATGTCAATGAACGAAAGAGTGTGGTAAGAGCAAAAATTAAGCCGGAGTATCCTAATACTATTGATTGGATGATGATAAAAAAAGTGAGAGATGTTCTTTGGAATGAACCAGAACTAATAAATGAATATATTGGTGAGACAGAGCTTCCTCAAGAGAAAATAGATATTTTGATGTTGTGGAGATCGAAACATAAAAAAGGAATGTTTTTGATTATGGAGTATCGACCCGAATATGCTGTTGCAATTGCTCCAAATAGTCAAGGTAAAGACTTGCTATATGGGATAAAAGGTATATGTAATTCGGTAGCGAATGCATTGCAACGAGAATTGCCTGTTCAAATTGAAACCGTTTTGCTTCCATTTAAAGGTAAGATAATTTATGACAGCTTTATGAGTGTTATAGATATAAGATTTGGGGGAGGTGCAAGAGAGCTTTTCAGTGAGATTTATGATAAAGTGATAAAACACGGTATTATTGAAAGCTTGGATACTTAAACGCATCATCGGTATTTTACGGTGATGCGTAATAAAGAAATCATTTGGGAGTGATACATATGACAAATGATCGCGTATACAAGATGGCCTTTTCAAAGGTTTATCCACTGCTGGTTCAAAAGGCGGAGCGAAAAGGGCGTACCAAATCTGAGGTTGATGAAGTGATTTGCTGGTTGACAGGGTATGACTATTCCGGTTTGCAGGCACAGATTGAGAAGAATGTTGATTACGAAACCTTCTTTAGAGAGGCTCCGCAGATAAACCCTAATTCTATAAATATTAAAGGCGTGATTTGCGGGCATCGTGTAGAGGAAATCCAAGACCCTCTAATGCAAAAAATCCGTTGGCTTGATAAACTGGTGGATGAATTGGCAAAAGGCAAGCCAATGGAGAAGATTTTGAGAAGTTGAAGTTGAATAGTAATGTGGGATTACAAGCCGAAGTTGGCATGTAATCCCTTATACTATTCTAAAGAGTTTTCGCATAATCGCCTATTTTTTTGTCCATGGTTGTTATGTGATTTGTAAGCCAGTTTATAACCATTTTATTTGCATTTATTATAACTAGAAGATTACCTCCGGACTCGTTATATTCGCTCTTCAATTTGGCAAGATCTTTGATAAAGCTTGCATGTGCTTTCTTTTGGGCATCAATTTCAGGGTAGCCGATTTTTTCCATATAGGCTTCTTCATCTCTAAAGTGCTGTTTTGTATACTCATCTAAGAAATCAATCATTGTATTTATGTATTCTTTTGCTCTCTGTGCTTTTCCGGCTTCAAACAGTTCATTAGCCTTTTCAAACCATATTTTGTGTTGGTCATCAATTTGATTAACACCGACCGATAAGTTAGGAGTCCATGCTATTGCCATAAAAATCCTCCTTTTAGGTTATTTATATTATATTGATTGTATAGTTTTTTGTAGAAAAACTCAATAGATTTCCAAAAAAGGATGAAATATGCGTCGAGAGAAGTCGAATTCAGACATAAAGCTACTGCGTAATGTGAAGTCTGAAAAACTTATGAAGCTTTGGCAGGAGTGTAACAAATTGTTAGAGGGGAGTAGTCCAAATTGACATTTATTTTAGAATGATATAAAGTGATTTAAATAAGTTGACATGAATAGCCGCCCAGATTTATTATAACATTATACTCATTATAGCATACAGCAGATTTGATATATTATATTGAATGAACTTGTAGTAATAAATGTATTAGTGAAGTCTTAATACGGAGTGAATATTAATGAGTCTGGAGAATAATGCAATATTAAACATCTATTCTATTGGGATAGTTCTAATCATCTATTTTCATGCATTTAAGCTTTTTGAAAAAGATTCTATGTCGGACAAGCTTTATATGTCGATGCTATATTCAACTATTTTCATGCTGATAGTAGATATACTAAGCAGATTTGACGGTAATACCTCTATAATTTATATTGTGCTTAATCGTATTGGAAACTTCCTAATTTTTCTGATGAATCCTGTTTTACCATCATTGTGGTTGGCATATGTTCATTTTCAGATATTTCATGATGAAAGAAAAACCAAAAAGTTGTTTTACCCTCTTTGTTTCATTAATGTGATTAATATTATTACTCTAATATTTTCTCAATTTTTTGGATGGTTTTATTATATCGATTCGGATAATATTTACCATAGAGGACCACTCTTTTGGATTCCGGCTTTTATTACAATTATGTTGATGCTTGTGGCGTTTACTATAATCATAATAAACCGTAGGAATCTGGGGAAAAAGAGCTTCTTCTCACTTGTTTTTTTTGCAATTCCTCCATTTGTCTGTATCATATTACAAATTAAATTCTATGGACTATCACTCGTACTCAATGGAGTTGTTCTTTCTTTATTGGTATTGTTTATAAATATTCAGAATCACAGCATGTATACCGATTATTTGACAGGAGTAAATAATAGAAAAAAACTTGATGCATTTTTAAAGGAAAAAATTAATATGAGCACCGCAGAGAAGAGTTTTTCTGCCATTTTAATAGATATTAATAACTTTAAATATATTAACGATACATATGGACATGACACAGGGGATAATGCATTGGAGACCGCAGCAAAACTGCTAAAAGGCTGTCTTAAAACCAGTGATTTTATTGCTAGATACGGTGGTGATGAATTTTGTATCGTTCTGGACATATCAAGCAAAAGCGACTTGGAAGTGTTGGTTTACAGAATCAAGAATTGCCTTGAAAAGCATAACAAATCTGGTTCCTATCCATATCAGCTTGAGTTCAGTATGGGTTATGCTGTGTATGACTATCAATCCCACAAAACCGCAGCAGATTTTCTAAAACATATTGACACATTGATGTATGAGGACAAACAGGCTTATAAGAACAAGCTTCGAGTTAATATCTGATATCGCTGGTTAGCGATGAGTTGTCAGCAGATTTGGCAACTCATTTTTTATTTGGAGCTATACATACACCAGCCAATGCCGTTGATATTAGAGGACAGCATTAATTCTTGTTTTTCGCCATTTAAAACAAACAAAGATATAGATTATATTGAGTAGTTTGAGTTATGATATATGATGATTGGGAAAATTAGGTTCATATATGAATGGTTGAATAACATACTAGGTATTGGATGGATAAATATATGGATATTTTTTATGGCAAAATGAACCAGATGACCAGTAAGAGACAATATATTAATGGAATAGCTATTCTAGGTGAATGGGATGGATTTGCAATATTGCATTAAGAATGCTATAGCAGAAAGAATTAAATTAAGTTGTGCCATGCGGAGAGGAGTAAAACATTGGACAATATAGATATTGATAGCCTTGTGATGCTGTATGGTAAAGCTGTTTATGGATTTTGCCTTAGGCTTGTGAAAGACAAGGATAATGCTGATGACCTGTATCAGGAAACTTTCTTAAAAGCGATGGAAATGTGTAATAAAATTGATAAGAACAATAATCCAAAAGGTTTTCTTATTTCTGTCGCAGTTGGACTATGGAAGAACAATCGCCGTAAATATGCCAGGCGGCAAAGAATAGCCCCCGAGGGAGAACTGAACGAAGATATGGTCAACATCATGTGCACCAACATGTCAACACCAGAAGAGATTGTCATTTTAAGAGAACGCTGCGCAGTAATACGAACTGCAGCGGATAAACTTAATGACAAGCTTAGAATACCCTTGTACATGTACTACACTGCAGAAATGTCGGTTGAAGAGATAGCATTAGCCCTTAGAATTCCCAAGGGTACTGTAAAAAGCAGACTCCACAAGGCTCGTAAAAATCTAAAAAATGTCTTGGAGGGTTATCAGTATGGATAAATATGAAGAACTAGATCAATTGTTAAATCAGGCACTTTCTTCGACAGCTGAACCTAGTGAAGCTCTAAATCAGGAGATTAGGCATAGAATTAAGGAGAGTAAAACTATGAAACCAGCACGTAAAAAAATATCAGTTGCCATTATTGCTGCCGTTATCTTTATTATGTCAGGGTCGGTATTTGCTGCATGGCAGCTTCTAAGCCCGAAACAGGTTGCTGAAAATCTGGGAGATAAGACCCTTGCAAAAGCTTTCGATAGTGAAAATGCAGTTCATATAAATCAATCTATAACTTCTGGAGATTATACCTTTACACTTATGGGTATCACCTCCGGCGAAAACTTAAGCGATTTTAGAAATTCATCGCAGGATATTCATCCAGACAGGACCTACGCTGTAATCTCAATTGAAAGAAAAGATGGGAGCCCAATGCCTGATGTCAGTGATGAAAGTTTTGGTGAAATTACATTTATAGTCTCTCCCCTTATAAAGGGGCAAAAGCCCTGGCTGGTGAACATATTCACCATGAATGGCGGATATAGCGAATGTGTAGTAGACGGAGTCATTTACAGAATGATTGAATGCGATAGTATTGAGATGTTTGCCGATAGAGGAGTATATCTTTATGCTGGCACTGGAAGTTCTATCAACAATGAAACAGTAAGCTACAATGAAGAAACAGGTGAAATCACAATTAATGAAAACAATAAAGAAGCCAGTGTACTTTTTGATTTACCTCTGGACGAGAAAAAAGCAGACTACGAGAAAGCTGAACAGTATCTCAAAGAATTATTAAATCCTGCACCTGAGTCCAGAACAAATGATAAAACCATCGCTAGCTCGGAGGATGAGTTTGCTAATGCCTTTGTAATGAGAAAATCCATAAAGGAAGTTACTCATGATGATGAATTTGCGTATTATGAGTACAATGGCAATAAAGTGAAGGTTTCCTTGGACTTCCTGTTTGAAGACATAGAAGCAGGTGTATGGAAAACAGTATGGACAAATGAGGATGACAGAGTACATACTGCCATTCAGTTTTTTAAGGATGAAAATGGCATGGTTATGGGCAGAACAGTCAAAAAGGCAAAATAACTGCTTTACGGCATAATTTAAGTTAATGCAATAAAAATCATTTCTGAATAAAAAGGGCTTAACCGCGAGGATTAAGTCCTTTTTATAATGGCAAGCCTGCTAGTTGGGAAAAGCTGTGGTGTAGCTCTTACCAGAGGCTTTTACAAGGACAGTAGGCTTGTCTTATGTCCGCGAAGTGGACGCTTTTTATAATTCATAGGAAAGTATAAATTTCCTTAGCGTTAACTTTCCGTAATGAATTTCAAGAAAGGTTTCCTTGATTGTTAAAATGCTTCCAATGGAAGCCTTTCTTATGAAGATGGCGTGTTTTATAATTACTACCTGATGTTACATACATTTCTACTAATTCAAAATAGATATTGATTAATATTATCTGTAAGGTTGATTGCTATACCTGAGTACTTTATGTATAATGCAAAGAGTAAGCAATAGAAAAATTATGAAGATTGGGAGGCACTAAAATGGAACAAACAAAGAAAATAATTCTTTCACTCTGTTTATCACTTCTTATAATTCTAACTACATTACCATGTGTCTATGCTGAGTCCTATACTCAAGAAGAACTTGAAATAGTTGAATTGACTACAGAATATTCAAGTGTAGGACCTTTTTCAAATAGAGTAGCACAAGTCAAGAAGAATGGTCTATATGGCTTTATTAATATAAATGGCTTGGAAGTGATACCTGCAAAATATCTGTATGCAGATCATTTTTCTGATGGATTAGCTTTGATAAGAACATATCATGGATATGGTTATATTGATAATAGAGGAAATGAAGTTATTTCTGCTAATTATCGTTTGGACTACAGTTTTTCTGATGGGCTTTCCAAGGTTAAAATTAATAATAAAACGGCATTTATTGATAAAACAGGAAAAGAAGTTTTCAGTATTGCAGAGAATTATGCTGACAACTTTTCTGAAGAAATGAGCAGATTTTTAAATGGTTCATCATCTCCTTCAGATGGATTCGTAGTAAATACGGGGAAATGGGGTTTTATTGATAAAAGTGGAAAACTAGCTATACCTGCTATATATGCAAATGTTAATAGTTTTTCTGAAGGATTGGCAGGTGTATATGATTATATAGACGGAAGAAGTCTCGCCGGTTTTATTGATAAAACTGGAGAAATAGTCATTCCTATAAAATATGATTTAGTAAGAAATTTTTCAGAAGGATTGGCTTGGGTTAGAAAAATTGATAAAGGAGAGGCATTTATTGATAAAACTGGAAGAGAAGTGATTTCATTAGATAGTTATGATGAAGTAGAGAATTTTTCAGAAGGATTAGCATTAGTTGCTAAGGATACTGATAATAGTTATTCTACTGGACATTATGGAATAGATAAATATGGTTTTATTGATAAAACCGGAAAGCTAATAATTCCTTTGATTTATGATTCTGCTAAAAGTTTTTCTGAGGGATTGGCTCTTGTAAAAAAGGATGGCAAGTATGGATATATTGATAAAACAGGTAAAGTAGTCATTCCTCTAATCTATGATGATGCTCAAGTTTTTTCCGATGAGTCCGCCTGGGTTAAAAAAGATGGTAAACAGATGATTATTCGCAATCCAATTCTGCTGGATTTGTCATCAGAGAAACAAGCAATACCGAGCAAATCTCGAATATTTGTCAATGGCAAAAAGATAGATTTTGATGCATATCAAATTGATAATAGCAATTATTTCAAGCTTCGTGATATTGCGAAAGCTTTGAGTGATACGGATAGCCGATTTGATATAGTATGGGATAAAGAGAAAAATGCCATTAATATAATTACAGGGAACTCTTACACTGTAGTAGGTGGTGAGCTTGTAGAAGGAGATGGAGTTACAAGGATCGGGAAGCTATCCAAGCCTAAAATATATTTAAATGACATTGATATTAGTCTAACCGGATATGTTATTAATGGAAGCAATTATTTTAAACTTAGGGAGTTAGGTCATTTTTTAAAGTTTGATGTATCTTGGGATGGCGCAAGTAATAGTGTTCAGATTAATACAAACTAATATTTAATTTAGTTTTTTGATTTCCATTTGGACAAGGTCAAGGAGCATTCATATATGCGTAACCCCTAGCTACTGAGCCCTGCACTGGTGTGCAGGGTTTTTTGTTGGAATAGATATTTAGATGAGCTTTCTGGCGGTCAAAGGCAAAGGGCATATGTAGCAATGGTTTTGTGCCAAGAGACTGAATATGTACTTTTAGATGAGCCTCTGAATAATCTTGATGTTGCTCGCTCTGTTCAAATGATGGAGCATTTAAGACATGCTGCTGATCAGTTTGGAAGAACAATTCTGACTGTAATGCATGATATCAGTTTTGCAGCCAAATATTCTGATAGAATTTGTGCTATGAAAAATGGAAAGATTGCTGCCTTTTTTTGATAATAGTACTTTTTATAATATGTAGTGAAATAAAGAAATGTGTTGAAACTTACAAATTATTGGTATATGATGGGAATTAATTATAATAGATAAGGTATTATTTCAGATAATGAAAGAGAACCAGTTATAGTGTTAAACGAGTAAAAAGTGGGGAGGAATAAAAATGAGCAGATATGAAGAAGGGTTAAAAATAATTGAGGAAAGATGTGGCAACGGAAAAGACAATGTTATATCTCTTGCAACTATTGCAATGGAACCCAATTCAGAGGATAAACCCCGTCCTTATGTCCGCGAAGTGGACGCTTTTTATAATTCATAGGAAAGTATAAATTTCCTTAGCGTTAACTTTCCGTAATGAATTTCAAGAA
>JAAYMO010000093.1 GCA_012521375.1 Clostridiales bacterium
AAAACTCCATCATTTGCTATAATGGCTGCTATGGCGGCAGCATGAATAGGTGTAATAAGTACATCACCCTGTCCAATAGATTGCAGTGCTAATGATCTATCACTATCATTTTTATTATAGCTGCTAGTTTTGGATGCTAGATAATTGGTTAGCTTTTTATTAAACTTAAATTTTACAGCTTCTTTGTATAAATTTTCATTTCCTAGTTTAAGCCCAAGGCTTACATAATATGAATTACAAGATAGAGCAAAAGCTCTATCTAATGTTATTGTACCATGCCTATCGCTACTACTATCCTTTATTTCATATCCATCAACACTAATACTACCGCTGCATTGAATTTCATAATCTTTATAACCGCTATAAAGAGCAGCAGAAGTAGTTATTATTTTAAATATTGAACCAGGAGGATATAAACCGTCAATAGCTCTGTTAAGAAGTGGGCTATTTTCATCTTTGACTAGATTATTCCAGTTAGAGTCAATTTTTGATGGATTAAAATCGGGTTTACTTACAAGGGCTAGTATTTCTCCGGTTTTTGGATTAAGGGCTACCAGTGATCCCTTTTTATTATCTAATAATTCTGAAGCAAAAACTTGAAGATTTTTGTCTATCGTAAGTTTTATAGTATTGCCTTTTACATGTTTATTATCAATTTTGTTTCTTATGATGTTTATTATGTTTGCTGATGATAGCACCTTGTCAAAAAAAGCTTCGATTCCAGTGGAACCTATTTTTTGCGAATGATAACCTATAACATGAGAAAAATGGCGTCCATATTCATATTTTCTATTAACACCATTGTTATTGATTTTTGAAGATACCAATATTGTATCATTTCTATCTCTAATGTCACCTCTGATAATATTCTGATTATTATTTCTTAATCTTTTATTATAAGAGTTAGAATATACATATTTAGCCTGAGCAAAGTTAAAAATTAATAGGTATAAACTAATGCTCAAAAAAGCTGCAGTAAAAAACCATTTAATAAGTTTTAGTTTTTTGTGTAAACTATTCATTAATTTCACCATTTTCTTTCATATTTATAAAGTACAATAAGCCTATATTAATAGTTTGAGATATCAGTGAACTTCCCCCATAGCTTATGAAAGGCAATGTTACACCGGTTATAGGTACGATGTTAAGTACACCTGCCACAATAATCAATGTTTGTATACCTGTTATAGATGAAAGCCCTAAGCAAATTAGCTTATTTACTGTTTTTTTACTGTTCTTACTATAATTGAGCCCTATGATTGTTACTATACATAATAATAGGACGATAATGATTCCACTGATTATACCCACTTCTTCACATATGGCAGAAAAAATGAAATCAGTATGAACTGCGGGTATGAATTTTGGATATCCAAGATTTAACCCAGTACCTACTAATCCTCCTGAAGCGATTGCAAAAAGAGATTGAGTAACCTGGTATGATTTATCGGAAATATATTTCCAAGGATTCAGCCATGCTTCAACTCTTGATTGAATATGACCAAATACGTAATAGCTTATAACTGCCATGGTAATAGCAGCAAATAATGATATTATTGTTGGATATAATTTGTCATCAACAATAAATAGCATGATGAGATATACAGCAAAAAATATCAAAGCAGAACCTAAGTCTTTTTGCAGTGCAAATAAGGCTACTATTATAACTATTGAAGAGCTTGAATAAATAAAGGTATTTTTATTTAAACCTCTGCTTAAAATAATGGAAGTAAAAATTATAAAAAATATCTTTAAGAATTCAGAAGGTTGAAATCTTAAACCAAGTATTTCAAGCCAATTTTTGGAGCCATATACCTCTACACCCCATAACTGAGTAACAATAAGTGTTATCAGAATAAAAAGCCCTAGATAAATAGAATAATCTTTTGTAAAATCAATTTTATTGTATAGATAATTTAATAAATAGTGTATAAAGAAATACATTGTATCGGCTAATAGGGTAAATATTAACTGTCTGGTTGCATATTGAGGTTCAATGCGATAAAGCCATATCAAACCAATAGTCAATAACATATTTACCAAATCAAACAAAAGTACTTCTTCAATTTTTAGTAGCTTTATTATCAATTCCCTAACAATGATATAACGCAAACAAAAAATAAGACCAATATATATGGCTTTATAATCTCTAATTGTATCATTGACAGACATAAGGGCAAAAGAAAATGCTGCTGTCAGTATTATTATTACAGGCATAAAAGGACTCATGTGTTTTTTACCATAAAAATAAATTGCAACACTTATTATAAAGAAAGTAATAAGAAAAAAAATAAATAAAAACCTATGAGACCATGATAATATTTCAAACATTAAAACACCTGCCTTTTATGTAATTATATTATACTATAATAAAGAATTTCATCACAATAGGTCTAATCTTATGGTAAAATGATGTGGAAGGAGGCTGGATAAAATACAATGAGATACAACTGCTTGCTATTCGATTTAGACGGAACACTATTAAATACCAATAAACTAATTATCGAATCCTTTAAATATACATTAAAAAAACATTTAGATATGGATGTAGATGATTGGACGATTCTTAGGTATTTTGGTGAGCCATTGATGACTACTTTAGAAAGATTTTCTAAAGCAGATGCTAAGGATATGTTTGATACATATATTGAATATAATGAAAGTATACATGATGACATGATTGAAGTTTTTGGAGATGTAGATATTGTATTAAGAGATATAAAGAAGATGGGTTGCAAGACTGCAATTGTTACTTCAAAGAGAAAAGTATTAGCAAAAAGAGGCTTAGAGTTATTTGACCTGTTAAAATATTTTGATGATGTTATTGCATTAGAAGATACTAAAAAACATAAGCCGGAACCTGAGCCAATACTAGAAGCATTGAGAAGATTGAATGGGAAAAAGCAAGAAGCTTTAATGATAGGAGATAGTGAATTTGATATTAAATGCGCATATAATGCAGGAGTTGATAGTGTATTTGTCAGTTGGAGTCAGGCTATAGACTGCCAAGATATCAGTGTAGAACCTGTTTATATAATTAAAGACATAACAGACATAATGAATATTATAAAAATGATGTGAGTTAGTCTCACATCATTTTTAATACTTTTTTTTCTATCCATAAAACAGAAAGGTATAATACTGCTGCTACAATTGCCAGTATTAGAACACTTGTCATTACAAGATCCATTTTGAATACTTGCCCACCATAAATAATTAAATAACCTAATCCAGCTTTAGATACTAAGAATTCTCCTACTATAACACCAACTAAAGACAAGCCTACATTTATTTTTAAAGTAGATATAATAGTTGTCACACCTGAGGGTAGAACTACTTTCTGTAAAATCTGTTTCTTGGTTGCACCAAAAGTTTTCAATAGCTTTATTTTATCTTCATCACAATTTCTAAATGCTGTAAATACATTTATTATAGTTACAACTATAGAAAAAAGTAAAGCCATTACTATTATTGATTTTGTTGTACCCCCAATCCAAACTAAAATAATAGGTCCTAGAGCAGTTTTTGGTAAAGCATTTAATACTACCAGATATGGATCCAATACACTAGCTAGAAAATCTGACCACCAAAGAGCTATAGCGATTAATGAGCCGAGTAAGGTGCCTATAACGAATCCTACTAAAGTTTCATATACGGTAACTCCTGTATGAATGAATAAAGAGCCGTCTTTAGCCATGGATGTCAGGGTATATAATATCTTACTTGGTTGGCTCATTATGAAAGGATCTATCCATTCATTATTAGCTGCAAATTCCCAAAGTACAAAAATTAATATTAAAATCACTATCCTAGAAACCCTGATAGCTGATTTAAAACGTTTATGACTGATAAGGTATTTTTTGTATCCTTCAGACACATAATCCTTTTCCATATTATCATACATGGACATCCAGCTCCCTCCATATTGTATTGAAATATACCCTGAATTCAGGAGCTTCTCTGCAAGTTATGGGAGTTTTATAATCACAAGTCAGTTTTATTTGGTGTATGGATTTTATTTCGGCTGGTCTTTTTGTCAGTACAATTATTCTATCACTCATGGAAATCGCCTCAGCCAAATCATGGGTGACAAGAATAGCTGTCTTTTTTTCTTTCTTCAATATTAACCAGACTTCTTCAGAAATCGCTATTTTTGTTTGATAATCTAAAGCTGAGAAAGGTTCATCTAACAAAAGTATATCGGGCTTTGTAGCAAGGGTTCTTATCAATGCAACCCTTTGTCTCATTCCTCCGGATAATTGTTTTGGATAGTAATTTCTAAATTCGTATAATCCATACTCATTTAGTAGTTTTTCTACGAATTCTTGGTTTTCTTTGTTTAACTTGCCTTGTATTTCTAAACCTATGGTTATATTTTTGATTATGGTTCTCCATTCAAACAAATGGTCTTTTTGAAGCATATAGCCAACACTGGGCGAAGGTCCATCTACCTTCTTTCCATTTACCAATATTTTTCCTGATGTTGGCATAATAATACCAGAGATTAAAGATAGTAGCGTAGATTTACCACAACCGCTGGGTCCTACAATGCTTACAAATTCACCATTCGTAATGTATAAGTTTAGCTTTCGTATTGCTTGGGTTTCACCCTCAAGGGTATGGTAGTTCATAGATACATCAACTACTTCAACTACCTTCTCCATAAAACCACTCCTTCGATAACTTCCATCACTTTATAATATTCTTGTTTACTATAAAAGTGATTAAATCATGTTTATTATAATTTAATAGGGGCAGCTTAAAGCTACCCCTATTAAAGGAGGTCATATGGTATTGGATTTTAGATAGGACAAATCTCTTGTCCCAGTAATATAATATTTTGAACGTTAAAATATGTTACGAATTATTTAATGTTTTTTACAGCTTCTTTAGCAAATCTGTCATCACATAATATACTGTGATCTACTCTCTTATCTAGCTCACCAGCTGTTTCCATTACTTCCTGGAGCAAATCAAATGATTCAGGGATTGATATGGGCGTGTTATTCCAGGCGTCTATTTCTTTATATCTGTTGATAACTCTTACTAATATTTCATCGTCTGCATCTGGGAAAAAGGATTTGATTTCTTTTGCGATATCTTCTGCCTTATTGTTTTGTACCCATAATTGACCTTTATAAATAGCATTGGTGAAACGTTGAATTATATCCGGATTTTTCTCTATATAGCTTTTTTTCGCAAAGTATGCTGTATAAGCTATTAAACCACTGTCTTCACCGATTGAGGCAACAATACTGCCTGCATTTTCTAATTCTAACATAGAGGCTGTAGGTTCGAATAAGGCAACATAATCACCGACACCGCCTTTAAAAGCTCCAGCAGTTGCAGTGAATTGGAGATTTGTGATCATTTCAACGTCTTCTCCAGGTATTACTCCGTTCTTTTTTAAGATATATTCAAGTGTCATTTGCGGTACACCGCCAGGTCTTCCGCCTATGATGGTTTTACCAGCAGTTTTTTTCCAATCAAAATTTGGATCTGGTTCTCTAGCAACTAAGAAAGAACCATCGCATTTTGTAAGTTGAGCAAATATAACTGCATAGTCTTCTTTTCCTTGGTTATATACATATATACAAGCTTCAGGACCTGCAAATCCTATATCGCACTCACCTGCAAGCAAAGCAGTCATAGTTTTGTCTGCACCTTGACCTGTAGTTAAATCGATTTTTATTCCTTCCTCTTCAAAGAATCCTTTGTTTATTGCTACATAGTGAGGAGTATAAAAAATTGAACGCACTACTTCATTTAGTCTTATGGTTATTAAATCACTTTTACTGCAGCCGCTAAATAATGATATTACCATGATCAATACTATGATAAAACACAATAAGTTTTTTATGAACTTCATACAATCACCCCTACAATATATTTATCATTTACAGTTTATTCTCAGGAATCTAGGTTGTGCTTGTCTATTACAATAATGGTTTAATTTGGTGATTAAGAATAATGTTATATATTATGTAAATAACATATTTAATAAAGAATTCTTTAATGGAAAAAATATATTTGATAGATATTTTAATTAGGGGATGGGGCTATGATTACACCTAATATGCTAACATCATTAAGAATTGTTTTAGTGCCGCCTATGATCTATAGTTATTTATATATACCTTATTATGGTGAAAGAATAGCCTTTTTTGTTTTTGCAATTTCTGCATTGACAGATATACTAGATGGTTATATGGCAAGAAAGTATGGTATGATAACTAAATTAGGGACAATTTTAGATCCTTTAGCAGACAAAATGATGTTAATTTCGGTTTTAGCCATATTTGTTTTAAGAAAAAAAGTAAGTTATTGGATTTTAGTAATTATGACTCTGAAAGAATTGCTCATGGTGATTGGCGGGTATTTTTTATACAATAACGATACAGTTATACCTGCAAATATATATGGAAAAATATCAACTTTTGTATTTTATATTTCAGGATTTGCAATTATGTTAGGCTTATCTTTTGGCTATACATTGATGAATATATTTGTTGTATTAAATATAGGTACTATGTTTATATACTTTTATAGGTTTGCATCTTCAAAAGTATAATTTAAAAAAATTGATATGAGATAATACATTTGTGACAGGGAAGCATGAAAAAAGGAAAGACCTCTGATATAATGTTATCTACCACAAAAAAACAGAAATCGGAGGGATCTTTCCTATGAAAGTAATTATAACAGAAGAGATGAGGTTTCGTCAAAGAGTAGTTGAATATGCAATAAAGCATAATAACAATGCAAAGGCAGCAAGAAGATATC
>JAAYMO010000094.1 GCA_012521375.1 Clostridiales bacterium
AGTAAAGATGCAGAACTGCTGGCAAAAAAAATACAGAGAGAGCTAATAAAAGCAACTAAGTTTTATAACAGAGGGATTATAAATTGTAGCAGTAAAACCAATTTAACTATAAGAAAATTAATAGAATCTAAGGACACTTCTATTATTGTATTATTAGGTTTCTACTCAAATCCCCATGAAAAAACGGAAATGAATAAAAATATATTTAGAGAACAAGTGGCTAATAGTATTTTAAATAGTTTAAAAGAGTTTTTGAAAATAAAAGGAAATTTTATGTAAATTTATACAATGTACTTTTTTATTTCGACTTCCAAAAATGACAAATATTTTCCACTTATGTTTTTATAATTAATTATAGTAATAGCTTATAAAAATCTTACATTGTTACATTATAAATTAAATTTAGAAAAGGTTTGTGGGAATATGGTCAAGTATGTATATGGGGATATAATTTTTGTGGAAAATCTCTTGATGAACTATTTAATACTTTTAAGTACTGCAAAACTTACTAAAAGCCGCTATAAGAAAATAAACGTATTACTGGCATCTTTAGCAGGCGCTATTTATGCAGTCTTTTATTATTATCCAGGTTTTGAATATCTCTATACATGGCTTTTAAAAATAATATTTTCACTATTCATAATAGTGGTAGCATTTAATCCTTATACTTTGAAAGAATTCGTTAGAAAAATTTTGGTATTTTATATAATTTCTATAATTTTTGGAGGAGCGGCTTTTGGAATATATTATCTGATAAATGGTGTAAAGTTCACTTATAAAGGTATATTCTATATAGAAAGTTTTCCAGCAAAGCTTTTACTTGTGTCAATTTTGTTTGCTTACATATTTGTTAGATTCTCATGGGGATATATAGTATCTAGAATAAGAAGAGAAAAAATACTATTAGATGTTTCTATCACCAAAGAAAACAAAAAAGCATATCTGGTTGCGTTGATCGACACAGGAAATTCTCTTACTGATCCTATTACAAATATGCCAGTTTTGGTTGCTGAATACGAAGCTATTAAGGAATTGCTGCCCCTAGACATTCAAAAGATATTTGAAGATAACAAAGAAAATAATTTGAATGCAATTGCATCGGTGTTGTCTAGATCTGAATGGATAACAAAATTTAGATTCATACCTTTTAAGGCTCTTGGAGTTGAAAATGGGCTGCTTATTGGTTTTAAGCCTGATGGAGTGAATATAGAAGAAGATAGAAACAGCCAAAACTGTGTAAAAGATATTATTGTAGCAATATATAATAAAAAATTGTCTAAAGACGGTGAATATAGCGCATTATTGCATCCTGAAATAATAAGTGATCATAATAGGGGGGAAAATAGTGCATAAATTGTTTAGGTTACTAGCCCTTCAATTAATATTATTGATTGTTAAACTGAAGCAACAAACAAAACCTATTGATGAAGGTTGGATCCACTACATTGGTGGTAATGAAGCATTGCCGCCGCCTTTAGATATTGATGATGAGATTATATGGATATCTAAGTTAAATGAAGTTGGGAGCAATGCTAGATCTGTGTTAATAGAAAGGAATTTAAGGTTAGTAGTTTATATAGCAAGAAAGTTTGAAAACACTGGTGTAGGAGTAGAGGATTTGGTATCTATAGGAACTATTGGCTTGATAAAGGCAGTCAATACATTTGATCCCGAGAAAAAAATCAAGTTAGCAACATACGCTTCTCGATGCATAGAAAATGAAATCCTTATGTATTTAAGAAGAAATAGCAAGGTTAAATCAGAGATTTCATTTGATGAACCGTTGAATATAGATTGGGATGGAAATGAACTTCTTCTTTCGGATATTTTAGGTACTGATAATGATTTAATATATAGATATTTGGAAGATGAGACAGATAAGGAATTGTTAGATATAGCATTAAAAAAACTAAATGAAAGAGAAAAAAGGATAATGGAGCTAAGATTCGGGCTTAAAGATGGTGTAGAGAAAACACAAAAAGAAGTTGCAGATATGCTCGGTATATCACAATCATATATTTCAAGGCTTGAAAAAAGAATAATCAAAAGATTGAAGAAAGAAATCAATAAAATGATATAAAACTATTAGAGTCAGATTATATCTGGCTTTTTCTTTGAAAAAATGCAAAAATGTATAAAACTATTTTGGCATTAAGTTAATAATTTAATTTATCAAACAACTTACAATGATATGAATAAAAAAAATAGCTATGGTAATAATTTAAATGTCTACTAAATGAAAAGGGTGTGCCAAAATAATGATTAATAAAGTTGAGAT
>JAAYMO010000095.1 GCA_012521375.1 Clostridiales bacterium
AAAGAAAATATAATGCGTTAACAAATGAAACGATAGAATCTGATATAGAAGTGATACCATTAGGACCAGTAAAACAAAATCTCATCTATTATAAAAAAACTGTAATAAAAGGTGCTTCGGGAAAATTTATAATAAAGGGGGTGAAAGATTTATTACAAGTAGGAGTTGATGCAGGATTTGGAAGCAAGAATAGCCAGGGATTTGGCTGCGTAAAAATTATATAGGAAAGGGGGGATTTCATGGAGTATAAAATACAGGCTAGGAATCATTGGTGGTTTGACGCCGGTATTGCAGGACTGTATTTTATAGCAAAAAAAGTTGAACATGAGAATGATAATATCAAAATCAGCTTTGATTCAGACTGCCTTTCTTTTCATGGTGACAGCGAAGAAGATATAAGAAGCTTTTTACAAAGCTGTTATAGTCAACTTGCTTCTCAGTATTGGAATGTTTCAACCAAGGAACAAATAAGGAAAAACGAATTAGTGCTGTATAACAGGGAAACAGGGGAGTTTAGCCTTGCACCCAAAAGACAACCAACACCAGTAGTGAGCAACTTTGTTAAAGCATCAAGTTGGAAAGCTGAAGGTATTGATTATAAAGATATGGATGAAGAATTAAAAGCAAAAGTTGATGAATATTTGGATGAAACAGGTAAAGTTCTGTGGGGCACTAATAAGAGACTGTTATTTAGCATGCCGGAATGTCAGCCCATTATTAAAATATTACCAGATGAGAATACTAAAAAACAATCCACATGTAGTGTATGTGGTAAACTAACAAGCAATCTAATTGACATATCACAACCTTCATTTTTACTTTTTGCTAGCACAAGTGCAACAACCTCATTTCATACTCAAGGAAAAAAACCAGCTAAGATATGTTGGGAATGCGAATTATTATCCAAATTCACAATGGAAACAATAAACTATAAAAAAGATGATACAAAACTATCTATTCTATTACTCAATTCTCCAGATATAGCACACAACATAAATAATCAGAAGAAAATTGGCTGTAGTTCTGCACTCAGATCTATAGATGAAGACTATTTCTATAAAAATATTGGCTTTGATGACAAAGGACTTATAAGTAAAGCCAGAATGTCCTATGAATTGCTATGGGCATATTTTGTAGATACTTACGATATTTTAAGAAGCAATGTATCCAGCCAAGATGAAAATGAAGATGATCCATTTAAGGCATTTTTAAGCGATATAGTATCTTCTCCAATAGAGATTGTTATTATATGTTTTGATAAAATGGGGCAAACATTCCTTACAAAAGAAATGATTTTCTATAATGATGTGAGCTACGCCTTCAGACTCATCCAGCGATTTATGGATGAGGGTGTAAATATAAAGGATGTTTTCTATTCTTTGTATGAAACAGACAACAAAGGTAATCTAAAGCCATCAAGAAATAATACTTTCAGAAAGGTTCTCAATAAGCATTGCATATTATCAGATATTGAATCAATTGCATTCCGTAAAGTGATCAATGGTAAAGAAGGCAAATTTATCAATATATCAAATATGCTTAATTTCCTAACTGAGTATTATTTGATAATAAAGGAGGATACCATGAATAAAGAACAGATAGATGTTGCTGTTAAGCTTGGTAAGCAAATTGTAAACCAAGCCTATAAAGAATCGGGAGAAAGCAAAGAAATGCTAAAGAGGATAAAAGGAGACTTATTTACACTGAGGAAGACACGGACAGTAACAGACTTTATAGTTCAATTAAATGCTCTTCAATTTAGGTATGGAATATCTGTATCAAATTCTATACTTGAAGGGATATTAAATGAGGTTCCATTTGAAGACTTTAAAGGATACTGTATTATGGGAGCTTTAAATAGCTACAATTATTACAATTCAAATCCAAGAGAAAAGGAGGAAAAGAAAAATGAGTAAAGCTAAAGCTTTGACAATTACTTATCTGACCAAAGCGACTTATGCTTCATTGAATGGTTCAGACAAAGAAGTTGATAATATATCCAGCATAAAGAAAATTCGTAAGAACGATGGTAAAGAATATCCTTATTGTTCATCACAGGCTGTGAGAAGAGCATTAAGGGAGCAGCTAGCAGTAATGGGTTTTGAATTGTCTGAAGGCATGGCTGGAGAAAAAGAAAAAAGTGCAGCTACAACTAAATGCGAACCCCAGACATATATAGATGATGATCTATTTGGATTTATGAATGCAACTAAAGAAACAATAAAGAGGACAAGCCCTGTGAGGGTTTCACCATTAGTAGCACTTACACCATATTTAGGGGAATTAGATTTTGCTACAAACTATATGTCAGTTAGCTCCGGTGGAAATCCAAATATTTTTGAAACAGAGATACATTCAGGGTATTATTGTGGAAGTATTCTGATTGAATTAGATCGGGTGGGTGAAAAATCTACAGGAGATAAATATGAACTCAAATTAGGAAATGAGCAAAAGGCAGAAAGAGTATTGGCTTTGATAGATGCAGTTCAGAATCTCTGGACAGTGGGAAGACAAAGCAGATTTTTATCGGACATATCCCCCAAGCTGGTGTGCGCTTCTCTAATGAGCGTTAAAAATCCTATCTTTATGGAAAGTGTCAGAATAGATGACAATGACAATATAGATGCAGAACTGATTAAAAATACATTATCAGATTTCAAAAAACAAATCATCGATTATGCCATTGGGGAAAGAAAAGGATTCTTTAATAAAGATACGGATGAATTCATGGCATTAGGAGATTGCTTCGATAAGATTCGTGGATGGATAAGAGAAACATATTCTAAATAAGTAACAGGAAGTGATATGTAGATGAATGGAATAATTGTATCACTCTACTCTGTGACAGCATCCTTTAGGGACCCAAATACTCATCTTTATCAGGAATCTATACTGGCACCACCACCTACAACTATAGTAGGTATTGCCGGTGCAGCATTGGGTTATGGGTTTAGGGATGCTTTAGAATACTTCAAAAAAAATAAAATAAGTGTAGGTTGTATTCTAAAGAACAAAGGACAAGGAAAAGACTTATGGAATTATTCAAAGATAAAAGGTAGGGAAGTAGTGAAAGCCATTCTGTTGAGGGAATTTTTGTACGATGTGACTGCTGATATATTTTTTGCATCTGAAGATAGTAATAAGATAAATGAGTTGTATGATTCCTTTAGCAACCCTCAATATGCTCTATCATTAGGGAATAGTGATGATGTGGTTAAAATATTGAAAGTTGATAGATACAGTAATATCAAGAGTATGGAAGATAAAATGATTAGAGATACATGGATAGAAGGAAATTACATAAATGATTTTGAACTTGACTGGGATAAGATAAAGGCTCTGCCAATAAAAAGAACCATTAAACCGCCAATTGTTAAAAACTTACCTGTTGATTTCAGCTTTACAAATAATGATGAAAGAATTGCAACAAAGTTTCAAAAATTTACTTTTTTAAGCGATGTGCATATGCTGAAAAAACCTGTGTTAGTATATGATTTTATGGGGAAGAGGGTACCATTGTTTACCTTTGGCAAATGATGAATGGGGTGTTGTAATGTATTATGCTAAGCCTATTGATGGGCTCAAAGGAAGTTATGAATATCATATAAGCAGATGTGTTGAAATTTATCATCAAGAAGTTGAAAGAAATAGCGAAGCAATCAAGAAGATATTGGTAGATGTCGGATATGATCAAAACGATTTCAAGTTATATTCCTATTTAGCTGTTTCACTTCATGATTTAGGTAAATTATCAGAGAACTTCCAAAACCAAATGAAGAATAAAGTATTTAAAAAGAGGTTAAGAAATATTAGATTCAGACATGAGGTGCTATCAACACTCTACATGGCATTGGCTACACAAAACTATCTTAGACAGAATATTAAGTCATTCCCATTTCATTATTATGCTGTTTTATCTCATCATAAGGGCCTGGACATAAATTTCAGCAGTTTTTCTCATGAAAGAAATATAAATGAAGATTGGTTTTTATTGAAGCAAAACGAGTATGAATATGGTATAAATCTTTCAAAAGAATTGGCAAAGGTAGAAACTGAATTTGTCATGGATATAAGCAAGTATAAGATTAATATAGAGAGTATATTTAAGCTATTAGAGAGTTATGTGTTAGAATCATATCTAATTAAATCAAGTCTAAGTAAAAGCAATATAAGAATGCTATATTCATTATACAAAGGATTGCTGCAATACTGTGATTGGATTGCTTCATCAGATAAAAAGCCTATGCAGCAAATATTAAGTCAATCAGAACTCAAAGATAGGATAAAGCAGAAAGTAGAATCCGAGGGTAAGGTATTTGTTGAAAGACAGTTTCATAAAGAATGTGCTATGGCTGCAAATGATGTTGTAGCCATAGCACCTACAGGTTCTGGTAAGACAGAGGCTTCTTTGTTATGGGCTTTGAAGTGGGAAAGGAGCAAGGTTATATTTTTAATGCCTACTATGGTTACATCAAATAGCATTTTCAGCAGACTTGCCAAATATTATTTTGGAGAAGAGTATTGCGGTTTATCACATTCTAGCTCTGACGTATACTTTGCAATTGATTCTGATTTTAGCGAGAAAGAAAGATTAGAATTACTCCAATATAAGGTTTTTATACCGCCTGTTATGGTTTCTACCATCGATCAAATGCTTACCAGTGGATTTAATACAGGACATTGGTGTTTGAAAGAATATGCACTTGTGGGAAGCTCAATAATCATAGATGAGATTCAAGCTTATGATACATTTACTCTAGCATTGATAACAGAAACAATAAAGAAAATAAAGAAACTACAAGGACATGTAATGATAATGAGTGCAACTATGCCAAGCTTTCTACTAGAACATTTTACGAAAACATTGGACATATCATCACCGATAGTTGCCGAAGAATTAATGAGCAGAAGACAGAATAAATGGAGATTCATAGATAAAAAGATAGATGAGATGAAAGATGAAATAAGAAGTTATATTGATAAAGACAAGCAGGTGGCGGTAATAGTCAATAATATTGAAACTGCAAAAAAATTATATGAAGAATTTTCTCCTGAATATAAAACACTGTGTCTCCATTCTGAGTTTATTATGAAAGATAGGATAGATAAAGAGAAGATGCTAGAAGAAAAGAGTGATTATAATATAGTGATATCAACACAGGTTATGGAAGTATCTTTAGATATCAGCTTTAATATCATGTTTTCTGAATGTGCTCCAATAGACAGCCTCGTGCAAAGGGCAGGAAGGTGCAACAGAAAAGGAGAGTATGAAGATTCGGAGTTTATAGTGTTTGATTACTCTGACATTTCTGAGAAGTATGTTTATAGGGATCGTAGCGATATTCTGGCTAAAACTAAGGAAGTAGTAAGGAACAATCAGAGGCTCTTGTCAGAAAGAGAAATATTCCAGATGGTGAATGAAGTATATGAAGGCTTTAACATATATGATGAAAACTATAATAGAGGACAACAACTATATAATGAAATCATAGAAGAAGAAACAATTTTTGACTTAAACTATGATGAGGAAAGATTGCAAACAAGGTTAATTGATAATATTAAGATTTCTATTATACCTTATACTTATAAAGATATTGTGGAAGAGCTATTTGAGAAGGGAGAGTACGCAAAAATAGCTTTATACGAAGTACCTGTTGGCATAGGAAGGTTTAATAAATATATTCGCAGAAATTACTGTGAAAATCCTTATAAATTGCCTATATACACTATTGATTACAATAGTGATACAGGAATAGTCTACAGCGATAAAACCTTTGAAATGATATGAGGTGAGATATGAAAGTCAATGGAACCCTTGTGTGGTATTATGCTATTTGCAAGCGGGAAGTATGGCTTATGAGCAGAAATATTACTCCTGATCAGAAAGATACAAACATCGAAATCGGACGGTTTTTACACGAAACCTATTATAACAGAACAAAGAAAGAAATAGAGTTTGGAAATGTTAAATTTGATGTTTTACTTAACACCAAAGATGAGTTAATAATTGGAGAAACAAAGAAGACTTCTAAGTTTCAGGAAGCCTCAACCATGCAATTGCTTTATTACATAAGAGAATTAAAAAGAGCAGGAATAAATGCTAAAGGTATGCTGCTCTACCCAGAGGAAAGGAAAAGAGTAGAGGTTGAATTAACTGAAGAAAAAAGCTTGTTGCTAGAAAAAGTCGAAAATGAAATTGAGTGTATTATGAATAATGCAACTCCACCACCAGTTGTAAAGAATAAGTACTGCAGAAGCTGCGGATACAGAGAATATTGTTATGCCTAAGGGGGTGATGTATTGAAAAGAGAAATATATGTATTTAATAACGGAGAAATAAAAAGAAAAGATAATACAATACTATTTGAGACGGAAACTGGGAAAAAGTATATTCCTGTAGAAGAAATAAACAATATATGGTTTTTCGGTGAAGTTACCCTTAATAAGTCTTTTTTAGATTTTGTATCTCAAAAGGAAATATGTCTTCATTTTTTTAATTATTATGGTTATTATAGCGGCAGTTTCTATCCGAGAGAACACTTAAATTCTGGCTATGTGATACTTAAACAGGCAGAGCACTATTTAGATTATAGAAAGAGAATTGAAATAGCTAGAGAAATAGTTGAAACGGGTATTAAGAATATTATTATCATACTTAAATACTACAATAGCAGAGGAGTAGATCTTAACCAAAAAACTGATAACATAACAAATATGTTAGAAAAAATGAAAGATACCAATAAAATTGAGCAGCTGATGGCTCTGGAAGGAAATATAAGAGATGAGTATTATACCTGTTTTAATGATATACTGAAGAATAAAGATTTTAAGTTCACTCATCGTAGTAAAAGACCACCCCTTGATAATATCAATTGTCTTATTAGTTTTGGAAATTCAATAATTTATACAACAATATTGGGCGAGATATATCAAACCCAATTGGATCCAAGAATAGGTTACTTGCATTCAACTAATGAAAGACGCTTTACTCTAAACCTTGACTTAGCTGAAATATTTAAACCTATTATTGTAGATAGAACTATATTTTCATTGTTAAATAAAGGAGTCATAACAACCAAAGATTTTGAAAAAGAATTCAAAGGTATATTGATATCTGATAAGGGAAAGAAAAAATTTATAGAAGAATACAATGGAAAATTGGATGCAGTAATAAAGCATCCGAGGCTAAAAACCAACGTCAGCTACAAAAGATTGATAAGATTAGAACTTTACAAGATACAAAAGCATATAACCGAAGGAGAAAAATATAAAGGTTTTGTAGCGGGGTGGTAGTATGTTTGTAATTCTATTTTATGATTTTGGAGAAAAAAGAGTGGGGAAAGCACTAAAAATTTGTCGTAAATATTTGAATTGGGTCCAAAATTCTGTTTTTGAAGGAGAAATAACCCAAGCAAATTTAAAAAAGCTAAAGCACGAGCTATCATCTAAAATGGACAAAAATGAGGACTCTTTAATCATATATACATTTGCCAATATGAGATATTCGAAAAGAGAAGTAATCGGTTTAGAAAAAAATCCTCAATCCCTTTTTCTATAATTTCTATCGACCTATAATCGTGTAAAAAACACGGGACATCGATAGAAAAAGTAATTGGCTAAAATCAACGGTTAATGGGTTTTATTATTAAAAACATATTTATATGGTAAAATAAAAATATAGTAAATGTGCCATGTGCACGGGTACCTAGACTACCTATAAGGAATTGAAACCAACAATAGCAACGGCGACGGCATCTACCTATCTGTA
>JAAYMO010000096.1 GCA_012521375.1 Clostridiales bacterium
GATTACAAGGTGCCTATATTCTTCAACAACATACATCCTGACGAAGCTCCCGGCGTAGATGTCATAATCAAATTGCTGGAGAAATTCGCAACGGAAGATGTGCTCACTTATAAGGATTATGAATCCATAAAGGATCCTATGACTCCTAACAGAGATGGCAGAAATATAGAGGATCCGTCTACAGAAAGGATCATAACCATAGATGTGGATGAAGCTTTAGATAATGTCATATTCCTGTTTAACTTTACTGAAAATCCAGACGGCAGATACTATAACACGAGACAAAATGTAAATGGATTCGACGTAAACAGGGATAATGGGTACCAGACCCAGGTAGAGTCCAGATTGGTCACCGCCCAGATAGCAAAATGGTCACCGATTTCAATGATAGATTACCATGGCTTTGTAAAGGGCTTCCTAATTGAGCCATGCACTACACCCCATGAACCAAACTATGAGTATGACCTTCTCATAGAAAACATGCTGGAGCAGGCTCATCTGATGGGCAGAGCAGGTGTAGCTAATACAAATTATACAAGCTATGTAATACCTTATGAAGATTACAGAGGTGGATGGGATGACGGAACACCTGCATATACACCAACTTATGCTATGTTCCACGGTTCTTTGGCAAGCACCGTTGAAATGCCGGACCTTAATGAAGAATCACTAAACGCCACATATTATGTAGGTCTCGCATGTGTAAACTATGTCATGAGCAATAAAGATAGATTGTTCCATAATCAGCTTGAAATATTCAGAAGAGGCGTAGAAAACATCGATAACAGAAGAGTGGATGACTATATGTTGAATGCTGCAGGAGAAGCCGTTGGAAGACCAAGAGGCGACAACGAAAACTTCTTCCCGGATTATTATGTGATTCCTGTGGAGAAACCTCTACAGAGAAGTGCCCTTGAAGCATACAACATAGCCGAGTATCTGTTGAGAAACGATGTAAAAGTAGAAGTGCTTGAGGAAGATGTAACGGTAGGAGATGTAACTTATCCGGCAGGAAGCTTTATAGTACCAATGAACCAGGCTAAGAGAAGCTACGCCAACTGTGTACTGTATGACGGTTTCGATGTCTCAGATTTCAGAGATATGTATGCTGAAATAGTTATGAATTTCCACGATACAAGAGGATTTGACAGATATATTGTAAGTGAAAAAGGTATATTCGACGGAAAAACTAAGCCGGTTTATAAAGTGATCATACCTGAAAGACCTGAACTTCCAGATGCAGATTATTACGTCATAGAAAACAGCAATAACGATGTTGTAAGGTTGGTAAATAAGCTGTTGAAGGAAAACAGATCAGTAGGCATGATTCTGGAAGATGGAGAAAACTTCAAAAAAGGCGACTTTATCATCAAGAAAGAAGATTTGGCCGCAACAGAAGGATATGTAGTCGATATTGTACCAAGCGATGTAAAACCTGCAGTGAAAGAATTATCCTTGCCGAAGGTAGAGGCACTGGGAGGCTCCCAGACTCATTTAGGCTTTGTACTGAGAGAGCTGGGCTTTGAGTTAGTAACCAGTGATTCCAATGTGATTGTAGGAACCTCAGGTAACTCAAGCGTAAGAGCTGCCATCGAAGAAGGCAAGAGTTATGTAGGCATAGGAGCCAGTGCCCTAAACTTTGTCAGGTCCAACAATCTGATAACCGGCTTCAATTATAGAAGCACCGGATATGAAGGCTTGCTGAACTGTGAAGTAAGCGGCGACAGTCTCATCACCGCAGGATATAGAGAAGAAGAAACTTTATATAACCCGCAAGGTGCATATATCACCAATGCAGGAGATGCCACAGTGCTTACTAAGGTAGTAGATAGAGATGACTATTTCAAAGCCGGCTGGTGGACCAACAACTCAGAAGTAAGAGGCCAGGTACTGGCTGTGACAAAGAAAGTAGGAGAAGCTGATGTTACATTGTTTGCCAACAACATAGTGAACAAAGCTCATCCTCAGAAAGAATGGAGAATGTTAGCCAATGCCATATTCATGTCAGTGCCTTCAAAAACACCTGGAAGCTTTGATATAGTTCTTGAAGATGCTCCTGAAAGCTTTAAACTGGATGGAGATGCCAATGTGACAGTGGCTATAACCAACAATACTGATAGTGAGCAGAGAGCTTTATTGATAGTAGCACTATATGATGTAGATGCCAAAACAATGGTAAGCTATGCAGCAGGTTCAGAATCAGTAGCAGCAGGCGGACAGAAGAAGTTATCTGCTTCACTGAGCATACCAAAGACAGGCAACTATATTGTAAAAGCTTTTGTATGGGATAGCTGGGAGAACCAGCAGCCATTGTCAGATGCTTTGGTAGTGCCTGTTGAGTAATCGGAAGGGGTTGAAAATAATGAAAAACAACTTCAATAAACTGTTGTTTATCATACTCATAAGCCTCTTGCTACTTGCCAGCACTATGGTTGTATCTGCTGAATCTACAGATAATCTAGACATTATTGTAGAGAAAAATATAGTGATTATCCAGGGCACAACCGCTATAGGTTTTGATGATGTAACTTTACAGATAATAAGGCAGGATGATGGAAAGAGAGTATATATAGATCAGGTGAAAACGGATGAGTCAGGACAATTTACTGTTGAAACCGCCCTTGATGAAGGAAGATACAGCTTGATAGCTGTATCTTCCGGAAATAGGATTGAAAAGGATTTTACAGTAAGCTATAAAGTAGGAGATGCAAATATTTTAATAGATAAAAACAAAGTTACAATCAGCGGGAGAACGGAAAATGCCGGAGAGGATGTTACAATACAGGTTATAAGAGTCAAAGACGGGAAGAAAGTATATATAGATCAGTTAAAAGCAGATGAATCGGGAAATTTCTCTGTCTTAATTAATCTCGAAAAGGGAAAATATAAGCTGATAGTTGTATTCGCCAACGGGAGAGTAGAAAAAGAGTTTGGAGTAACCTTTGAAGATAGCGGAGGCAGCGGAGGATCAGGAGGAAAGGGCGGAGGCAGCGGTGGTGGTAGCAGTGGTTCCGTTGGAGGAGGCTCTCCAAGCAGCGGTAGTTCTTCAGGAGAAAAGCCCAATGATACTATTGTCAAACCTGAGGAAAACCAAGAACCACCAATGAAGACCTTCAGTGATATTGACAATTTCCCATGGGCTAAAGAAGCTATAGAAGAAGTGGCAACTAAAGGTATTTTGCAGGAAGCTACTGAGGATACTTTCGCTCCAGAAATCAATACCACCAGGGGTGAATTTGTAGGTGCATTGATCAGGGCTTTAGGCTTAACGGCCCAATCAGATGATAATTTCATAGATGTAAGTGCTGACTATCCTTATTATGAAGATATAAAAACAGCGAAAGCTTTAGGAATTGCCAAAGGAGTAGGAGATAACCGGCTTGAGCCCAATGCATTTATTACACGTCAGGATATGATGGTACTTATAGAAGGAGCATTAAGAATCTCGGGGAAACTAGGTGATAAAAAAGCTGATTTGACATATCTGGATCAGTTTGGAGACAAGGATCAAATATCCGATTATGCTCGGGAAGCAGTTGCTCTAATGGTAGAATTAGGTTTCATAAAAGGCGACGGTATTAACATCAATCCAAAGGGCAACACCACAAGAGCTGAAGCAGCTGTAGTACTTTATAGGATATATGTTTCAGAATAAGTCAAAAAAATAACCGATGGGGTTTGTCCCATCGGTTATTTTAAATGTTGTTACCTGCTTATTTAACTGGCGCTAAGTCAGTTCCTACGAAGTAGAATTCATCGTTAACTTGGTCTTCGCCAACGTTTCCAACTTTATCAGTTGCTTGTGACTTAACGATTAGAGTGTAGTCATATCTGGATTCCAAAGGTAAGCTCAAAGTAAGGATTACCTTGTTATCTTCAACTTCGTATTTGCTGATAGAAATTGTCTTATAAGCTGCACTCTCATCAGTGTTTTTGATTTCAAATGTTCCATGTGTTCCTATTGCTTCATTGTATTCTACTTCAACAGTGATTCTGTCTTTTGCAACTACATTGACGATATATGGTTTTTCTTCGTCTTTGTATTCACTGTAAAGGATTGTTTCATCGTTTTCAGTGTCTACGTTCTCTGCTTTCACACCATGAGCGTCAGCTAGAACTAATGATAAGTTAGTTGTATAGTTTACACCAGGAACTATTTGTCTTCCATCTCTCAATGTGAAAGTTACTAGTGTTGCGTCATCTTCATCAACTTCTACTGTAAAGTCATTTGTAGTAGATTTTATAACTTCTACTTCTTTAGACATTATCAATTCAAAGGACTTACCGTCTTTTTGATATATGCTGATAACTTCTGGAGCTTCAGGCTCTGAATCGTTACCGAAAACAGTGTAATCTCTAGTCAAGCTAGATAGATCCATTGGGTTTGGAGTAACTGCTTTGTCTTTTATTCCTACATTTCCTTCTGAATCTTTGAAGGACTCTTCTTTATTCAATGTGTATTCATCAGCAGTTAATTCTACACCAGGATAGTTTGAGAATTCTACAACTCTTCCATCCTGTGAAGTAGTTCTAGCTATAAGCTCTATATCTTCGTTAAGAACTAATTTAGTACCTGGTTCAAATGTTACTGCTTCATCAAATTCTGCTGCTACTACATATTTGTTTATTGTGTAAAGTGACAATAACTCTGGTGCTGTAGTATCTGTGTCGCCTGCAGAAGCTACAAAGTTGAAGGAAAGATCAAGTACATTGCCTGCAAGGTCTTCTACACCTTTGATTGTTATCTTGTAAGTCTTGCCTGCTGTCATCTTTATAGTTTCAAGTGTAACAACTTTATTCTTGTAGGAAGCTTCTACTGGTGTTCCGATGCTTCCATCTATTGTGTAGTTTGCTATGTCTTCAGCAGATTCTTTCTTAAGTGGTTTAGTAAATCTTATTTCTATAGTGTTTCCATCTTTAGACTGAAGATTAGTTGCTATTGCAGTTGAAGCTGCTAAGCTATCTTTGTTTACACTTACTGTTGCAGAATTATTCTTTTCTAAAACATTTCCGAATTCATCAGCAATGTTTTCAGCTTTTACAGTGTAAGAGCTATTGATTGTCAAGTCTTCAACTGTAAGAAGTACAGTGTATTTGCCGTCTTCGAAGGAAACCTTTTCAACATTTTCAACAACTATGTCAGCTTTGCTTGAATCGTTTTTAGTTACAGTGTAGTTGTTTGCATCCAATACAGTAGCTTCATCAAATTTGCTTGAATCTGTGAATGCCACTTGGATGTGGTTTCTTGAAAGAACTTCTAAGTCAGATCTGCTCAACATTGGAGCAGCTGTATCTTCTCTTAAGCCGTAGAAGTATTTTGTTACTGGCTTGCTCATAGTATTACCAGCTTTTGTCTGGTCAGTTATATTTGCTACAGTTAATTCATATCTAGCACTTGCTTTTTGCGCTTCTGTTGTAAGTTCAACTTGTTTCTCTTTGTTGTCACCAGAGTCAACCAACTTAGCTTCTAGTACCTGAAGTTCAGTTGAACCTGTCTTTATTGTGTAGTTTTCAATGTTTTCAGCAGATTCTTTTGTAACTTTTTCATTGTAAGTTACAACTACTCTCTGATTTGTTTCTGCCTTAACATCAGCTACTGTAGGAGCTGTTGTATCAGGTCTTGTATAGAAGGATTTTGTTTGAGATCTTAGATTTACTCCATCAATAGATTTAACATTTGTAACTTTAACTGTGTATTGTTTTCTTGCTGCTAAACCATTTGTTGTAAGAGTTACAACTTTTTCGTCTAATTCAGCTTTAACAATTTCAACATCAGCTATTTCGTAGTTAGCTACATCTACTGCTGTTTCGTAATCTAAAACCTTATCAAAAGTGATAACTACTTCTTCTACATCTGTGCTTTCAACTTTTTCAATTGAAGGTGCTCCAGATACTTTAGCAATACCTGTAAATTTAACTTTAACATCATCAACTGTTAATGTATATAGTTTACCGGAAGTCATAGCTGCTGTTTCAAGTCTTACTACATCTTCGCCAACTATTGTTGCAGATTTAACTTCCAATCCGTCGATTTCATAATTAGCTATATCTTCAGCTGCTTTATTGATTTCACCATCAAATGTAACTTCTACAACTGTGTTACCGATAGCTTTTGCGGATTCTAAAGCTGCATTCAATATTGCAACAAGACCATGTTTTGCTGCAACTTCTCTGTCAACTCTGTCGCTTTCAATAAGAGCTTCGATAAGCAATTTTCCATTCTTCATTTCAGATTTGAA
This sequence comes from Clostridiales bacterium, assembly GCA_012521375.1. GTDB lineage: Bacteria > Bacillota > Clostridia > Lutisporales > Lutisporaceae > Lutispora. The sequence goes on from JAAYMO010000096.1 coordinate 6,240, forward strand.
AGCAGACACTGTCAATTCTGCAAGATTTTTAATTGTGAAAGGTTCTGCATTTGTTGCATTTAGTCCAACTTTTTCAGCAAATTCGATTGTTTCATCCCAAGTAAAGTCTCCAGCTACTTCAGCTGTAGTCTGCTTGTAACCTAATGTTTCAAGCAATACTTTGATGTAAGACTGTTCATCGATTTTTTCAAAAGGCATGAATTTGCCTGTTGTTGGGTCTCCTGCAAATCCTATTGCTGGGTTTGCTTTAAGGTAAGCAAGAACATTCTTACCATCTTCCCAAAGAAGTTCTTCTGCATCAGCGAAGTTTTCTTCTCCTTCAAATGCAAGAGCTTCTTCATAGAGCCCTTTTAATTTTAAAATTGATATAGCGGCTGTAAACCTATCCATTTCTTTTTTTGTGTATTCTACAGTCACGCCATTGCCGTCACCTTCAAGCATGCCAACTTCGGCAAGTGCTTGGACTTCGGCACTTACTGCCTCATCTGCAAATGCTACAGTTACTGTAGAGAAAGTCATAGCAATTGCAAGAACAAAGGCGATGATTTTTTTACTCATGTTATTTCCTCCTCGAAATTTTATTTTGTCTTTTAGACAGTTAACATAATTCAATATAAAAAGTAAAATTCCTTCCCATGTAATTGAACTGTAATAGAATGTAACAGGCTTGTAATGGATTATTAGTGAAAGACAGGCAACATTATGTAAATAATATTATGTAAACTAATGTTTGAGATTAAGATATACCAAGGGCTGAAATAGATTTTTGTTGTAATATATAATTTTTTTAAAAAAAGATGTAGAAAAGAAGGAAAAGAATAAACGGTAAGTTTATTATTGATTTATGAATAGTGTTTTGCTATATTATGGCTTAGAGGTGAATTTTATGGAAGAGAAATTATTAAAGCTTTTTCAAGATTTCTACAATGAGTTTAAAGATTTTAAGGATGATATGACAAGCTTTAAGGATGATATGTTAGGCTTTAAGGACGAAATGGTAGCTTTTAAGAATGATATGTTAGGCTTTAAGGACGAAATGGTAACTTTTAAGAATGATATGTTAGGCTTTAAGGACGAAATGGTAACTTTTAAGGATGATATGCTGAACTATAAAAATGAGATGGTAGGCTTCAAGGATGACATGCTAAGTTTCAAGAAAAGTACAGAAGGAAGTTTGGATAGAATTGAATTCAGGCTTGAAAATATTGAGGATAAATTATCGGAAGCTTTTGAAGCCCTTGAAGCTCATGCCGAGATAAATGAAAGACAGCATAAAGAAATGATGAATGAACTCAAAGGAGAATTAAATATAGTTGAGCTTGCAGTAAAAAGGGTTGCAAAGTAGATAAGTTTACATATAAAAATTAGTTTACATATATAAAATAGAAGCGCAGAATCTTGCGCTTCTATTTATTAGTGTAGGAATTGCGATTTTTTAAAAAATGGGGATTGCCGTTCAAAGTAGCGAAACAATCAATTTTAGTTTGTTTGCAGTTCTATTTCATCCATGTCCAAGCTCTGATTATTCATATCCTTTATAGTGGACTTTCCTGTATTCGTAAGCTTTATCGTGATCTTATCATTTTTTGCCAAAGCATTTCTCAGATTTATTTTTATAGTTCTGTCGCTGACTTCAATGTAATCCGAGGAGCTCTTTGAATAATAGGCTCCGGAGATTTCGAAGCAGCTCATGCTTATGTTGGTATTCTTTATAGGTTTACTTGTAATCAATGTTATGGTTTTGTTGTCAGAGCTTATGGAATAGGTCATTAATTCAAATGGTGTGAGTTCCACATCGCTTCCATAGAATTCATGTTTTCGGCTGTTTGAATCGATTGCCAAACCCTGCAGGTCTGTAACACTGGTGGATATAGTCATGGTATACTCATAATCTGAAGATAAAGCTCCATTAGCAGAATTCAGATAAATAATGGCAGTAGTCTTATCGTCAGAGAGAACCACTTGGGATACTACTATGGAAGGTCCTCCACTTGTAGTTCTTCTTATGGTAAACCCGGATGAAGAAGGCAGTTTCACCGGTTCATCAAAGGTTACTGCAACAGTATATTCATCCAATACATCTACGTATTCCACTTGAGGAGCTTGATTCTTAATGGATGTACCTTCAAATTCATAATATTGCCTGCTACCCGAAGTATCTATGGAGTTATAACCGGCAGCATCCTTAATTCCGCTTCTTGCTGTAAGCCTGTAATCGGTGTTGTCTTTTAAAGGTGTGCTGGAATTTAAATATAAAGTAGCTGTAGTAGTCGCTTTATCAGGCTCTACTGAAGTATCTGCAATTCTTACACCGTTTATGGTGAATTGGGATGGACTTATGCCTCTAACCGGTTCGGAAAAAGTCACTTCTATGGCTGTGCTGTTAATTGCATATACATCCATTATATAAGGAGCTTCGTTTTTCAAATTTATACCTGAAATAGATTTAATATTGCTGTTATTGCTTTCGTATAGTCTATCGATGTTGGATACTCTGATTTCGTATATTCGTCCTGATTTGAATATTTCAGGGTTTGTAGAATCACTAGTCCTAAATTGAGCTCTTACAGTGGATTTATCAGCAAAGAAGTATTTCTTGTATTCCAAACCTTTAGGCGAGTCATATGTGTAGCCATCTTCAGTGAGTATGGATACTTCCAAATCTTCCAGTTCATCTTCAGTTAGTTCCTTATCGAAAAACATATCTATAGTGCTCATGTCTGAAGCATTTATAGCTAATAGATTTAAACTGCCTAAGTCAGAATCCCCAAATCCTATAAAGTATTTTTTCGCAACTTTATCATTTGAACTGATAGTGTTTCCTGCCAGGTCTGTAACATTTCTTACAGTTATGCTGTATTGTTTTCCGCTTTGTTGAGGTTTTGTAAGAAGGGTCACAATCCTTCCGGTAACATCTGTATCTAAGGTGGCTTTGGCAGCATAGCCTAAACTGCTGTCCAGTTCATAGTTGAACACATCTTCAGCTGTTTTCTTATCTACTTTCTTATTGAAGGTGATAATTACAGAATCTTTGCTGCTTCTTACAGCATAGGATAAAGGTGTTGAATCTCTCTGTTTGCCTACAAAATAAGTTGTAATGTAATCCATCACATTGCCGGTTATATCTTCTATATTGCTTATATCCAGTCTATATACCGTGCCAGGTGTTTGATTTTCTGTAATGAGGGTTACCACTCTATTGCTGCCATCTAGCACAGCGTTTATTATCTCAAGATCATTATCTATAATATAGTTTTCTATGTTTTCGGCAGATTCCCTATCTAACTTTCTGTTAAATGTTATTTCCAATTCATTGTTGGACAATGCTACCACAGATGCTGTTACTTTTGAAGTATCAGTGGTGGCTCCTCTAAAACTCCTTATGGTATCTGACATAACATTATCAGCTAAGTCAGCGATATTTCTTATGGTTATTCTATAGCTGGCATTTGGTTTCTGTTCAGAAGTAATAAGGGTTACAGCATTTTCTTTTTCATCCAGGATTGCAGCTTCTATGGTAAGAGCACTTCCTTCAACTATGTAATTCTCTATTCTTTCGGCAGTTATTCGGTTTAATGGTTCACTGAAATATATTATTACACTATTGTTGCTCTCAGTCTTTATCGAGGTTATGTAGGGACGAATTGTATCCCTCATCATGCCGATTATTCTCTTTTCAAAAGGTTCCATCACATTGCCGGACAAGTCTCTTATATCTTGGATTTCAATCCAATAATAATCCCCTTCCTTTTGAGACGCAGTGGTGAGAGTGACAATTTTCCCTGAGGAATCAAGTTCAGCATTATATACGGGAAGATTGTTTTTTATAGTATAGTTATCGATGTTTTCCGCATCAGCCCTTTGCACTTCTTCATCAAAAATTACCCTTATAGTATTATTACTTATGACTTCCACGTCAGCTTTAGGTCTTTGGGTATCCCTTGGAAGGGCTACATATCTTACGCTGTAGTCCCTTATAGCCATGCCGTTTATAGGGATATCCATGTCTATGGATAATTCATATACAGTGAAAGGGGCTACATCAGCAGTGGTTATGTATACTTTGTTTCCTATCAATGCCGCATCCGTTACATTTATCTCCTTGCCGGTGTTTTCCGAATATATGCTTATATCATCTTTAGTGATAGCCAATTCCTGGTCTAATTCCAGAACCAGTCTGTTATTGGATATGGTTTCAAAGGACAGAACTTCAACAGGTGTAATATCTAGTTTAAAGCCTGCTTTAACAACGTCACCTTCATCCAATATACCGTCTTCTGTCATAAGGGTTATAAGCTTCTTTTTTTCTCCCTTTGGTTTGGTATTAAGTGTATTATATATAGCCTTAGCTACATCATTTACTGTAAAGCTTGTCTTTTTCTCCATGGTAGAAGCGCTGGATATTAAGTCTATGCTTTCAGCAAATTTTAAGGTATCTCCATATGTAAAGTCTAAATCTTGTTTATAACCTAAGGTTTCTAACATTACTTTATAGAAAGCTTTTGCGTCTATGGGGTTATTAGGGAAAAACCTGCCGTCGGTACTTCCTATCCAACCTAATTCAGGGTTGTCCTTGGCATAGGCAAGATAATTTCTTCCCACTACCCACTCCAGGTCTTCAGCGTCCACAAAATTATTTTCACCATAATAGGTAAGAGCTTCTCCTTCTAAACCTTGGATTCGCAAGAATATAATCAGTGCGGTGAGCCTTGAAGGAGTTGTGGCTAAATAGTCAGAAGTGACGCCTTCATTGACATTAGAACCCTTTAAAATGCCTAATGCTTCGCAGGCTTTAGCTTCTTTGCTTATGGTATCTGCAAAAACCATTGAGGGTAATATATTTCCCAAAATAAGTAGTAATGCTAAAAAAAGTGCTGTCAATTTTCTTTTTCTCATCATTTTCCTCCTCCATTGCCAAATTTAAAAACTTTTCTACCGAAAACATCGTCAAAACTATATAATATTCTTACATTAAGTATATATGTTAAGAAGACTTGGAGCAACTCTTTAGTTTAGACGTAATAATATTGTAAAAGTTGTCGTTTTTGGATAATGAAAGAAGGAAAAAAGGAGGCGGAGGTAGAATAGATAATTGAAGTATGAGATTGTTAGAACTCTGAACTCGTAACAAAAAAATTACTTAGGAGGGATTTTATTTGAGGTACAAAAAAGCAGCAGCACTTTTAACAGCAGCAACAGTTTTACTAAATACTTTTACATTTACATATGCACAAACTCCTTTTACAGATATCGAAAATAGTTGGGCCAAGACCCATATTATAAATGTTTATGAAAAAGGCTTGATGGAGGGAACATCAGGGGACAAATTTAGCCCTAATGCTGTTATTACCAAATACAATGCTATAAAGTCTATAGCCAGAATGATGGGAACAGATCTTATGGATTTAGATGATGTTGTAGCAAAGTATAAGAGTGTTTTAGATAAATTTAATGTGCCATCAGATTTTAGAAAAGAAGTGGCTTTTTTCCTTGAAAAGGGAATACTTCAGAGTGAATTTGATTTAGATAGAATGAACACTATGCCTAATGCATCTAAGCTAGATGTCTGCATATATTTAGGGCGAGCTTTGGGTGTCAGTGATGAAAACTATGATGATATTGTAGCACTTACTTATAAGGATACTCTTCAGATTCCATCTTTGTATCATAAATATGTTGCATATATGATCAAGATAGGAGCTGTAAATAGTAAAGGGGATCAAGAGGGGAAGTTTAATCCCGGCAATCCGGCAACCCGTGACATGTTTGCAAAGATGCTGGATATAGCCAGCAGCGAGTATGTAAAAACAGACATAGGTACTGGCAGTACTGATCCGTCGGTATGGACACCGGCAGGAGAAATACCTTCAGATATTACTGATATAGAACAGACAGAGACTGCACCTGGAGATGACATTATAGGGGTTGAAATAGTTGATAAGGGAATAATCGACACTATAACATATAAACGAGATTCCCAGCCTAAGATTTTATTGGAGAGAGAAAACAAAGAATTGGTAGAGTATACGGTGCCTGAAGATTTGATGAAGGAAAATATAATAGTAAATGGCCAATTAGGTGATGTTTATTCATTGAGACCGGGACTTTTTGTAGAAGTAAAAGCCATATCAGGAGTAGTGGATAGAATTACTACACTGGAAATGAAAAAAGATGTTTTTGTATTAGCTGATATTGTTGAAGTGAACGTTTTAGAAAATATAATGTATGTAAAGATAGATGATGGGGAAGGCACAATTTCAGAAAAAAAAGTATTCTTGAATGATACTAAAGTTGCAGATACTGCCTTGAATATACTTACAATAGATTCATTAGCTCCGGGACAAAGGATCAACCTTACAGGTGTAGAGGATATAGAAGGAATCAGAGCCCAATCCATCATAATCAATTATTAAGATCTGTTGTCTATCATGCCTCTGTAGTTTAAATTCTGCAGAGGTTTTATTTTTACAATGTAAAGTATAATATAATAGTAGATAATAAAATGACAGAGCATTTTGGAGGTTTGTCTATGGATTATAAAAAAAGGTACGAAGAATGGCTGATGGGAGACTTCTTTGATGAAGAGACTAAAAAAGAGCTTAAGAGTATTATCCATGATGAAAAAGAAATAGAGGACAGATTTTATAAGGATTTGCATTTTGGTACCGGTGGCCTAAGGGGCATAATTGGAGCAGGCACCAACAGGATGAACAGATATACTGTTGCTAAGGCTACTAAGGGGCTGGCAAATTATATCATCAAACAAGGGGAAAAAGACCCATCAGTAGTGATAGCCTATGATTCCAGACACTTTTCAAAAGAGTTTGCCCAGGAAGCGGCAGGAGTACTGCTTAAAAGCGGTATAAAAGTATATTTATTTGAAGACATAAGGCCTACACCGGAGTTATCTTTTGCGGTGAGGGAGACCAAATCTACAGCGGGCATAGTGATAACAGCCAGTCATAATCCTCCTGAATACAATGGCTACAAGGTTTATTGGAAGGATGGAGGACAAATAGTTGACCCTGTAGCTTCAGAACTTATGGAAGAAATCAATAGCATATCAGATTTTTCCGGTATTCAGTGTCTTGATGGATGCTCTTTAGATGGTTTTGAAAACATACAAATGTTAGGCCAAGAGATGGATAATAAGTATCTGGAAAAAGTAAAATCCCTATCATTAAATCCTGAAGCCGTAGAGAAAGAGAAGGATTTGTCCATAGTTTATACCCCACTTCATGGAGCAGGCAGCAAACTTGTAAGCAGAGCATTAAAAGAAATAGGCTTTGAAAATGTTCATGTAGTTGAAGAACAGGAGAAGCCGGACGGCTCCTTCCCTACAGTGAAATATCCAAACCCGGAGGATAATGACAGTTTTGAGCTGGCTTTGAAGTTAGCAAAAAAAGTAGATGGAGATGTAATATTGGCTACAGATCCGGATTGCGATAGAGTTGGAGTAATGATAAAAACATCAGCAGGAGACTATTATAAGTTATCAGGAAACCAGACAGGAGTTCTTTTAGCCCATTACATATTCAGTTCTTTAAAAAACAAAGGCCTGCTAAAAAAGGACAGTTTTTTTGTTGATACGATTGTTACAGGAAGAATGGGGCAAAAGATAGCTGAAAAATACGGTGTAGAAACAGTTTCTACATTGACAGGCTTTAAATATATAGCCCAGCAAATAAGGGACTTGGAAGACGAGGGCAGAAAAAAGTTTCTATTAGGTTATGAAGAAAGCTACGGATATTTGGCAGGAAGCTTTGTGAGAGATAAGGATGGAGTTATAGCTTCAATGCTTATCTGCGAGATGGCGGCTTTCTATAAAGAGCAGGGCATGACTCTTTATGATGTTTTGTTGAAGCTTTACCAAGAGTATGGATATCACAAAGAAGAACTTCTGTCAATTGTGATGGAAGGGAAGGAAGGAGCTTTGGCAATTAGCAATATGATGGAACAAATGAGAAACAATCCTCCGAATACCGTAGCAGATTTGAAAGTTACCGAAATCAGAGATTATATGGTATATGAAGGTCCTATAAAGCTGCCAAAAGATAATGTGCTGTATTTTGTACTAGAGGAAGGCTGTTGGTTTGCCATGAGACCTTCAGGTACCGAGCCAAAGCTGAAAATATATATAGGTGTGGTAAGTGAATCTTCAGTTGATGCCCAGCAGAAGATTGACAGCCTAAGCAGCCATATAAAATCCATACTGTCATATAGTGGATAAAATATATTAAATAATTTACAAAAAATAAAGGATTAAGCAAAGATGTATTGAATATATATAAGGCTTGATAATGATGTGGTTAAATATAGCTTATATACATTTTTTATGGATTCCTGGATAAATAAAGTATTTAGGAGGTTTATAAATGGAGAAAGCTATTATAAGACTGAGGATGAGTACCCAAGATGCTCACTACGGCGGAAATCTAGTAGATGGTGCCAGAATGTTGGGGCTTTTTGGAGATGTGGCTACAGAATTGCTCATAAGGCATGATGGAGACGAAGGCCTCTTTGTAGCCTATGATAGTGTAGAATTTTTAGCTCCTGTATTTGCCGGTGATTATATTGAAGCAGAAGGTTACATAGAAAAGACAGGCAATACATCGAGAAAAATGAAATTTGAAGCAAGGAAAGTTATACAATCCAGACCGGATATAAGCGATTCAGCAGCCGAAGTATTAGAGACTCCTATAGTTGTTTGCAGAGCCAGTGGAACCTGTGTGGTGCCTAAGGATAAGCAAAGAAAATAAAAACTTATAATGCCTTCCAAAGTTGGGATAAATATTTTTTCTCAACTAATAATATTGTTAATGTTATAGGAGGTACGTAAAATGGATAAACTTATAATAACTGCCGCCTTAACAGGAGCAGAGGTCACAAGGGAGCAGCAGCCTAATCTGCCGATCACACCTGATGAAATAGCTGAGGCTGCATATGAGGCTTATCAAGCTGGTGCATCAATTGTTCATGTTCATGCCAGAAAGGAAGATGGAACGCCTACCCAGGACATAGAAGTATACAGAGAGATAAAAGAAAAGATTGAGGCTAAGTGTAATGTGATTTTCCAGCCTTCTACCGGCGGTGCTGTATGGCATACTGCAGAGGAAAGGATTCAGCCTGTACTTTTGAAACCGGAAATGGCTTCTTTGACAGCAGGTACTTGCAATTTCGGACCTGATGTATTTATGAACACTCAAGAATATATGGAAAGCTTTGCAAAGACAATGCTTGAAAATGGCGTAAAACCAGAAATAGAGATTTTCGAAAGAGGTATGATAGATAACGCATTGAGAATGGTAAAGAAGGGTCTGCTGAAAACACCTATTCACTTTGATTTTGTAATGGGAGTTCCCGGAGCTATAATGGGAGAGCCTAGAGACCTTATGTATTTGGCCAACAGCATACCTGCAGGAAGCACTTGGACTGTAGCAGGTATAGGCCGTTATGAGCTTCCTCTATCAGTCATGGCTATTGTAATGGGAGGTCATGTAAGAGTAGGTTTTGAAGACAATATATATTACAGCAAGGGCGTATTGGCAGAGTCTAATGCACAGCTAGTTGCAAGAGTTGTAAGGATTGCCAAGGAATGCGGCAGAGAGGTGGCAACACCTGACGAAGCCAGGGAAATTTTAGGATTGACCAAATAATAGAAGGATAAAACAAATAATTGTAGAAATAAATAAGGAGGGGGGAATATGGAATGGTATTTGATACAAACATCAGTATTTCTGTAAGATGTGCAAAATGCGGCAGTTTTATTGTAGGGGATATGAGTTTTTTCCAGATGAAAAATGGGAAAATGGTAAATATAAAATGTGGATGCGGCGAAATCGTAGCAAAAGTAAAAAGCTGGGACTTCAAAACCTTCCATGTGCTCATCCCTTGCCTTATTTGCGGTAAGGAACATAAGTATGTGTATACATGGAAATCCTTGCCTTGTGAAAAGTTTAAAATACTTAGTTGTCCTTCCGGCTTATTCGATATAGCCTTCATAGGAGGTCAAAAACCCATAAGAAACTTCATAAGAAAAAGACAAAAAGATATAAAAGAGTTGATTGATGTATTAAGTAATATATAAATGCGTAGCCTAGGGTATTCCTTATGGGTCTTGCTTCGTGCTGCGTTGCCCTAGGGTAGTACTGTTGGGTCTGGTTACTAGTTCCGAGTTCTGAGTTCTGACCTCTGAACTCTGAGTTCTAATATAATGGAGGAATTTTTATGAAGCTTTTCATCGATACCGCAAATGTTGATGAAATACGAAGGGCAAACGATATGGGAATAATTTGCGGAGTCACTACAAACCCTTCTTTGATAGCCAAGGAAGGAAGAGATTTTAAACAAGTTGTGACTGAAATAGCCGAAATTGTAGATGGCCCTATAAGCGCCGAAGTAATAAGCCTAAAAGCAGATGAAATGGTGTCGGAAGCTCTTGAGCTTTCCAAGATACACAAGAATATAGTCATTAAAATACCCATGTGCGAAGAAGGTTTGAAGGCTGTTAAAAAACTTAAGGATAAGAATGTGAAGACCAATGTGACTCTGATTTTTTCTGTAAACCAAGCTCTCCTGGCTGCCCGGGCAGGAGCATCGTATGTAAGTCCTTTTGCAGGTAGAGTAGATGACGTGGGCAATAGGGGCATGGATATAATCAGGGATATTGCAAAGGTATTTGATATATATAAGATAAACTGTGAAATAATCGCCGCCAGTATAAGACATCCCATGCATGTTACCGAAGCAGCTTTGGCAGGCGCTCACATCAGTACTGTACCTTTCGATGTAATTAAAAAGATGATTTCACATCCTTTAACAGATATAGGTATAGAAAAATTCTTAGCCGATTGGGACAAATTCAGCAACAGATGAATATTACGATTAGATGTAGTTCGGGTGAGGATTCTCGCCTGAACTACATCAAGTTAATATAAAAGTAATTATTCTTAAATTTTTTGTTTAAAGGGGGATTTAGTTTTGATTGATAGAGATTTGGCCTTAGGCCTGGTAAGGGTTACTGAAATAGCAGCTATAGAAAGTGCCAGATGGATGGGAAGAGGAGATAAAAATGCTGCTGATAAAGCTGCTGTAGATGGAATGAGGCGTATGTTTGATACACTCAATATTGATGGTGTAGTAGTCATCGGTGAAGGAGAGCTGGATGAAGCTCCAATGTTATACATAGGAGAAGAATTGGGAAAAAGAGGTCCTGGTGATGTGAAAGTGGATATAGCAGTAGATCCTTTAGACGGGACAAATTCAGTTGCAAAAGGATTGCCTAATGCTATATCAGTAGTTGCTATAGCAGAAAGAGGATGTCTCCTGCATGCTCCTGATATGTATATGGATAAAATAGCTGTAGGCCCAAAAGCTAAGGGAGTTATAGATATCGATGCCCCAGTTGAAGAGAATCTCAGAAATATAGCTAAAGCCTTAAATAAAGACATAAAGGAAGTAACCGTCACTATGTTGGATAGGGAAAGACATGAAGGTTTGATAAAGGAAATAAGAAGAATTGGATGTCGCATCAAGCTTTTCAGAGATGGAGATGTGGCAGCTGCCATTGCTACTTGTTTTGAAAAGACAGGTGTTGATGTACTGATGGGTATCGGTGGAGCACCTGAAGGTGTAATAGCTGCTGCGGCATTAAAATGCATGGGAGGTGAATTCCAAGGAAGATTATATCCCATGAATGAGGAAGAAAGAGAAAGATGTAGATCCATGGGCATTTGTGATGTTGATAAAGTTCTAGGTCTTGAAGATTTAGTAAAAGGTGACGATGTATTTTTTGCAGCGACAGGTATATCTGATGGAGAACTGTTAAAGGGTGTTTTGTTTATGGAAAACAACATAGCAGTAACAGATTCAGTGGTAATGAGGTCAAAGACAGGCACCATAAGGTTTGTAGAAGCTACTCATGATTTATCAAGGAAACCTAAATATATGAAATATGCTTAGTTTACAATATTATATTTATTGCAGAACTATAGGAGGTGGTTAGTTGGAGGAATTAATGAAAAAAAATCTTACTGAGCTTAGGGAAATGGCTAAGGCCATGGGAATAAAGAGTTACTACAAGCTTAAAAAAGAAGACCTGGTAAAAGAAATGATGAAGATGATAGAAGCTGCCAGGGCAGCTCAAGGAATATCTAAGCCAGTAGACAAAAAAGAAGATGAAAGTTTGGAAGAGTCAACAAAGGAGAAATCATCTGATGAATTAACAAAAGAAAAGGCCCTTGATGAAGAAATACCTAAAGAGAAAACTCCTGATGGAGAAACACCAAAGAAAGAAATTTCTGAGGAACAAACCTCTGACAAAGAAAACAAGGATCAGGAACCGAATGATAGCCTAACAGAAGAAGAAAAAAGGTTCCTTGAATCTAAGGATGTTGAACAGGGTGGAAGAGCTGACGGTATATTGGAAATCCACACAGAAGGTTTTGGTTTTCTAAGATCTGATAACTATCTGTCAGGAGATAGAGATATTTATATTTCTCCCTCACAGATTAGGAGGTTCAATTTAAGGACTGGAGACAGGATTACAGGCATAACCAGAGCGGCCAAGGAAGGAGAAAAATTCCAAGCTCTCCTTTATGTACAGGGTGTAAATGGAGATGATCCAGAGACAGTTATTAAAAGGCCGGATTTTGAAGATTTAACGCCTATATTCCCAAAAGAAAAGCTGGTTATGGAATGTGACCACAAGGACCTCTCTACAAGACTCATCGATTTATTGGCTCCCATAGGAAAGGGGCAAAGAGGACTGATAGTTTCCCCACCAAAGGCTGGAAAAACAACTCTTTTGAAAAAAATCGCCAATAGCATAAGTATAAATTATCCTAATATAGAACTTATTGTGCTTTTGATAGATGAAAGACCTGAAGAAGTCACAGACATGAAAAGGTCTATCAAGGGTGATGTTATATATTCCACATTTGATGAGATGCCGGAGCATCATTGTAAGGTTGCAGAGATTGTTCTGGAAAGAGCAAAAAGGCTTGTGGAGCAGAAAAAGGATGTGGTTGTGCTGTTAGACAGCATTACAAGGCTTGCCAGAGCATATAATTTAACTATTGCACCTACTGGAAGGACTTTATCTGGTGGATTGGATCCAGGCGCTTTATATAAACCTAAAAAGTTTTTTGGTGCTGCAAGAAATATTGAAGAAGGCGGTAGCTTGACCATATTGGCTACAGCACTTGTAGATACCGGCAGCAGAATGGACGATGTGATATATGAAGAATTTAAAGGTACCGGCAATATGGAAATACACTTAGATAGAAGATTGTCAGAAAAGAGGATTTTCCCTGCCATAGATATGAATAAATCAGGAACCAGAAGAGAAGAAGAACTTTTAGGCACTAAAGAATATGAAGCTGTTCTAAGTATGAGAAGATCTTTAAGCAGTGGCAATACTGCTGAAGTTGCGGATACCATCATCAGCCTGATGCAAAGGACCAAATCCAATGATGAATTTATTGATTTCATAAGGAAGCAACTTATCAGATAAGCAAGCCTGAAGCGTTTTTATGGAGTCATGTCACCGCTCACGAATCATGGGCTCCGAATCAGCATATATAAGGAATTTAACAGCCTTGTAAACAGATAAAAAATAATTTGCCATACAATATATATTATGATATAATGTAACAGTTGAAATTCGTAAATAATATATTTGACATATTCCATCAGAAAGAGGTGAGTAGTGTGAAAGAGGGCATCCATCCAAAATACGGTGAAGCAGTCGTAAGATGCGCTTGCGGCGAAACATTTACAACAGGTTCTGTTAAAAAAGAAATTAGGGTTGAAATTTGTTCAAAATGTCATCCATTTTTTACTGGAAAACAGAAATTTGTTGATACTGGTGGCAGAGTTGATAGATTTAAAAGAAAATATAATCTTCAAGATAGTGAGACAGAAGAGTAAAAATATGAGGTTAGAGTATCAGCTTTAACCTCAATTTTTTATATGAGCCACTGGGGACGGTTCTCTATGGCTCACTTTGGAGGGGTACATATGAGCAAATTATACTTCAGATATGGGGCAATGAATAGCGGCAAATCAACAAATTTGCTTCAGGTTGCCCATAATTATGAAGAAAGAGGCATGAAGGTCGTAATAATAAAACCGATGATTGACACCAAAGGTGGCGATATGCTGATATCCAGGCTTGGTGTCAGCAGAAAGGCAGATTTTTTAGTACATAAAGAAGATGATGTATACCATATGGTAGAACAGTGGATAAAAACAAATGGGCAACTTCATTGCGTGTTGGTGGATGAGGTACAGTTTTTGAAGGCTTATCAGGTTGACCAGCTTTTTAAGATTGCTTGTCAGTTGGACATACCTGTCATATGTTACGGTCTCAGGACAGATTTTAAAATGGAAGGCTTCGAAGGAAGCGCCAGGCTTTTGCTTATTGCCCATAGCATTGAAGAATTGAAAACCATATGCAAATGCGGCAAAAAAGCCATGTTAAACGGAAGAAAAATAAATGGCAAATTTGTTTTTGAAGGCGAGCAGGTAGCCATAGAAGGTGCGGGAAATGTAGAATATGAATCTCTTTGTCCCAAATGCTATTTTAAATTTAAAAAAGAAGCCAAAGATTCTTAAAAATATTCTTAAATAAAAAAAGGAATTTTTAAACAGATGACGAATAAAATATAACGAGGCAAAATATCAGAACCGGGTTCTATATTATAGAACCCTAAATTTATACTATAAGAGGATGGGAAAGCATGGGCGACGGAGTAAGAATACAAGCAATAGAAAGAGCAATTATGATTATGAATTGTTTTACCGATGAGGAACCAGAACTGAGATTGCAAGAAATATGTGATAGATTGGATTTAAATAAAAGCACTGCTCACGGGATATTGAATACATTGAAACATCATGGTCTTATGGAACAGGACCCAGAGACTCAGAAATATAGATTAGGACTCAATCTATTGGTATTAGGGGGCAAAGTTCTCAATAGGTTGGATATAAGGACTGTAGCATCGCCGATTATAAAGGATGTATGCGGAAAAACCGATGAGACAGTGCATCTGGGCATACTGGACGGCACGGAAGTAGTGTATATAGATAAACAAGAGTCTAGCCAGTCTATGAGGTTGTTTACCGCTATCGGGACCAGATATCCGGCATATTGCACGGGAATAGGAAAGGCTATTCTCGCGTTTTTGCCTATAGAAGATCAGGCAAAAAGAATACCAGATCAGTTAAATAGATTCACTGCAAATACATTGAAAGATAAAAGGGAAGTGATGGAGCATCTTAAGCTGGTTAAGCAAACAGGTTATGCAATAGATGATGAGGAAAATATGGAAGGGCTGCGCTGTGTTGGAGCTCCAATATTCAATCACACAGGAAAAGTAGTAGCGGCAGTAAGTGTGGCAGGTCCCTCTATCAGGATGACAAAAGAAAGACTTCCCATGATTGCCGATTTATTATGTGAATCTGCGGAGGAAATCTCCCGAAGGCTTGGATACAAGAAATAAACATAGGGCTTTTATATTAATCATAAATGCCCCTTTATTTTAAATATCCACAAGAACAGGGTTCTATAATATAGAACCATTTTAGATAAGTAACAAAACATATGAATATAAAAAATAAATTTTTATTAAAGGAGGAATCATTGTGAACCAAATGAATGAAGACATTATTAAAAAGTATGCCCAAATTTTGAGACAAGCCGAGGATACAGGAATAAGCATTGAACAGCCTATAACTTTATCGTACCCCCAAATATCTATAGAAGAGGCTTATGCAATACAGCTTCTCAATATAGATCAAAAAATAAAAGAGGGACATAAAGTAGTAGGTAAAAAGATAGGCCTCACTTCAAAAGCTATGCAGCAGGTGTTTAATGTGGATCAACCTGATTATGGACATCTTCTGGATTCTATGGAAGTAGAAAACGGTGCTTCCGTACCAATGAATAAGGTTATGCAGCCAAAGGTGGAAGGAGAGATTGCTTTTGTATTGAAGGAAGATCTAAAGGGGCCAAATGTAACTACTGAAGATGTAATAGCAGCTACAGATTACATAGTGCCTTCCATAGAAATAGTTTGCAGCCGTATAAAGGATTGGAAAATCAAACTGGCAGATACCATTGCTGACAATGCTTCTTCCGGATTGTTCCTTCTGGGAGATAATAAGTTTTCCATTGACCAAGTGGACATTATAAATGAGGAAATGAAGCTGTACAAAAACGGTGTCATGGTCAATCAGGGTAAAGGGGAAGATGCTTCAGGAAATCCTGCTTATTGCGTTGCATGGTTGGCCAATAAATTATATGAGTTTGGGGTAACCCTTAAAAAAGGCGAAGTGATTCTATCAGGAGCTTTGTCTGCTGCTGTAGATGTGAAAGCTAATGATACCATAACAGTTAGCTTTTTAAACCTTGGGGATGTTACAGTAAAGTTTGTATAAGGAGTTGTTTTCATTGAGCGAAAAAATTAAAGTTGCAATAATAGGTCCCGGCAATATAGGGACAGACTTGATGTATAAAATAAAGAGAAGCAAAAATATGGAACTGGCATATATGATAGGCATTTATGAATCAGAGGGCATTGCCCGGGCAAAAGCAGAAGGGATAAATACAACCACCAAAGGGCTGGAGGATGTAATAGATATAGACGACATAAAGATATTCTTTGATTGTACCGGTGCTAAAGGCCATCTGCATCATGCACCTTTGCTGAAAGAAAAGGGAAAGATAGCCATAGACTTGACGCCTGCAGCTGTAGGGCCCTATGTTGTGCCTGCAGTGAATATGGATGATGATATGCTAAAACAAGTCAATGTAAATATGGTGACTTGTGCCGGGCAGGCTACGATACCCGTGGTTGCAGCCATAAATGAAGTGGCAGATGTAGAGTATGTGGAGATAGTATCCAGTGTTAGCAGCAAAAGTGCAGGGCCAGGAACCAGGCAAAATATTGATGAATTTACGGTAACCAGCAAGACAGCGCTGGAGCAGGTTGCAGGAGCAGATAAGGCCAAAGTTATAATAGTTCTTAATCCTGCAGAGCCTCCAATAAATATGAGAAATACTATTTATACAATTGTGAAAAACCCTGACTTCCCAAAAATAAAGGAAGCTGTTGAAAACATGGTAGAGAAAATCAAGGTTTATGTGCCGGGGTATAGCATTTTGTTAGGCCCTATCATAGATGGTAATAAAGTTACTACCATGATTGAAGTTGAAGGCTTGGGGGATTTTCTACCGGTATATGCAGGAAACCTTGATATTATAAATTGTGCTGCAGTTCAGGTTGGAGAAGCTTATGCTGCAAAATTATTGGAGGTGAAGTAATGATGAGCAGGATTTATATAACTGATACCACTTTAAGAGACGGCAGCCATTCTGTTTCCCATCAGTATACTCTGAAGGATGTGGAGAGGATTGCCGGTGCACTGGAAGAGGCTGGTGTGGATATAGTAGAATTAGGACACGGTGATGGCCTCACAGGCTCTACCATTAACTATGGATTTGCACCCTATGATGATTTTGAATATATAAAAGCAGGGGCTTCTGTTTTAAATAAATCAAAATTAGCTGTATTGCTTTTGCCGGGGATAGGTACTGTCAATGATTTGAAAAAGGCTAAAGAATGCGGTGCTAAAGTAGTGCGAGTGGCTACTCACATAACTGAAGCGGATATTTCCGAGCAGCATATAAAAGCAGCAAAGGATATGGGATTTTTTACTGTAGGATTTCTTATGATGGCTCACGGTGCTCCTAAAGAAAAGCTCTTAGAGCAAGCTTTGCTCATGGAAAGCTATGGAGCCGATGTAGTATATGTGACAGATTCGGCTGGAGCCCTTCTTCCTAATGAAGTTTATGAGAGAGTAAAACTGTTGAAAGACAATCTTAAAGTTCCCATTGGCCACCATGCCCATAACAATCTAGGTGTGGCAGTGGCAAACAGTTTAGCAGCCATCGATGCAGGAGCGACCTATATAGATGGTTCTTTGATAGGATTAGGAGCTGGTGCAGGAAATACGCCAACAGAGATGTTAGTGGCAGTATTAAAGAAAATGAATATAGAAACAAATGCAGATTTATATAAGACCATAGATGCAGGAGATGATGTATTAATACCTATCATCAAGGAGAAAGGCAAGGAATTGCCTAGATTCACCTCTGATTCATTGATAATCGGCTATGCAGGAGTATATTCAAGCTTTATGCTTCATGCCAGAAATGCAGCTGAAAAATTTGGTGTTGATGTGAGGGATATTCTAGTAGAGCTTGGCAGGAGAAAAGCTGTAGGAGGACAGGAAGACTGGATCATCGAAGTTGCCTATGAGCTCTCTAAGGCTAAATAAAACTGAGGATCATGTAAGAAATCAACTAAAGTAGAAAGTATATTTAGTAAAGAAGCAAGGGATGCCTTGCTTCTTTACTAGCTACAGGTGAAAATTACCTAAATAAGCAATTAGTTGTTCAAATATAAATAAAAATGTAATATAATAAGCTTAAACATGGAGGTGGTTAAGTGTCTAAAAAGGCTATTTTTGTGCTTATAATTGTGCTTATATTGATAGTAAGCCCAATACTAGCTCAACCAAATAGCAATGGAGATATTGAGATTTTATTGGAAAAGGTAAATAGATTAGAAAATATAATAGAAGGAACTATTGACTTAACAACCTTTAGATTAAATATAATTATGATTTTAGCTGGATTTATAGCTACTGCTGCTGGGTTAGGATTAGCTATATATGGATATTTTAATATTAATAGGGCTGATAAAATTGTAGAAGAAAAAATTGAAAATAAACTTTTAGAATATAAAACAGAATTATCAGGTGAGTTTGTAAAAACTCAGGAAGCAGTTCAAAAGATGATTGCAGGTTATCAATGCCAGTCTCAAAATGATATCGATAATGCAATATTGTTATACAAAAAAGCTGTTGAAATACTTCCTACAGTTTATAATGGATATACTTCATTAGGATATGCATATCTTCAAAAAAAAGATATAGCTCAAGCACTTCTTGCATTTAATGAAGCAAAAAAAATATTTCCAGACAGAATAGAATCCTATAATGATTTGGCAAGAGTGCATGCAATATTGGGGAATAAGGAAGAGTGTATTGAGAATATTGAACGTATGGCTCAGATGGACAAGGGATCAAAGAGTTTCTTAGTCGATGACCAACAAATAACAAATGTTATAGATATTGATACAATAAATAATATATATGATAAATCCTGATTTGCTCAGGATTTTTTTATTGTCACTGCATCTTACTAAGAGCCGATCTAAGTAAGCTACATCTTTCTGCATATTAGATATGTGCTTCAGATATAAGAGTTCGCTTTGGCATTTCTATAGCTTGAATTCACAAAAAGCCTAACGGCATCCAAAGGACATCCATGTCCAGGATGCCTAGGCTGACATCCGTGCCAGCCTTACGGCTTTTTTAGTTCGTTCTGCGCTAAGAACTGCTAACAAAGCTCACAACATATCTTCAGCACATATCTAATATGCAGTTACAGTAGCGTTCTTAGGTACTGCGAAATCTAAGTAATATATAATAGAGCATATTTGTTAACTTTGCTAACCCTACGGGTCACAGGTGACTCTACTGCTCATCTAAAAGATAATTCTAACGGCGCAAAACGGGCATCCACGCTCTACGCTTCGCTAATTGCGTCTAGCGCCACCTCCATGTGGCGCTTACGAATTATCTAATATGCAGAAAGATGTACTCTTATTATATTAGCTATAGATATAAAGACCCAAGAGGAATACCCAAATTCTCGTAGCTCGTAGCACGTAGCAAGACGAAATAGGAATACCATATGCAGCGCAGCTTAATTACACATATGCTTATTCTTACTTCCTATAGTATAAAAGTAATACAATTTAGTGTCCTTTAGTGTTTTTAGTGGTTTCAAAAAAAGACCCTAAAGGAATCCCCTGATACCAGAGGCTAGTGGCCAGCGACCAGAGGCCGCCCATAAGAAATACCCTAGGCGATGCAACATTTGTTGTATTTACTCTGTGGCTACAGTACAATTATATTAGCAAACAATTCCATGCATCAATGTGGAAGGAGTGAGCTTGATGGAAAAAACTCCGCAGATAAAGGTAGAAAACCTGAGCAAGTTTTACCAAATGGGAGAGGTACAGGTCAAAGCGCTGGACGATGTGAGCTTTGAAATATATGAAGGAGAATTTGTGGTCATATTGGGACCCAGCGGATCCGGCAAAAGCACCCTTTTGAACATTATGGGGGGCATGGACTTGCCTACCAGCGGGAGAGTCATAATTGCTGATGAAGAAATAACCAAATACAATGATACAAAGCTTACTGCATACCGGAGAGACAAAGTAGGCTTTGTTTTTCAATTCTATAATCTGATGGCTAATCTTACAGCTAGAGAAAATGTGGAGCTAGCTGCAGAGATATGCAAAGATACCATGGATATTGACGAGGTCTTGGAAGAAGTAGGTCTTTCCGAAAGAAAGGATCATTTCCCATCCCAGTTGAGCGGCGGCGAACAGCAGAGAGTGGCTATTGCAAGAGCAGTGGCCAAGAATCCACTGCTTATTTTATGCGATGAGCCAACAGGAGCTTTAGACTTTACAACAGGCATACTCATACTGGCACTTCTGAGAAAGATAAATAAAAAGATGAACAAAACAGTTGTAGTCATAACCCACAATATGGCTGTAGGAGGCATGGGAGACCGGATTATAAAGATGAGAAGCGGTAAGATAACTGAGATTAAGGAGAATCCTGACCCTATACCTCCTGAAAGGATTGAATGGTAATGAAAAAGCTGAATAAAAGACTATTGCGAATGATAAAGAGTTCAAAGGGGCAGTTCATATCTGTAGTTGTCATCATAATGGTTGCTCTCAGCATCTTCATATCCTTCAGTACCACAGCTGTCAACATGAGAAATGCTATAGACTATTATTATGAGGAAACAAAGCTGAGCCATATTCATGTTCAGCTTATGAGAATACCTCAAGGCGCACTTAGGCAAGTGGAATCTATAGAAGGAGTTACAGATGTTCAAGGGAGGGTGTCCTTTGATGTTCCTCTTAAAACCGACGATGAAGAGGAAAAAGTCAGAATCAGGATTATCTCTCTACCAGAAGGGGGAGGAAAAGTCAACAGACTATATTCACCCCAAACCATAGATGAAATAACCCAAGGCAATGCCATACTCATAAAGCAATTTGCTGAAGCCAGAAATATTATGCCAGGGGACATCATCGAACCATATATCAACGGGAGAGAACACAGTCTGAAAGTTATTGGTGTGGCATCCAGCTCGGAATTCGTATATCTTATGGAAAATGAGCAGACTATGATGCCTGCACCTGAAAAGTTTGGAGTGGTTTATGTCACCGAAGAATTTGCCCAGTCCACTTATGGGTATAAAGGCAGTTATAATGAGATACTTATCAGGGTTAAGGATGAAAGCATGATAGATGATGTGGCGGATGAGCTGGATAAAAGGCTTGATAAGTATGGCGTAAAAAGGATAATAAAAAGAGAAGATCAATTGAGCCCTAAAATACTGAGTCAGGAGCTTATGGGTCTGGATATGATGGCAGCAGCCATACCGGTACTTTTCCTTATAGTGGCAGGGATAATAATATCCATAGTCCTATCGAGAATGGTGAGCAACGACAGGATGGCTATAGGAGTATTAAAGGCCTTGGGCTACAGCAATAGGGAGGTTTTGCTTCATTACCTAAAATATGCATTGTCCATAGGAGTAACAGGTTCTTTAATGGGAATAGTAATAGGCCTTCTTCTGGCTGGTGTTTTATCAGAAATATATGCTATGTTTTTCGAAATACCTCTATTAAAGGTGGATATTCATTATGTATACATAATATATTCTCTTTTCCTTACAAGTTTGTTTTGCATAGCCTCAGGTTTAATGGGAGCCAGACATGTATTAGGTATCACCCCTGCAGAATCAATGAGGCCCGAGCCTCCCAAATCAGGAAAACACATATTCATAGAAAAGATAGGTTTCTTTTGGCGCAGACTTTCTTTCAGTTGGAAGATGGTAATAAGGAATATTTTGAGAAGCAAGAGGCGATTTATATTTCTGGTTATGGGTTTAGCCATGGCCTTCGCCATTAACACAGTTCCCGTATATATGTGGGACAGCGCCACAGGCATGTTCTATATCCAGTTCGGCCAGTTTCAGAAGATGGATTATATCATAGGGCTAGCCAAGCCTATGAATGAAGACGTCATATATGATATGAAGGGACTGTTAAAGGGTGGGAAGCTGGAGCCTAGGATAGAATATCCCTTTGAAATCAGCAATGGTTGGAGGAAGCTGAATGCTAGCATTATAGGCATACCAAGGGATACCAAATTCTATGAATTCAGAAATGAACATGACAAGGAAGTAACTTTGCCTGAGAAGGGGATATTCATCACAGAATATATGGCAAAGGCTTTAAATATAAAAAAAGGAGATCGGGTAAAAGTTAAAAATTTCATACCGGGAAAAGATGATATGTATTTTGAAGTCAGGGAAATCATCAAACAATATCTTGGAGCCAATGCCTATATGGATATTGACTATATGAGGGAGACCCTGACAGAAAAGAATATGATAAATGGACTTTCCGTTGCTTCAAAGGAAGATTTAAAAACCAAGCTGGAAGATGCCAGGAATATATCCTCAGTAAGTTCCATAGATGATATGACAAAGACCTTTGAAGAATATATAGATGTGATGCTTCTCAGCATTAATATAATGATGCTGTTTGGAGGAGTATTGGGATTTGCCCTGATTTATAACTCTACAATAATAAGTATTGCTGAGAGGCGCATGGAGCTGGCAGCTCTCAGAGTCATGGGTTTTGACAAGAAAGAAATATTCTGGATGCTGGCAAAGGAGAATTCTGTGATTACTGTTATAGCCATATTCCTTGGAATACCAGTGGGAATAGGGATGATCCAAGGCATGGCAGATACCTTCAATACAGAACTTTATTCTCTGCCTATGATCATTACTCCTAAAACCTTCTTAATCGCTGGATTGTCCACCCTTTTGTTTGCAGCGATAGCCCAACTGGCAGCCTTGAAGAAGATTCATAATATCAATTTCATTGATGCGCTGAAAAGCCGCATCTCATAGGAGGGAAGCATATGAGAGGTAAGAAAAAATTTATTTGGATAGGACTTATACTTATTATAATAACTGCAGCAGTATATATGTATATGACAAAAACCAGTGCTGTAGATGTGGAATTGACAGAAGTAAAAAGAGGAGATATAGAGGAATATATTGAAGAAAAGGCAACAGTGGAATTGGAAAATAAGGCAGATATATATACGCAGCAAAGCGGAATAGTAACTCTTTCATCTGTAGATGTAGGAGATGAAGTAAAAGCAGGAGATGTGCTGCTTAAAATAGGGGATGAAGAGTTACAGCTTCAGATAAGATCTATGGAATTGCAAAAGCAGTCTATTGAGGCACAACTGGAAGAAGCTAGAGAGGGCCTGAACCAATGGGATTTGAAGACTCTGGAGGCCAATGTAAAGACAGCTCAGATAGCCTATGACGAGGCTGAGAGGATTTTGGAGAACAATAAAAAGCTTTACCAAGCAGGAGGCATAAGCAAAGATATATACGAAAGCTCTGTAGCAGCTTTGGCTTCTGCCCAAGCCAATCTTGAGTCGGCTAAAGCTACTTTGGCAGCAGCTCAGGAAGGACTTTCGCCTAATGTTGAGAAGCAGTTCCTCACTCAGATAGATGAGCTTAGAATTCAGATAAATCATTTAAAAAGCAAACAGAAGGATTATACCGTTAAATCTCCTATGGATGGAATTGTGCTCCTGTCAGAAGCACCTGAAGGCAGTATAGTTCATCAAGGTAAGCTGGTTTTTCAGATAGGCAGCTATGATGAAATGTATCTTTCCAGTGACATTTTGGTAGATGATATTGCCAATATAAAGGAAGGTTCAGAGGTATTAATAAGCAATAAAGATCTGGGCATCAATTATGTAAGGGGAACAGTAAGAAAAATATATCC
>JAAYMO010000097.1 GCA_012521375.1 Clostridiales bacterium
AATGCCTTTACTTTATGTGTTGCTTATATTTGTTGCAATCAGAGGCCTTGCAATCCCAGGTTCAAGCGCAGGATTAGTGTACTTGTTTAAGCCAGATTGGTCGGTAGTAACAGGGCAAACATTCCTGGCTGCATTAGGTCAGGCATTCTTCTCATTGAGCCTTGGTATGGGTTGTATGATTACCTATGGAAGTTACCTGAATAAGCAGGAAAAACTACCGAATAATGCTATGATTGTAGTCTCAATGGATACTAGTGTGGCTCTTTTAGCTGGTATAGCTATGTTCCCTGCATTATTTGCATTTGGAATGGAACCAGCTGCTGGCCCTGGTCTAGTTTTCGTAGTTGTTCCTCAGATATTTGCTCAAATGGGAAGCTTAGGCCCATTGCTTTCTGCTATATTCTTTATAGCCTTATTCATAGCAGCATTAACATCTTCAGTATCCTTGCTTGAGGTTGTTGTCGCATATCTGATGGACGAAAGAAAAATGGAAAGAAAACCTGCAGTTTATGGCACAGCGGTGATTATGACTGTATTGTGCATACTTTCTTCATTATCATTGGGATCATTGTCAGGAGTAAAAATCCTCGGAGTAGGATTCTTTGACTTCTTCGATATACTTACAGATAAGATATTCCTGGCTATTGGTGGAATGCTACTTGCTATATTTGCTGGATGGTTCCTTAAGAAGGAGGATCTCAGAGATGAAACTACAAACGGCGGAACATTGAAATTTGCTCTGTTTGAAGTTTGGTATGTACTAGTAAAATTTGTTATTCCTGTATTGATAGGTATAGTTGCTATCATGGGAATAAGGGCTATAGAACAAACAAGCTTGATGATATTCGGTATTTTGCTTATTGTTGTACTTGCAATATTCTCTAAGAAACTGTAAAATCATAGTGTTGAAATAAGGGGGCTGGCTTATATGCCAGACCCCTTATACATATTATTAACCAATTCCTCATTGGGAGTGATATATATAGTTTTGTATCTTTCATATATTACTCTACCTGGCTTTGCACCAGAGGGTTTTTTTACATTTTTCTTTTGGGTATAATCAACTGGAACATTAGATGATAGTTTGCCTTTGCTGAAATAGGCGGCTAAATTAGCTGCCTCAATCAAATCAATTTCATCAGGAACTCGCCCTCCTGTTCTTAAAATCACGTGTGAGCCAGGAATATCTTTCGTATGGAACCATAAATCATTTGATGCAGCAAATTTCAGTGTCAAATAATCATTCTGGGTATTATTCTTTCCTACATAAATATCGAAACCTGATGATGATATAAAATGCATAGGCTTAGAAGGTTTTTGGGAGGCTTTTAACCCTTTCTTATTTTCCTTTTTACTCTTAATATATCCTTCTTGTACAAGCTCCTGCCTAATTTCGTTGATTTCATGTTCATTAAGACTTTTGCCCAAACTATCCTGTATGCTCTCTAAGTAGACTATTTCATCAAGAACCTGTTCAATTTGCTCTTTTATAATTTTTTTAGCCGCTTTCAGTTTATTATATTGTTTGTAATATTTCTGAGCATTATCGCTTGGTGTTAATGTAGGATCTAAGGCAATTTCCATCATTTCTTCATCTGAAGAATAAATATTTTGTAACATTACTTTTTGCTGACCTTTATGAAGATTATAAAGATTTGCCATAATAATATCTGCGCAGAGCTTATAATAATCTGAATTTTTAGCTTCTGCCAACTCATTTTCCAGTATGTTCAATTTCTTTTCACATCTTTCAAGTCTTGTTTTTAATACTTTGCTTAAATCACTTGTTTTTTGTTTAATTCTGTTTTGGAGGTCTTTTTCAAAGTAAAACTCTTCAATTATATCACTGATGCTGCTTTTTTTTATAAATTGGTATTCTTTATAAATAGTCAATTCAATTGGTGAGAAATCTATTTTTTTTTGATTATCTGATACCATATTTGGAGTATATATTTTCTTTTGTACCATTTCTATTAGAAGGCTAAATTGATTATAAAGGTTTTTGGCTTCATTTACATTGATTCCTTTAATATCTATATCAGCTTCAATACCAGCTCTAAAACATATCTCTTGTGCTACTATGGGACTAATTCCAAAGAATTCATTGACAAGGTATTTATAAGCTTTAATGCTTCTAGGAACTGATTGAAGTGATGATAAAAATTTTTCTTGATCTACGCTCAGAGGGTCTTTTTTATTTCCGGAAGGAGGGTAGATATATTTTAAACCAGGCATTATGATTCTTATACTACTCATATTGCTACTTACCTTTTTAATGCTGTCAATTATTACTGTGGTTCCACTGTCTATTAAGATAATATTACTATAGCGTCCCATTATTTCAATTATCAGGGTTCTTTCGACGTTATAGCCCATTTCATCAATGCAACTTAAAGTAATTTCAATAATTCTTTCCAAGCTTGGCTGCTTTATATCTATTATTCTACTTCCTGCTAGATGCTTTCTTAGGAGCATGCAAAAAGCAGGGGCATTTTGAGGATTAGGTTTTTGATTCTGACTAAGGTGTATTTTAGGATAAGTGGAGTTTGCAGAAATTAACAGCTTGTAATTTGTTTTGTTTTTTCTTATGTTTAAGATTATTTCATCTTTTTCAGGCTGATGTATTTTTTCTATCCTACCTCCCAGAATTGTTTGCTCAAACTCTTCCACTAAAGAATTTACTGTTATACCATCAAAGGGCATGATAATACCTCCTAATTTTCTCTATAGATTATTAACTAACAAGATTATATCAAAAATGTTGTTATTGATAAATTTTATGTTTATTATAAACAAAATTTATTTGATCAAAAAGGATAAACTTACTATACTTTCTCATTTACAATTTTGCAGCACATTTTAAATACTTATGTGTTATATAAAATTCTATATGCTATAATACACAATAAAGAACATAGTAGGGGGTAACTATAATGAATTTTTATAAGTATCATGGCCTTGGGAATGACTTTATTATTATGGATAATAGGAGAAATAACATAAATCTAAGTAAAGAAGATATAATAGTTTTATGCAACAGAAACTTTGGAATAGGAGCAGATGGTATTTTATTAGCTGAAAATAGTAAAGAACAAGATATTAAGATGACCATATATAATTCAGATGGAAGTCAAGCAGAAATGTGCGGCAATGCTACAAGATGCTTTGCAAAATATCTTTATGAAAAAGATATTGTTAAAAAGCCAATAATTAATATTGAGACTCTAGCAGGAGTAATAATTCCTGAGCTGGAAATTAAAAACGGAATTGTTGCTAATATTAAAGTTGATATGGGAAAGCCAGTGTTTGAAGCAAAAGATATTCCATGTAATATCAACGAAAAAGCAGCAATAAATGTAAGTGTAGAGATTGATTCTATTGAATACGTGATCACTGCTGTATTGATGGGTGTTCCACATGTAGTTATTTTTAAGGATAAGCTTGTAGATGAAGAAATAATAAAGGAAGGAAAAATGATAGAAGTAAGTGATTATTTTCCATTGAAAACCAATGTAAATTTTGTAAAGATTCTTAATAGACAAGAGATAGTTGTAAGAACATGGGAGAGAGGTGCTGGATATACTCTTGCCTGTGGAACTGGTTCTTGTGCCAGTGTAGCTGCAGGAATTATAAATGGCCTTTTAGATAACAGAGTTTTAGTTCACTTGAGAGGTGGAGATTTGGTTATTTACTGGGATGGAAAAAATAATATATTTATGGAAGGAGTAGCTACAGAAGTTTTTTCAGGTAAAGTTAATATATAAGTTTTATTAAGAAATCTTTGGGATATATCTATTGTTTTTTTTAATGAAATTATATAAAATTATATAGAACTTAAGATGAACGTAAGAAAAACAAGTATTATCCGGAAGGAATGATTTGATGGCAATAAGCATGACTGGCTTTGGCAGAGGAGAATACGGAGAAGATAATTATTATTTTACAGTGGATGTAAGGGCGGTTAATCATAGATATAGCGACTTTTCAATAAGGTTACCCAAAACATTGCTGGTCTTGGAAGATAAAGTGAGGGAGTATGCTTCTTCTCGTGTTAGCAGAGGTAAAGTGGATATTTTTATTAGTTATGATTCCTTTGGCCAAGAAGTTGATATAAAAATAGATACTAATCTTGCAAAATCCTATATAGATTGTTTAAATATAATGAAGAAAGAGTTTAATATCGACGATGAGATCAATTTATCTTTATTAACTAAGTTTTCAGATATTTTCAAGGTAGAAAAGATAGAAAAAAAAGAAGAAGATATCTGGAATATTTTAAAAGTCGCATTGGAGAATGCCTTTGAAGCTTTATGTAAGATGAAAGAGAGAGAAGGAGAAAGGCTAACAAAAGATATAAGACAAAAGCTAGATAGTATTAGAAATATAATAAATGAAATTGATGAAAAATCTGAGACTTTGCTGGATGAATATATATGTAAACTACGAGAAAGAATTATTGAATTGACTCAGGGCATAACATTGGATGAAAATAGGTTGATGACTGAGATAGCAATAATTGCTGACAAGAGTAGCATCGACGAAGAGATTGTAAGGTTAAAAAGTCACATTGATGAATTTGAAAAAACTCTATGTTCAAAATCAGCTGTAGGAAGGAAGTTAGATTTTATTGTTCAGGAGATGAACCGTGAAGTAAATACTATAGGAGCGAAAGCTGCTGATATAGGCATTATTAATAATGTAGTGGATATGAAAACCCAAATAGAAAAAATCAGAGAGCAAATACAAAATTTAGAATAAAGATTAGGAGGATTTTTAATGAATATTAAACTTATTAATATCGGTTTTGGAAATATTGTATCAGCTAATAGGCTGGTTGCAATTGTCGGTCCTGAGTCAGCTCCTATTAAAAGAATTATTCAAGAAGCAAGAGACAGAGGGATGTTAATAGATGCAACTTATGGTAGAAGAACAAGAGCAGTTATAATCACAGATAGCGATCATATTATACTTTCAGCAGTTCAACCTGAAACAGTGGCTCATAGGTTAGTTGGTAAGGTTGACGAAACTGATGAAGTGGATGTTCAATAATGAGCAGAAAATAATTATATTGATAAGGTGAGGCCAATGAAAAATCATAAAGGCTTGCTAATTGTGATTTCCGGTCCATCTGCAGTAGGAAAAGGAACAATATGCAAGGAATTATTTAAAAAAGGAATTGATAACTTAGAATTATCTATTTCAGCTACTACAAGAAAACCACGACATAGTGAGACTGATGGAGTTAATTATCACTTTATAGATAAAAATAAATTTCAAGAAATGATAGATAATGGAGAATTTCTAGAATATGCTCTAGTTTATGATAATTATTATGGAACACCAAAAAAATATGTAATTGATAAAATTAATGAAGGTAAAGATGTAATATTAGAAATAGATATTCAAGGGGCAAAACAAGTAAAAGAAAATTATGATGATGGTATTTTTATTTTTATAATGCCTCCTTCTTTAAAAGAATTGAAAAAGAGGATTTTTAAAAGAGGTACTGAGGCTCAAAAAGATATTGACAAAAGAATGAGATGTGCATTTGATGAAATTCAGCAAGCAGAGTACTATAACTATATTGTTGTCAATGATGATTTGCATAAAGCCGTGGAAAATATTTATTGTATAATTAAGGCTGAAAAGTGCAAATTAAGTAGATACAATTTTGATTTGTCAGAATTCAAGGAGGAATTATAATGATGGTAAGTCCGACGATGAATAAGTTATTTGATAAAGTTGATAGTAAATATACTCTAGTTGTTGCTGTTGCTAAGAGAGCCCGGCAACTTGTAGATGGGCAATCAAGCTTAGTGGAAACCAATTCACTAAA
>JAAYMO010000098.1 GCA_012521375.1 Clostridiales bacterium
ATTATTTGTTATGGAGTTTTATATTACTGCAAGATAGAAGAAATAAAAAAGGCGATCAGTGAAATAAGAAGAGTACTAAAAGCAGGAGGAAAAGGGCTTGTAGTTGTTCGCAGTACGGAAGACTATCGCTTTGGTAAAGGAACTGAAATTGAAAAAAATACGTTCATTATTTCTGAAGAAGATGAAAATAAGTCAGCTTTTCATGAAAATAATATGAGCATGCATTTCTTCACTGATGAAGAATTAAAAGACTTATTTTCTGTATTTTCTTCTGTGACTATCGATAAAATTATCCAGACCCATAATAATGGACAATTTTGTGACAGTAACTATATCGTACTATTTGAAAAGTAGAAGGTGAGTTTATGATTTTAAGCGGTCATCAACCTAATTATCTGCCGTATCCTGGATTGATCGGAAAGATTATGATGAGTGATAAGTTTATTTACGTAACCAAAGTACAATTTAATAAAAAAAGCTGGCAGAACCGCAATCGCATTAAAACAAGGGACGGATGGATTTGGCTTACGGTACCGACCTTGACCAAGGGGAAATATGAACAGAATATATGTGATGTAAAAATCAACAATAATTTGGAGTGGAAGAAAAAACACTGGCGTTCTATTGTTCTAAATTATCAAGGAGCTCCTTTTTTTAAAGACTATAAAGATTTTTTTGAAGACCTTTATACTAAAGAATGGGAATATTTAAGTGAACTGGATATACATATTATGAATTTTATTTTGCAAGAGTTAGATGTGAAAACAGAAATTCTTTATGATATAGATTTTGAGTTTGTCGGGAAAAAAACAGATTTATTAGTGGATATGTGCAATAAAACCGGATGTGATACTTATCTTTCTAACAGAGGAAGCGAAACTTATGTGGAAATTGAAACCTTTAAAAAAGCTGGAATAGGACATCGGTATATGGAATATATCGGCGTTACATATCCGCAGATCAATGGATCCTTTGAGCCTAATTTATCGATTATAGATATGTTATTTAATTGTGGGAAAGAAATGACAAAGGATATCTTAACAAACATGAAGAACTATAAGCTAAGTAAATTAAACGAGATCATTATTGATGAATAAACTTTGCAAATGGAGGGAATTCCATGAAGAACTTTAAAATTGGGAACTTTGAAATTGGTGAAAATAGTCCCTGCTTTATTATAGCGGAAGCGGGCAGTAATCATGATAGAGATATGGGACAAGCTAAAGAAATGATAGATGTCGCCGTAGAAGCAGGGGCAGATGCAGTTAAATTTCAAACATTCACAGCAGATAAAATTGCTGCAAATACTTCTCATCCAATTATGAAACTTGGAAACGAATATGAAGGGGTTCCAACTTTATATGAATTATATAAAGGTTTAGAGCTTCCAAGAGAGTGGCAAAGAGAATTAAAGGAGTATGCTGATAAAAAGGGAATTATTTTTTTATCCACGCCTTTTGACTATGATGCCGTTGAAGAGTTAGAAGAATTAGGCATGGAAGCTTACAAGATTGCTTCTTTTGAAATGGTGGATATACCTTTCCTTAGATATATTGCTAAAAAGAATAAGCCTATTATTCTTTCAACAGGCATGGCTAATCTAGGAGAGATAGAAGATGCTTTAAATGCAATTTATGAGCAGGGGAATAATCAAGTCATTTTATTACACTGTGGGATTAGTTATCCTATGCCTGTAGGAGAGGTAAATTTAGCAGCAATGGATACGATGAAGTCTGCTTTTCAACTCCCGGTTGGATATTCTGATCATACTTTGGGTATTGCTATACCCATTGCTGCTGTAGCAAGAGGTGCTAAGGTAATAGAGAAGCACTTTACCCTGGATAGAAACCTAAAAGGACCCGATCATAAATTTGCGATTGAGCCGGATGAATTAAAAGCTATGGTAAAAGGCATTAGAGATGCTGAAAAAGCTATTGGTTCTTCTATTAAGGGATTAGCTCATACAGAAAGATTACATCACCAAAGAGGACGTAGAAGTATTTTTGCTAAAATGGATATTCCAAAAGGTACTATAATAACAGAAGATATGCTGGCAGTACTTAGACCGGGTGTTGGACTTATGCCAAAATACTTTGATATTGTAGTGGGCAGAGAAGCCAGAAAAGATATTAAAAAGAATGAACCAATTACTTGGGAAGTTATTTAGTGAAAGAAGGGTTATAATATGGGGAATGGCGTAATTTGCATTATTCAAGCCAGAATGGGATCTGAGCGATTGCCGGGTAAAGTTATTAAAGAGATTAAAGGTATTCCTATGATTGTGCACATATTAAATCGATTAAATCAATCTAGTAAAATCGAAAAAACAATTGTTGCTACTTCTACCAATTCTGAAAATGATCAACTGGTTGAAATAGTAGAGAATGCAGGAGGAACTATTTTTAGAGGCTCGGAAGATGATGTGTTAAAGAGATATGTTGATGCAGCAGAACAGTTTGAAGGAGAATATATTATAAGAGTTACTGGGGATTGTCCTTTGATTAGTGCAGAAGTGATTGATACATTAATTGATAAATTTTTAGAGGCAAAAGTAGACTACATGAGAGTTGATGTCCCTAATACCTTTGCCAGAGGCTTCGATGCAGAGATATTTACAAAAGAAGCTCTTATAAAAGCCCATAAAGAAGCCACAGAAGCAAGATACAGAGAACATGTAACCTTATATATGTATGAGCATCCAGAGGAGTTTACTATTGAAAAGATGGAGGCAGAGGAAAGCTGGAATAGACCCAACTATAGATTATGTGTAGA
>JAAYMO010000099.1 GCA_012521375.1 Clostridiales bacterium
AAACAAGCTGTGCAGTTCTTGGAACAAGGATATAATTATTTTGCTGATAGTAATGTTTGTGCTAAAAAAATAAATATTTGCTTTAGATTGGGAGATTTATACTACAAATTGGATGAAACTGAAGAGAGCATGAATTATTACAAAAAAGCTCTCAAAAACGCAGAGGAAGCAGAAAATAATATATATATTGCTGATTCACATATCAGACTTGTCAAGTTGTTTTATAAATTAAATGATGTTAAATCTTGTCTTAAGCACTCTGCTAAAGCCAGAAAGATTATTAAAAGCATCAACTATAAAAAAGGAATGCTAGATTTGATACTGTCTTTGAGCGATCTTTTGATATATAGACGCAAGTATGATACTCATATGAGAATTGTACTAAAAGCATTAAAATCTATTGATAAAAATGATAAATATTATTGGGCAATGTTTAAAAGCATTTATGGCAGAATTTTAGTTAAAAAGAATCGATATGAGGAAGCTTTAAGGCATTTAGAAGAAAGTGCAGAGATTTTAGAACAGCTGCAAGAGTATGAAGGACTTATGCCTACCTTAAACAACATAGGAGTTATTTATAGCAGCTATTACTATGATATTGAAAAGGCTACAGATTATTTTGAAAAAATCTTCATATTTGTCAAAGGATAAATAATTTATATTTTATGTCCTTTAATTATAACAATCTTGCTGAAATGTGCAGAGAAAGGGATAAGTATAAAGAAAGCCTTGATTATTATAATAAAGCATTGGAGACTCTTAATAAATCTCCAAATAAATATTCAGAAATCATAACTTATGTTAATTTGTCCTATGTAAATATGGCATTGGAAGATTACAAAAAATCTTTAAGATGTATAGAAAAAGCAGAAGAAATATTGAATGAATCAAAAGATATAGGTGAAGCAATCCAATGCTATTACAACTACAAGGCTATGTTCTATTACAAAATGGGTTATTTCCAAAAAGCCATGTCTTATGCACAAAAATCTGTTGATATGTGTATAAGTTGGGGTAGAGAAGCGGATATTGAAGCATCGTATATTATTCTATTATGCAAATCCATGCTCTATAAAGATTTGGATTATGAAAGGCTTTTAAAGTTTGCTGAAAAACTGTTCAGTAATAGGAAGTATAGACTTGGGAGACAAGCATGTCATAATTTTGCAGAAATGTTTATTGAACAGAATAAATTAGAAGAGGCAAAATCATTTTTAAAGCTTTCTAATAAATACTCTTTAGATATAAATACAACACATTTAGACATCGTATATGAGTATCTCAGCTCTATGGCATGCAGCGGAAAAGAAAGGAAAGACAAACTGGAGCTTTTGGCCAGGTTAGATAAGACTATCGAATCTAAAGAAATTAAATGGAAACTGTTTAAACATTTAGGAGAGGAATTATTTAATGAGGGCAAATATTATGAAGCGTTAAGACAATTCATCACTTCATTGAATGTATTGAGAATGTTGGTAGAAAATGTGCCCGATGAATATAAGATTAAGTTTTTACTTTCACATAACAGACATAAGGTTAAAGAGTGTTTAATAAAAACAGCTCAGGAAATTACAGGTAAAAGCACAATACTTGGCATTACACTGTTTGGTGGAGAAATCAAGGATGTAAGAAAAGCAATAACAGAGTATTTTGATTACAAACATTTTAATGATATTATTCGAAAGGAAGATATTAATCTGGTAATGAATAATTTAGGTTTAAATAAGAGTGTAATGGGAAGCTTTGTATTAGAATTTTTATCGAAAATAAATAACTTTAGTCAAAACACAGAAGAAAATATCGATAGTTTAATAAAAATGCTTGCAGAATTAACTCAGGCCAAGAACAGTTTTTTAGCTATTGCTGATGATGATAACGATATAGTAATGCTATCAGAATATATAAAGAATGAAAACAGAGCTTTTTATAAATATGCAATTGAACAAGTTCGACAAACTGGGGAAAGCATGGTTATTACAGATGTTTTTGAGTATAGAAACAATATAGAGGATAATATTATACCAAATGATATATTTGCAGTATTTTGTATTCCTGTTTCCTGGTCTAGATATAACCATGATTATATTGAAGATAGAAGAAAGCAAAAAGAACCTAATCAAATAAATGGATATATATATTTAGATACAGATACAATAATAAACAATTTTACACAGGAAACTTTCAAATTATGCGAGTCAGTATCCAAGATATTACAAGTGCTGATAGAGAACTATAGATTGAAAAAGATATCCGGTATAGATAAACTGACTAATCTCTATACGCGAAAATACTTTGAGATGGTTTTGCAAAATGAGATTTATATAAATTCTACAATACAAGGAACCTTCTCCTTAATTATGATGGATATCGATAAATTTAAGCAGATTAACGATCGTTACGGGCATCAGAAAGGAGATGAAATTCTCCAGAAGGTAGCTGCTATAGTATTGGATACTGTAAGGAAGAGCGATGTATGTGCCAGATATGGCGGAGAAGAATTTTTAATATTGCTTCCCAGAACAGATTCTGAAGGAGCCTATAATTTAGCAGAAAAGATCCGTAAAAACATAGAAAAGGCAAGGCTTTTAGGCTACCATAATCCTATAACCGTAAGCTTGGGGATAGCCACTTATCCTATACACAGTTCTTGGATGAAGGATTTGATTGATAAAGCAGACCAAGCACTATATCATTCAAAAGAAAATGGAAGAAATAGAACTACAATTTTTGATATAAATATGATTAGAACTGTAAAAAGGGTAGACAAGCTGGCTGGCATAATATCCGGAAACATGGTAGACGACCAGAGAAACGTAGAAACTATTATAGAGATGATCGAACTTCAGAAAAAACATAATATATCTCTTGATGAGAGATTAAATGAATTTTTAGGCAAAGTTATTGAAGTATCAGAGGCAGATTTTGGATATATATTTATATTAGATGAAAACAAAAATGTAATAGAAGAAATATTTAGGCAAAACATAAACAAAAAAAATATCAGTACTATAGAGTATAATAAACATGTACTCTATAAAACCATTAACTCGATGAGCGGAGAGTATTTTATAGATTGGACAGGTAATGCGCCTGTAGATCCGGTGACAGGTATGCCTAATTGGCAATCTAAGATGGTGATTCCTTTTGTTTATGCTGACAAAATTTATGCAGTGCTTTATTTGTCTTCTGAATTAAAAAATAGAGAATTTGATGCTAATATTTACAATTTTACAGCCAGGCTCTGTGAAATAATTACGCCCATATTTTGTATAAAGAATGAATAGGTGATACTATGATGTCAGAAGAGAGAAGAGAAAAAATTTTTAGTATTTTGAAAGATAGATCTACTCCTATTACTGGAGCCGACCTTTCCAAAATAACTGGTGTCAGCAGGCAGGTTATCGTTCAGGACATAGCTATACTGAGGGCAAAAGGTTTAAATATAATTGCAACACCTCAAGGATATTTGCTTATGAATGATAGAAAAAACAAAATGGAAAAAGTTATTGCCTGCTGTCATGACAGACAGGGTATGAGAAAAGAACTGGAGATAATAGTTGATAACGGAGGAAAGGTCATAGATGTGATTGTAGAGCATTCTCTGTATGGAGAAATAAAAGCAATGCTGATGTTAGAGTCCAGACTGGATATAGAAAATTTTATGAAGCATTATGAAGATTCTGATACCAGGCCTCTTTCAGTGCTTACTGGAGGCGTTCATCTTCATACTGTGGAAGTTCCTGATGAAATATCTTACAATCATATAATAAGGGATTTAGAAAAACATGGGTACTTGATTAATAGCAGATAATCTGCTATTATTTTTTTATGCAAATGACAAGACAGGTGTAAATACAATAAGGAGGAAAAATAATGAACGAAAAATTTTCTTTCAAAAAATATCTGATAGATACTTTAGGCTCTATGGCTTTAGGACTATTTTCATCATTGATAGTTGGACTAATACTGGACCAAATTGGGAAAATCCTTGGAATAAGTATACTTGTTGATTTAGGGAGAGTAGCAAAATTTCTTATGGGTCCGGCAATAGGTATTGCAGTAGCTTATGGGAGAAAGGCCCCTGCTTTAGCTGTGTTTTCATCGGCGGTTACAGGAGCCATTGGAGCCGGTACGGTTTTTTTAAATTCTGCAAATCAATATGGAATTAC
The DNA here is from genome assembly GCA_012521375.1 of Clostridiales bacterium. Taxonomy (GTDB): domain Bacteria; phylum Bacillota; class Clostridia; order Lutisporales; family Lutisporaceae; genus Lutispora. The sequence goes on from JAAYMO010000099.1 coordinate 4,170, forward strand.
AGTGGGAGAGCCAATGGGGGCGTTTGTAGCAGCACTTGTCGGTGTTGAAGCAGGTAGATTGATAGCAGGTAAGACTAAGGTAGATATAGTATTGGTACCATCAACAGTAATAATTGTTGGTGGAATTGTAGGAAAATATATTTCTCCTGTAGTGTCTGCAATAATGTCAGCTTTAGGAACTATTATCAATACGGCTACTGTAATGAATCCCATACCTATGGGAATATTAGTTTCGGTTATAATGGGTATGGTTTTAACTCTTCCTATAAGCAGTGCAGCTTTGGCCATCGCTCTTGGTTTAAGCGGTTTGGCAGGTGGAGCAGCCACAGTGGGTTGTTCTACCCAAATGGTTGGGTTTGCCGTAGCCAGTTATAGAGAAAATAAGATGGGAGGCCTAATTGCACAAGGTATAGGCACTTCCATGTTACAGGTACCTAACATAATAAAAAATCCCTTAATATGGATTCCTCCTACTTTAGCAAGTGCCATACTTGGGCCATTGTCAACGACAATATTTAAAATGGAAAATGTACCTGAAGGCGCAGGAATGGGAACCAGCGGGTTGGTAGGACAATTTGGAACTTTTGCAGCTATGGCAGGAACTGAGAGCAATGGAATCATATTGTTGAAGATATTATTACTTCATATAATATTTCCAGCAATACTAACTCTTATAATATCAGAGTTTATGAGGAAAAAAGGTTATATTAAGCCAGGGGATATGAAACTTGATTTATAGATGGTTAAAGGTTTGAATATTTTGGTTCATGATTGTATAATTTAAATATCATGAGCCATATTGTTTTTTGGAGGGATAAATATGAAAGTCAGTGGATCTTGGAAAGTCAAGGGCATTGTAATAGCTTTAGTATTATTGGTCATAATCGCTGCTTTATTTGCGACTTTATCGGGGTATTTTATCGATTTTCAATGGTTTGGGGAGTTAGGATACAGGGAAGTATTCTTTAAAAAACTTTTTACTCAGATAAAATTTTTCATACCATCATTAATTGTTAGTTTTACATTATTTTATATTTTTATGAAATCCATAAATGCTTATTCTGCAAAAAGAACAGGAGTCATATTATCCGCTTATGAAAATAAAATGTGGAATAGAATATTCTTAATCACATCTGCTTTAATCTCTCTTGTATTGTCTATAGCTTTTGTATCACAAGTATGGTATGATTTTTTGATATTTATGAATCGAACTGCCTTTGATTTAAAAGATCCCATATTTGGATATGATATTGGATTTTACATCTTTACACTGCCCTTTTTAAACAAATTGTATAGCTTCTTATTAGGTGTTGTGATTTTGTTTGGGATAATAACTTTAGTATTTAATATAATATTGTTGGTATCTCCAAAGCAGCAACAAACAAGCGATTGGGAAGAGTTGAATGTAAGGCGAATGAGGGTATCTTATAAAGAGGTATTGAGCGCTGCATGGAGACAGATATCTGTATTAGGAGGCATATTCTTTCTTCTTCTTGCATTAGGTTTTTATCTTAGAAAATTTGACTTATTGTATTCTTCCAGAGGAGTAACATTTGGAGCTGGTTATACGGATATTAATGTAAGCTTGCCCTTTTATTATGTATATATAGGAATTTCAATAATTACAGCTATATCTTTTATAGTTTCATATAAAGGCAAAAAGTCAAAATTAGCTGTATTCGGTCCTCTATTTTTGGTTGCAGCAATTATACTTTCTGGGGTGGCATCTACAGCTGTTCAAAGCCTTATTGTTACGCCTAATGAATCTACAAAGGAAGAAAGGTTTATTCAGCATAATATAGACTATACAAATTATGCTTATGGGCTTGATAAGGTGGAGATTAAAGAATTTAGTGCAGCTCAGAATCTTACAAGAAAAGATATAGATGAAAATAAAGTAACTATAGATAACATTCCCGTAAATGATTATAAACCAGCTAAGGACATATATAATCAGATACAAGGGTTAAAAAGTTATTACCAGTTTAACGATATAGACATAGATAGGTATTATATAAATGGCGTATATAGACAGGTGTTTATATCTGCTAGAGAACTTCAAAGTGATAATATACCAAAACAGGAAGGATCCAATGCTGTATCTTGGATCAACAGGCATCTCAATTATACACATGGTTATGGAGTTGCATTATCTCCTGTAAATGAAGTAACACCATCGGGACAGCCAAGGCTTTTTATAAGAGATATGCCTGTGATTTCGGAAATAGATATTGAAGTTGAAAGACCACAGATTTATTTTGGAGAATTGACAAAGGATTATGTCATTGTAAATACAAAGGAAACGGAGTTTGATTATCCCGGAAGCGGCGGCGATGTAGAAACTAAATATGAAGGTACTGCAGGAATAAGGCTTACATTTCCCAATCGTCTGATGCTTGCATTGACTCAAGGGAAGATAAATTTTGTTTTATCTCAAGACATTAATTCTGAAAGCAGGGTATTATTGAACAGGGAAATAATCGGAAGAGCGAGAAAGATTGCACCTTTCTTGGCATACGATGAAGATCCATATATAGTCATAAGCGATGGGAAGCTTTATTGGATAATAGATGCTTATACCTTAAGCGATAGATATCCATATTCTCAGTCCATAAATAAGAATACAACTACAAATTACATCAGGAATTCTGTAAAAGTGATCATAGATGCTTATAATGGAACCACTGATTTTTATATAACTGACTCAGAAGATCCTATAATCAATACTTATTCAAAAATATTTAAAACTTTGTTTAAACCATTGGATATCATGCCTGAGGATTTGAGGGCCCATTTAAGATACCCTCAAACATTGTTTGATATCCAGACAGAGATATACAGCAAATATCATATTAAAGATGCAAAAGAATTTTATAACAAGAGTGATGTATGGGATATTGCTACTCAGATTTATGGAGTAAGTGGTACCACAACTGAAACTATGGAAGTAGAATCTTCATATCTCATTATGAAACTGCCGGATTCTGATAAGGAAGAATTCATATTGATGGTGCCTTTTACTCCACAGGGGAAAAACAATATGATATCTTGGTTCGCTGTGAAAAATGACGGTGAAAACTATGGACAGCTTAAATTGTATAGTTTCCCATCAGGAAAAATTGTAGAAGGACCCATGCAGATAGAAGGTATAATTAGTCAGGATGTAGCTATAGGAAATGCCATCAATTTGCTTCAGTCTGGTGGAAATTCTCAGGTGGTAAGAGGAAATATGCTCATCATACCTATAGAAGATTCCATACTCTATGTAGAACCTATATACCTGAGAGCCAGCAACGCCAGCGCATTGCCAGAGCTAAAGAAAGTAATAGTATTCTATAAAAATCAGGTGGTTATGGAAGATAGTCTTGAAAAATCTTTAGCAAGAATATTCCCGGTAGAAAGAGATGAAATGCCAGAAACTGCTGATACTCCTCAAGCTCCCAAAACCCAGCAGCCGCTAACTGAAGGAGGAGTGCAAGATAGTTCTGTATCTCAGCTTATAAGAAGAGCAAATGATGTGTTTAACCAGGCTCAGGAGGCACAGAGAGCAGGCAATTGGGCCTTATATGGAGAAAAAATCAATGAACTGGAAACCATACTACAAAAGCTTGGTGACTTAAACATAGACTAATAGCAGAAGATGAAACAAAATTTCCATCATATCGTCTAAAATGGAACTTGATGAAGATTAGGGGTCTAGTACAGACCCCTTTTTAAAAAGGTGGGATTAGATATGATAAAAAGATGGACAGCTATTGTTTTAGCCTTCTTACTAGTCTTTTTGGCGGGATGCAGTAAAACTCTTGAAACGGAAACCGTTGGAAGTGAAGCCGGGGAAGAATTGAAGCCCTTTATGATAACTATGACAAGCGGCAATAGAGAGATATCATTGATGGAGGAATTTAAAGGGACTTTTGACAAACCCTTTCAACTGAATTACTGGTTTAATGGCACTTTGGATTTAGAAAAAGATGCAGTAGGAGATTGTTTTAATATATCTCCAGATTCAATTAAGCCGGAAATAAGCATCATATCCAATGAAGAAATTGGCACTACTAGACTATGTGCAGAATTTAGTCATACTCAAGATCTTCCGGATGAGATTAATATAGTGTTGAAAGCAGGCATAGCTGATGATAAGGGAGCTAAGCTGAAAGAAGACATAAGCATAGCCTTAAAGAGAGAAAAGTTGGTAGAAACCCATATAAGTCTTAGAAATGATCCAACTATAAACTCTGATACAGGCTTTGATTTTAATACATATATATTAGATGAGAAAGATAAGTATTTTGATATAAGCTTTAATATGCCTATGAACAGGGAAAGTGTAGAACAAGCTTTTATAGACGGTTTCAGGTATGTACCGGAAGAATTTATGGCCAAGGTAGAAGTGGATTGGAAAGATGATTCTAATCTGACTGTGATTTTTAAAAATATGAATGTAGGACAATCATATCCTATAAGTTTTAATGGAGCAAAAGCAATAACAGGTGAAGAATATAAGGAGTTTGAACTGAATAAGGTCTTCGGATTCCTTGTTCAAAACTCCAGGAAGATATCTAAAGTTGATGGTAAAGGTAATATTGTTTCTGATATGCCTATAGAAGATGAAATATTAGAATTGGACGAAATATCACCAGATGGCAGATATGCTTTTGCCTATAGAATGTTGGACACAGGTGGAGATTTTTACCCAATTAAACCAATACTTTTGGAGCTTAAAGATAGAACTACGGAGAAACATTACCTAAAGGGGATTGATTATATAAAGGGTGTTATATTTGGAGCCAAATGGTTCCCTGATGGAAAGGATTTTATCATTTATTCCAGTAAACAAATATGGCATTATTCATTGGAAGAAGCATTAAGTGGCAAACCAGGAAAGATTATTTTTCAATATTCTCCATCGGAAATGGATTACATACTGGGAGCGGAGATATCACCTGACGGGAACCAGATAGCCGTATTTAAATCCGAATATAAGTATTTAGATGACAAAGAAAACAAACGTATAGATATATATTGCATCGATCCTAATGGAAACAACATCGACACCATAGAAGGTGCATTCTATCATAGCAGCAGTGACGGTTTTGCCATTCCTTTAAAGTATGACTGGAAGGATAAGAATACCATAATATCGGAAGGATACAGTCAGGAAAATGATGAAGTAAATATATACAGCATAGATTTGAAAGATAAGAAGGCGAGTATAATTGTTGAACATGCTTCTAATCCGAGTCTTTTAGGTGATATTCTGATAGTGAGGAAGGCAGAATATGATAAGGAAGGTCACTATATGGCTTATGGTGATGGACATGTAATAAATATGAAAAACAATAATATAGAGGATGTTATAGCTGGTAATCTTTCATACTCTGTATATAGTTTGGAAGGTAACAATATAATAGCCTATGAATTGTATGAAGATTATTATAATACTTATATATATGACAGGACTAAGGACAAAATAATAAAAAAATATCAGGGTATGATTTTTGGATCTGATAAAGAATACTTTTATATAGTAAGATAGACAATGAAAAATAGCCCTGGGGGAAGGGCTATTTATAAAGATTCACCATGGGCTATAATGATAATTTATCATTTGTATTTTAGGTGGGTTTTCTTTTGTTATAAACAAATTTTGCTCAAAAATCAATAATTTTATTCATAAAATTTTAAAAAAAGTTAAAAAATAAGCTTGCATTTTAAAAAACTTCAGGCTATAATAATTCACAATAGATAAAACTGATGACAGGGAAAATGATAAAATGGAAGCTCAGAGAGCCGGCGGTAGGTGCGAGTCGGACTGAAGTTTTATCCTATCCACCCTGGAGGGTTTGCGATGAGCAAAACGGGTGCAGCCGTTACACTGCTAAGAGAGGATCTTAGGATCAATTTGGGTGGCAACGCGGAAGTTAACCTTTCGTCCCTTTATGGGATGAAAGGTTTTTTTATTATCCATAGGAAAGTATAGTTCACCTTAACTTTAACTTTCCTTAGTGGATTATATATATTATGTTGCCATGAATATTGATTCTACGATCAACTTGGGTGGCAACGCGAAAGAAAAGTCTTTCGTCCCTTGGTGGATGAAAGACTTTTTTATTATATTAAAATATACTCTCCTTGTACAGTGAGGGACTGTCAACCAAGGAAGGTGTTCAGGACTTGAAGAAAACTTCTTAGTTTCAATAAATATGACAAATTTTAGGAGGGAGTATAATGCATAAAAAGTTATTTATACCAGGTCCCATCGATGTAATGGAAGATGTACTAGACCAAATGACAAAACCTATGATTGGACATAGGTCAAAGGAAGCCTCTAGTTTACAGAGGAGTATAAGTGAGAAATTTCAAAAAGTTTTTTATACAAAGGAGCAGATTCTCCTATCTACATCTTCAGGTTCAGGTCTTATGGAAGGAGCAATCAGATCCTGTACAAGGAAAAGGGCTGCTGTTTTTTCCGTAGGAGCTTTTGGAGATAGGTGGTATAAGATGGCAGTATCCAATAATGTATCTGCAGATAAATATTCTGCGGAACCTGGAGAAGCTACGTTACCGGATGATGTAGACCGAGTTTTGGCTACAGGCAAATATGATTTGATTACCATAACCCATAATGAAACTTCAACTGGAGTGATGAACCCAATATATGAAATCGCGGAAGTTGTAAGGAAGTATCCTGAAGTGGTATGGTGTTTAGATGCTGTAAGTTCAATGGGTGGAACAAAAATAGAAGTTGATAAATTAGGAATAGACATATGCATTACTTCTACCCAAAAATGCCTGGGAATGCCTCCAGGAATGTCTATAGCTTCCATGTCTCAAAAAGCTATAGAGGCAGCGAAAAAGGTAGAACACAGAGGATATTATCTTGATCTTTTAACTTTGTATGAATATATACAGAAAAAAGACCATCAATATCCATCCACTCCCGCTTTATCTATTATGTATGCTATGGATTATCAGTTGGATAAAATTTTAGCGGAGGGGCTTGAAAATAGGTACAGAAGACATGAGGAGATGGCTGAATATGTAAGACAATGGGCTAGAGAAAGATTTAAAATTTTCCCAAATGAAAAATATGCCTCAAATACTTTAACTACTATAAAGAATACAAAAGGCATAAATATAGCTCAACTGAATAAGGAGTTAGGCAACAGGGGCTATGCAATATCAAATGGCTATGGGGATTTAAAAGAGAAAACATTTAGAATATCCCATATGGGGGATTATACAATTGATGATATTAAGGATCTTCTTGAAAATATTGATGAAATATTAGAATAAAAAACACTCAATATCAGATAGAAACTCTAATTAATAGATAGATATAGCTTTATTACAAATAATGAAAGGAGATAAGGAAATGTTAAGAATATTAGTTGCAGATGGAATGGAAAAGAATGCTTTGGAAAAGCTAAAAAATATGGGTTTTAATGTAGTTGCCAAACATTATGAAGCCCAGGAGTTGATAGAAAAAATAAAAGATTTTGATATTCTTGTGGTACGTTCAGCTACTAAGGTCAGAAAACCAGTGATAGATGCAGCTTGCCAGACAGGCAGATTGAAATTGATAATACGCGGTGGAGTAGGCTTGGATAACATAGATGTAGATTATGCAAAGGCTAGAGGAATAATAGTAAGAAATACTCCAAATGCTAGCAGTTCTTCTGTTGCAGAGTTGGTAATAGGGCATATGCTTAATCTAGCAAGATTTATTCATAATTCAAATATTACCATGAGACAGGGTCAATGGAACAAGAATGCTTATAAAGGTGTTGAAATTTGTGGTAAAACATTGGGAATTATAGGCTTTGGAAGAATTGGCAGAGAAACAGCGAAAAAAGCGCAAGCCTTAGGCATGAAGGTGGTCTACACGGATATAGTTGGAGAAATAAAAGAATTTAAAGAATATAAATATCTTCCCATGGATGAACTGTTGGCTGTCTCAGACTTTATTTCACTCCACATTCCCTATAATGGAGATAAGGCTGTAATAGGCAGAGAGGAAATAGCCAGGATGAAGGATGGAGCTTATTTGATAAATTGTGCCAGAGGCGGAGTTGTAGATGAGGAGGCTTTGCTGGAAGCTCTTGATTCTGACAAATTGGCTGGAGCTGCTGTGGATGTGTATGTTGACGAACCAGCGGTCAATTGTGCATTATGCAATCACGATAAAGTATCCTGCACTCCCCATATAGGTGCATCAACCATAGAAGCACAGGAAAGAATAGGAGAAGAAATAGTAGACATAATCCTGGATTTTGTTGAAGGAAGTGAATTAAATGGCTGTGCTCAAAGCATTTAAAGCGATAAGACCTACACCTGAGCTTGCTTCAAAGATTGCTGCATTACCTTATGATGTTATGAATACTATGGAGGCCAGGAAGGAAGTGAAGGGAAATCCCTACTCCTTCCTTCATGTTGATAAAGCGGAGATTGATCTTGACCCATCTGTAGATATATATGATAAAAAAGTATATGAAAAGGCCAGGGAAAATCTAAGTATGATGTTGGAAAAAGGCTGGCTGATAAAAGATAAACAGGAGAGGCTTTATATATACAAGCAAGTTATGGTGGAGCATGAACAAATAGGTTTGGTTGGCTGTGTTTCTGTAGATGATTACATCAATAATAATATTAAAAAGCATGAGAACACAAGAGCAGACAAGGAGCAGGATAGGATAAATCATGTTAAGTACTGCAATGCAAATACAGGTCCTATATTTCTTATGTATAAGGAGGAGAAAGAGGTAAATGAAATAATAAAAGGATGGATCAGGGATAACTTACCTGTATACGATTTTACCTCAGAAGATGGAATAAACCATTTTGTTTGGACCATCGAAAACCAAGATATTATAGATAAGCTGATATGTTTGTTTAAGAATATAGATAGTTTATATATTGCAGATGGACACCATAGGGCAGCATCTGCTGTAAAGGTTGCCATGATGAAAAGGGAAGAAAATCCAAGCTATACGGGAGAGGAAGAATTCAACTATTTCCTTGGCGTACTGTTTCCCCATAATCAGCTTAAAATAATGGACTATAACAGAGTTGTGAAAGATCTCAATGGTTATGATACCGATACCTTTTTAGAAAAAGTTGGAGAGAAATTTGTGGTCGAAAGGTATGATGGCAAGGGACAGTATAAACCGGAGAGAAAGCATGTTTTCGGCATGTACTTAAATAATAGATGGTATAAGCTGACTGCAAAAGAGGGCACATTTAATGATAAAAGTACACTGGAAAGCTTAGACGTGTCCATATTACAAAACAATCTTTTAAGTCCCATATTAGGCATTAAAGATCCAAGGACAGATGAAAGGATAGATTTTGTGGGAGGCATAAGAGGTTTAGACGAACTGGAGAAGAGAGTGGAGGAAGGTATGGCTGTGGCCTTTTCACTTTACCCTACAAGTGTTGAGGATTTGATGAAAATAGCAGACCAAGGGAAAGTTATGCCTCCCAAGTCAACCTGGTTTGAACCAAAGTTGAGAAGCGGGCTGTTTATTCATGAATTGGAATAAAAAAACCTTCTTGCTGTTTCTAGCAGGAAGGTTTTTTATATTTCTCAATTTATAAAAAATAAAAAGAGGTATGTTTTCTTGCCACTGATTTATTACTTTGACAGGAAAAGATATTTTTGGTATGCTTGTCATAAAAATAACGTGTATAAGTGAAATTTTTTATATCTATTTTGCGAAACATTGCATCTATTTTGTAAACACTTCTGATTTTTACTTATGGGATTTATCCAAACACCGATATTATATAAGGGAAAGGAGTAAATAATGAAACCCAAAGCTCAATATATCCATTCTATTACAAAGGCTTTCCATGTATTGTGTTTATTCGATAATCAAAATTAGGATTTAGGAATACATAAAATCAGTAAAGGAGGATAAAAAACTTGAGCAGGTTTACTGACATTTTGATGGAAATCGGGACTATAGGTAAAAACGAGGATGGTTCCATTACCCGTATTGGCTTTTCAGAAGATTATAAACAGGCCGTAGCCTTGACAAAAAAGTACATGGAAGAAGCCGGATTTACAACGGAAATTGATACAGTTTACAATCTACATGGCTATCTGCCTGGTACAGATCCTAATACAAAATCCATAGTGATTGGTTCCCATCTGGATACAGTTATAAAAGGTGGAATATTTGATGGCTGCCTCGGCGTGTGTGCAGGTATCGAGGTGGCAAATCGTCTGAAGGAAGAAGGCATAAAGCTGCGCCATCCCCTGGAGTTATGGGGTTTCAATATGGAAGAATCCAGTCCGCTTGGCGGCACTTTTGGAAGTCGTTGCGTTGCGGGAATGGTGGATATCAATGCTGAAGGATATAAGGAACGTTTAGAAAAGTATGGTATAACCCCTGAGGATATTCTGGCTGCACGCCGCGATGTCAGTGAATACGCCTGCTACCTTGAATATCATATCGAGCAGGGGGACAAGCTTTTCAATGAGGGCATTGACATTGGCGTGGTCAGTGGTATCGTCAGCATCATTCGATATGATATAATTGCCCATGGTATAAGCAACCACGCCGGCACCACTATGATGGCAAACCGCAAAGATGCGCTGGTAGGTATGAGCAAGCTAATTGTGAAAGCCAACGCGCTGGCTAAGGAATTAGATGATACTTTGGTGGCTACCATCGGGAAAATCAACGTGTCACCAGGGCAGGAAAACGTCATACCCAACGAGGTGGTTGCTACTCTTGAGGTGCGCCACATGGAACCTTCAGTGATAGATGAATATATCAGGTTGATTAAGAAGCATGCTGCTGAGATTCCTGATGCGGAATTTACCTTCCAAAATACTGTGTCAAAATATTCTACTCCCTGCGACTCTACTCTCATTGAGACCATCAAAAAAGTATGTGAAGAAGCAGGTATATCCCATGTTGTTATGCCCAGCGGTGCCGGTCATGATGCTAACCCTATGGCCCATGCAGGTGTTCCTATTGGCATGATTTTTGTTCCAAGTAAAGATGGCCTTAGCCATTGTGGTGCAGAGTGGACTGAAATGCACCATTGCGATATTGGCGTCGATATTCTTTATCGGACAGTACTTGCTCTGGATGAACTTATGGTATAATATTCTTTAATATTATCTGATGTACTAAGAAACCATATTATGATGTTCATTGAATATACTCATAAGCTAATTAAATATGCTTTGATTCCAATATAAATTTCTTAATTATAATATCATATATCAATAGAGAGGAGTGTAAGAATGAGATTAGATCTTGCAGTTATTAATGGACTAGTTTACTTAGATGGTATGTTTCGCAAGGCTGATATAGGTATCAAGGACGAAAAGTTTGCGATGATTACCGAATGCGGTAAACTACCTGAAGCTGAGAAAGTAATAGACGCAGAAGGCAAGTATGTTATTCCAGGTGGCATAGATACACATGTACATTTCCGCGATCCTGGCCATCCGGAACGAGGAACATTCTACACAGAGTCAATGGCTGCAGCTGCTGGAGGGACTACCACTATACTTGAACACCCGATATCATCTCCACCACAGTATAATAAAGAAATATTGGACAATCGTAAAAAGGTAGCTGCTGAGCGCGGTTGCATAGTTGACTATGCTTTCTATGGTGCTGCCGGCGGGCAGTATCCGGAAGAGATTACAAAGATTGCCAAGGAAGGTATTGTTGCCTACAAGTCTTTCCTGCATCAGGCGCCTGAAGGTCGCGAAAAAGAGTTCGTAGGACTCACTATGGCTAATGATTATGAGATTTATGTCTGTATGAAGGAAGTTGCAAAGACTGGTCTGATGTTGGCATCCCATGCCGAAAACAATGATATAATCCAGGGATTGATTAATAAATTCCGTGCCGAAGGCAAGGTGGGGGCAGAGTATCATTGTCCATCTCGCCCGCCGATTGCTGAGTATACTACTGTTCAGAAGCTTATTACGATGGCTGCTGATACAGGTTGTGTTCTCGAACTGGCACATATTTCTACTCCTGAAGCTATGCAGATGGCTAAGGAAGCAAAAGCCCGCGGCCAAAAAGTATTCTTGGAGACCTGTCCACATTATCTTCTGTTGACCGAAGAAGAGTTAATAAAACATGGTCCATATGCCAAGTGCAATCCACCTCTTCGTACGAAAGAGATAGTAGATAAACTGTGGGAATATGTTCTTGACGGTACGGTAGACTTCATTGGAAGTGACCATGGTGCCTTCCTCCCTGAGGAGAAGGATACAGGTTATGAAGACATATTTAAGGCACCAGCCGGATTAATAGGTATTGATCTTCGTCTCCCACTTTTATTAAGTGAAGTTGCTAAAGGTGAACGTGGAATTACCCTCGAACGTGTTGTTGAGCTGTGCTGCGTAAATCCTGCCAAGGCTTTCAATCTCTATCCTAAAAAAGGTGTTATTCAGCCTGGCTCTGATGCTGATTTGGTTATATTTGATATGAATGATAAGACCGTCGTAGACTGGCGCAAGAACTATTCCAAATCTCGTGAAATAGCTAAAGTGTATGACGGTTGGGAACTACACTGCAAGCTGAACCAAACCATCGTCCGCGGAAAAGTTGTGATGAACGAAGGTGTTGTAGATCCTATTGCAGATGGGACTAAAGGCTGGGGCAAGCTAGTTTTAAGTCTGTTGAAGCAACCTGAATAAACTCAAGAAGTACTGACCCCCGGTGAAAAAGTCGGGGGTTCTTTAATAAATCCTTTACAACAATAGACAGGAGGTTCTAGTATGAATAAACGGCTCCGTATACTTGCTATAAATCCTAACAGCGATGAGAATACATGTATTAAGATGAGAAATACGGTAGAAAAATTCGTAGGTGGAGAGTATGATGTTGATGTAGTCAGACTGAAGACTGCTCCAATATTGGTTCTTAGTTATGAGGATCACATCACAGCCTTAGACGAGCTGTGTAATCTTGTTCGCCAGAGCAAGGACAAATATGATGCTTTTATAATAGCTTGTCATTCTGACCCAAACCTAGAATTGATTCGCGAACTAACTAAAAAACCTGTGGTAGGCATAGCTGAGGCATCAATGAAACTGGCCTCATCTATGGGAAACGGATTTGCTGTCATATCACCATCCCCAAAATCTGTGTCAAAAAAATTTGCCCTGGCGCACAAATATCATCTGAGAGATTTCCTCAAGACTGTTGTTGTAACTAAAAGCGATTCTCCTGAAGATTTGCTAAAAGCGGCAGAGGAAGCCATGAAAACTCCCTGCGTAGATGCTATAGTCCTTGGTTGTGCCAATTATACGGGTGCAGATGCTTATATAGAACAGCGGCTGGGTATCCCAGTAATAGATGGCTTTGCCGGCGCACTGTTCATGGCAGCCGGTCTTGCTCGATATCAGAGATATAAAAGCTAAAGATAAGCCTGATTTGAAAAACTAAATTCCACTCTATGATTTTAAGGGGTGGAATTTAGTTTTTGAGACATTAAATAATGCACCTCGTTTTTCATAGTGACATTTTATCACGATAATTTACAAGGTGACATTATCATAAGATAATCACAGACCAATGTAAATATTATTGACGATATTGGCACAATAATATATAATAAGCCTAAAACAATATTAGACAATGAAGAGGAAAGAAGAGCGCGAGCAGACCAAAAGAGAGAAAAACCCTTAGGCTGAAAGGTTTTTCAGGTAAAAGCTACTCTGACCCACCTCAGAGTCGTTGGCGATGAGCCAAACCGGCTGGCACCGTTATAAGCTTAGAGATGGCATGGATATTCATTCATGCTAAATTGGGTGGTACCGCGAAATCAACCTTCGTCCCATTGTAGAGATGAAGGTTTATTTTTTTTAGTATCAAAATAATCGATGGAGGAGTGATAATTAATGGGAAAGAAGAATGAACAGGAATTTGTAAAAGAAGTAACCCCAATGGAAGAAGATTTTTCCCAATGGTACACAGATATTATATTAAAAACTGATATGGTAGACTATGCTCCCGTTAAAGGTTGCATGGTTATAAAACCTTATGGGTATGGAGTATGGGAACAGATACAAAGAGTTATGGATAGAAGGTTTAAAGAAACGGGGCACAAAAATGCCTATTTTCCTCTTTTGATTCCAGAAAGTTTTTTAAAGAAGGAAGCAGAGCACTTTGAAGGTTTTGCCCCTGAAGTTCTATGGGTTACCCATGGCGGCAATGAGGAATTGACTGAGAGATTATTTATAAGGCCTACATCGGAGACCATCATATGTACTATGTACTCCAAATGGATTCAATCTTACAGGGATTTGCCTGTTCTTATCAATCAATGGGCCAACGTAATAAGATGGGAGAAGACAACTAGACCTTTCCTGAGAACTGCTGAATTCCTATGGCAGGAAGGTCATACAGTTCATGCGACAGAAGAAGAAGCTCAGGAAGAAACTTTGAAGATGCTTGAAGTTTATAGGCAGGTTGCTGAAGATGAATTAGCTATGCCTGTTATATTAGGGCTAAAGAGTGAGAAAGAAAAATTTGCAGGAGCCAACAAGACTTATACTATGGAAGCCATGATGCATGATGGTAAGGCCTTGCAGGCAGGAACATCACATAATCTAGGCCAGAACTTTGCCAAGATGTTTGACATACAGTTCCTTGATAAGGACGGAGTAAGAAAATATGGCTGGAGTACATCTTGGGGAGTTTCAACAAGACTCATAGGTGGCATAATAATGGTTCATGGAGACAATAGAGGACTTAAAATGCCACCTAGGGTTGCACCAATACAAGTTGTAATTCTTCCAATAGCATTCCACAAAGAAGGTGTATTGGATAAAGCATTGGAAATCAAGAATGAATTAGCCAAGACCTTCAGAGTGGAATTTGATGATAGAGATACTTACAGCCCAGGCTGGAAGTTTAACTATTGGGAAATGAAGGGTGTACCTCTAAGACTTGAAATAGGACCAAAAGATATTGACAAAAATCAGGTTACGGCAGTAAGACGAGACACATTAGAGAAATTCACACTACCTATGGAAGGCTTGACAGAAAAAATAGAAGAGATACTTGATGATATCCATCAGACCATGTTTAACAAAGCGCTGGAAAATAGAAATGCAAAGACTTACACTACTACTGATTATAAAGAGATAAAGAGAATAATGGATGATACTCCCGGCTTTGTAAAAACCATGTGGTGTGGCAGCAGAGAATGCGAAGACAAACTGAAAGATGACACTTCGGCTACTATAAGATGTATACCTTTTGAGCAAGAACATTTGGGAGATACTTGTGCATTCTGCGGCAAGAAAGCAGAACATATGATTTATATAGCCAAGGCGTACTAGGCAAAATTATGTATAAACTGCTTGAAATTTTTAATAATAAGTAGTAATATATATTACAATCATATATTGGAAATGCAATGATGGGAAAAAGTAGATGTGACTGCCGTAAAGAGAGTCGGCGGTTGGTGGGAGCCGATGGGCAAAGCATTGAATTCCATCCCGGAGCAGCCTGTGATGAACAGGGACGGTGAAAACCGTTAAATACTTGAGAGAGCAGCTTTTGGCTGCTAATTAGGGTGGCAACGCGGATAACCTTTCGTCCCTTAGGGAGGCGAAAGGTTTATTTTTTCTTAAAAATTACAAAGGAGGCGGATATTATGTTGGATATTAAAGTAATCAGAGCTAATCCAGAAGAAGTCATAAGAAAGCTTAAAAGAAGAGGCGGAGAATATAGAATATCAGAAGTTTTGGAATTGGATGAAAAGAGAAGAGAGCTTTTAGCTTCTGTTGAAGAGCTTAAAGCAAAAAGAAACAAGGTATCTGAGGATATTGCAAAGATAAAAAAGGCTAAAGGCAATGCAGATGATTTGATTGCAGAGATGAAAACCGTTTCCGACAAAATTAAAGAAGGGGATGATAAAGTAAGAGAGATTGAGAATAAAATATCTGAAGTTCTTCTAACAATACCTAATACACCAAATGACAGCGTCCCCGATGGCGATTCGGATACAGATAATGAAGAAATAAGAAGGTGGGGGGAACCTACAAAATTTCCTTATGAGCCTAAAGCCCACTGGGATATAGGAGAGGATTTGGGCATTTTGGACTTTGCTACCGCAGGAAAGGTTACAGGTACCAGATTCACATTCTATAGAGGTCTGGGAGCGAGACTTGAAAGAGCATTGATAAACTTTATGCTGGATACCCATATAGCAAACGGCTATATTGAAATATTACCTCCATACATGGCAAACAGCAAGAGCATGCAAGGTACAGGTCAACTGCCTAAGTTTGCAGAGGATATGTTTAAGGTAGACAATACAGATTATTATCTAATACCTACTGCTGAGGTCCCTGTTACCAATATTCATAGGGAAGAGATATTGGAAGGTGCACAATTCCCAATAAAATACACAGCTTATAGCGCATGCTTTAGAGCGGAAGCCGGATCTGCAGGTAGAGATACAAGAGGTCTCATTAGACAGCATCAATTCAACAAGGTTGAGTTGGTGAAATTTGCTCATCCGGATCATTCCTATGAGGAGCTTGAATCATTGACCAATGATGCTGAGAGAATTCTTCAGCTATTGGGCTTGCCTTACAGAGTTGTATGCCTTTGCGCAGGTGATTTAGGATTTTCATCAGCTAAGACTTATGATTTGGAGGTATGGATGCCCAGCTACAACAGATATGTAGAAATTTCAAGCTGCAGCAACTTTGAGGATTATCAGGCCAGAAGAGCAGATATCAGATTCAAGGAAAATCCAAAGGATAAGGCCAGATTTGTTCATACTCTCAATGGATCAGGCATAGCAGTAGGCAGAACTGTAGCAGCTATACTGGAAAACTTCCAGCAGGAAGACGGAAGTGTTCTTATACCGGAAGTATTGAGACCTTATATGGGTGGATTGGAAAAGATAAGCAAATAAGGATTAGCTGTTAGCTATAAAGCAGATAGCAGAAGAGCTATAAATTAAATGGCGCTGATTATTTAAATATGATTGGCGTCATTTTTTGTTTGTGATATATTGGACGATAATAAAGATTAATGATATAATTTTCTAGATGATAATTGTAATATTTGGAATACATTACAATAAACACTAAAGAGGAGGAGTCAATGAAACGGTGCAGTTGGTGTGGTAATGATGAATTGTATATAAAATATCATGATTATATATTCTCATTTGCAGGCAACAGGCCTGGTCAATGACCATGTAGTGGACTGTTTCAGGTATAAGGAGCTTGCTCAGAGATGGGCAATACCACGATGAATATGCCATGGCAATTTTTTCATGATTGGAAGAAGGCCAACTAGTAGAAAAAGGGGACAGGTTTAAGTGAAAATTGTAAGGCTAGGAAAAAGAGGCACATTGTTCACATTTCAGGATGGAGATTCTTTATTTTCTCAGGATACATGCGTATATCTGATAAATGCAGGGGATAAGCTTTTTCTATGCGATACCCACGTGGGACCAAAATCCATGGAAGTTGTAAAAGACTATATAAATGCTGAAGGATTGGGAAATAAAGAAGTTATTGTGTTTAACACTCATAGCGATTGGGATCACATTTGGGGCAACTGCGCATTTACTGATTCAATCATCATAGCTCATGATAGCTGCAGAAGACTAATTCTTGAGAATGGAGAGAAGGAGCTTGAAAAGTTCAAAGGTATATATCATGACGGCTCCTTTGGACTGAAGTTGCCAAACTTGACCTTTGACAGCAGATTGAACTTTGAGGACTACGGCATTGAGTTTATCTATGCTCCAGGCCATACCGTTGATTCTGCCATTTGCTATGATAAAGAAGATTCTGTTTTGTTTGTTGGAGATTTGGTAGAATATCCTGAACCATATTTGCAATACGAAAACTTAGAAGTATACATAAAATCACTGGAATATATAAAAAGTATAAAAGCTGGAACTGTTATAAGCGGTCATTCTGGAATAGTAGATGAGGATTTAATAAATAAGAATATAAGTTATATTAAAAAGCAGATGAAGTAGGAGGTTAACATGTATATTAAATCATTGAATAGATTAGACCCCATATCGGAAAAGGAAATGAAAGAAGTTTATTCACGCTGCAAAGAATATGATAATCTTAAAGGTAATTTATATCTGGACGGATCAGTTAATTTTGATCAGGAAATAAAATACCTGTATTTGCTTTATGAAGAGAATAAATTGGTGAGCTTTCTGTTTATGTTCATACCCACCCGGGAAGAGGCTGAAATATCAGCCTATACATTGCCTGAATATAGAAGAAAAGGATACTTCAAAAGGCTTCTGTCAGAGGCAGTTGAGGAATTAAAAAGATATGATGTAAAAGATGTATTGTTCGTTTGCGAAAATCAATCCTTATCCGGCAAAGAATGCATCAACAGTCTGGGGGCAGATTATGATTTTACAGAATACTATATGAAGTTTGATAAAACAACCAATGTTCTTGATAAGATTAATGAGTTCAAAACAAAATTTTATCTGCCTGACAGATCGGATATAAAAAGGCTGGCCTATGTCAGTGCAAAGGTGTTTGAAGAAAGTCCTGAAGAGGAAGAAGAGTTTATAACAAACTGCTTCAATTCAACAAACAGAAAAAACTATGCCACTGTTTTGGGAGATCAGATTATAGGTATTGGAAGCGGATACTTCGGCTATGAAGAGGTTGCGATATATGGTTTAGGTATACTTCCGGAGTTTCAGGGCAAAGGATATGGAAGGGAATTGATTATTCATATAGTAAATCATCTTTTGGAAAATGGCCATGAAAATATAACAATTGAAGTAGAGAGCAATAATAAACCTGCTTTCAATCTATATAAAAGCAGCGGATTCATAATAGAAACTGCTTTTGATTATTACAGAAAGGCTGTCAACACATTTAATCTATAGGAGATGACTTAGAGATGAAAGAGTTATTAGATATTTCCAGAGTCAAATTAGGGAATATCCCATGTCTATTTGTAAAACCTATATTTGATACTGAAAAAGCGGCAACCATATTGTATTACCATGGTTGGAGCTCAAACAAGGATAACAATTTGTTTATCGGAAAGATACTGGCTTTTCATGGCTATAATGTGATTTTGCCTGATGCCATTCATCACGGAGAAAGAGGGAAGTTAGAAAAATATGGTGTTCAGGAGCTTCGAAGATATTTCTGGGAGGTTATTCTAAATACTGTTAAAGAATATGAAACATTGATAAATGCTGCAGAGGATAGGCTTGGAATATCCAGACACAGGCTTGCTGTAATGGGAAGTTCCATGGGTGGCTTTATCTCCAGCGGAATATTTGCAGCAAATAAAGAGATAAAATGCCTTATAAACATGAATGGAGCCAGTGCATGGCAGAAGGCAGAGGAGACTTATAAAGCCATGGATTTTGAAGGAAAGGGCATGACAGATAAAAAAATATTGGATGAAATTAAAATATATGATCCACTATCAAGGAAGGATGAATTATATCCCAGACCTATACTTTTACTCCATGGGGACGCAGACACCTCAGTGCCGATAGATATACAGAGATACTTTTATGACGAGATAAAAGATGTTTATAAAGACAAGCCTGAAAGATTAAAATTTGTTATAGAACCGAGATTGAATCATTATAAGACAGTGAAAATGATGGAAGAAACTATAGCATGGCTGGATAAGTATTTGTAACCAATATGGGAAAAATATAGTCTAAATAGATAGCATATTCAATTAGAAATGGAAAAATGATTCTGGTATTAGAGAATACTCATCATGGGGAAAGGATATGCTATGGATGAAAAAACTGAATAAGGTCAATGAGGTGTAGATAATGAATTTATGGAGAAAAAAAGTGTTAAAATGGCAGGTCATCTCCGTGATTTGGGTACTTATCATTGGTTCATTATTGCATTTTACTTATGAATGGTCTGGAAAATCACCTATAGTCGGAGCATTCAGTGCAGTAAACGAAAGCGTTTGGGAACACCTCAAATTAGGATATTGGTC
>JAAYMO010000100.1 GCA_012521375.1 Clostridiales bacterium
GAATTAAGTGTTGATGGTCTACAAGACGTGGATGCAGTATTGACTACCAGAGAGTTGGCAAAGATGATAAAGGAAGCAGGCATAGATTTCAACGTATTGGAAGATGATAAATTTGATAAGCTTATGGGTCAATCTACAGGTGCAGCAGTGATTTTCGGTGCTACTGGAGGAGTTATGGAAGCTGCTTTGAGAACTGTAGCAGATATACTGACAGGCCAAGATTTGGAAGAGATAGATTATACACCTGTTAGAGGCTTGGAAGACATTAAGGAAGCTATAGTAAAAATAGGAGATACTGATATTAAGGTGGCTGTGGCTCACGGTACAGGAAATGCGGGAAAACTGCTGGATAGAGTAAGGAATGGAGAAGCTGAATATCATTTTATTGAAGTAATGGCATGCCCCGGCGGATGCATCAATGGTGGTGGACAACCAATAATTATGGATAAGGAGAAAACTGAAGAAGTATGTAAATTGAGGGCTCAAGGTTTATATAAAATAGATGAAGGAATGACTTTAAGAAAATCCCACAAGAATCCAGAGATAAAAGCTTTATATGATGAATACTTGGGTGAAGCTAATGGAGAAAAAGCCCATCGCCTTCTTCACACTCATTATGTGAAAAGGGAAATTATTATGTAATCAGAAAGGGATATAGATAATATGAATGAAGTAATTAGCAAAAAGACCAATACATTGACCAGAGCAGCAATATTATTAGCTGTAGCATTGGTATTTCAATTTGTTAAATTTGGCCAATTGATAACAGGTTCAGGGATAAATGCAGTTTTGATTTTGGCCGCTCATTTCTGCGGTTTAACCTGGGCGGCGGCTATAGGAGCTATAACTCCATTTATGGCTTTCATATTGGGTGTTCAGCCTCCAGCCATAGTCCCGGCCATACCTTTTATAATGGCTGCCAATATACTATATGCAGCAGTTTATTCTATATTGAAGAATAAGAATACCATTTTGGCTGTAGCTTTTGCTTCTGTGTTAAAATTTGGTCTTCTTTATACAGTAGTAAATTATTTTATAGATGTGAAACCTCCTATACAGGTGGCTTTGAGTTTTCCACAATTGGTTACGGCATTGATAGGCGGGGCAGCAGCTATAATAATAATTAATGTGTTGAGCAGATACAACAAGAGTAAAAATAAATGAACAATAAATGTTAAAAAATAAACTATTTAGACAAAACTATGATATATGAATAAATTTATATAGTAAATTTAATAATGATAGGCTAATTCTGCATATAAATATTTGCAGGATTAGTCTTTATTTTTTGTTTTATATTGACGATTATTTCACAATGAGTTATTATGTAAGTGCTGGAAGTATTTACGGAATTTTTTTTATTTATCATTTTTTCTAAATTAATTATAGGGGGAACTCAGATGAATATGATCAATTTAACCATCGATGGCATTCCTGTCAAGGTAAAAAGTGGTACAACTGTTATGGAAGCTGCAAAAAGCATAGGTATTGACATTCCCGCTTTGTGTTATTTAAAAGGTGTCAATGAAGTGGGAGCGTGCAGAATTTGTGTTGTGGAAGTGGAAAGAGCCAGAACGCTTCAAGCCTCATGCGTATTGCCTGTTGCTGAGGGAATGGTAGTACACACAGAAAGCCCTGCTGTTGTAGAGGCAAGAAAAGAAATATTAAAGCTTATTCTAGATAATCACCCCAATGACTGTTTGACTTGTGACAAAGCTGGAGAATGCAAGTTGCAAGAATATGCTTACAGATATGATGTTAAATTTAGAGAACATGATGGTGCAAGAAGAAATGCAATAATCGATACTTCAAATCCGTATATATTGAGAGATAACAACAAGTGTATCCTATGCGGGAGATGCGTTAGTACATGCAGTCAGATACAAGAAAGAAGTGTGCTGTCTTTTGGGGAGAGGGGATTTGAGACTCACATAATAGCTGACAATGATAGAATATTGGGAGAATCATCCTGTGTTTCCTGTGGTAGATGTATAAGCGTATGCCCTGTAGGTGCATTGATTGATAATAGAATTGCAGGAAAAGCCAGGGCCTGGGAGACTGAAAAAGAAGAAGTAAAATGCACTCAATGTGAATATGGCTGCAATTTTGAACTTTTAAAGAAGGACGGGGTTGTACTTGGGGTAAGGGCCAAGGAACCAGGGGAAGGAAGGCCCTTATGCTTAAAAGGTAAATTATCTGTTGACCTAACCTATAATCCTAAACCTCTGGCTCCATTGATGAAGAAAGACGACCAGTATGTTGAAGTAAGCTGGGCAGAAGCTTTAGGATTGGAAAAGATTATTGATAAATTATAATTCTATATATTTTATTTACATTGTAAAGGAGTCTACATTGTAAAGGAGGTAAAACTATTGATTAACTTAACCATCAACGGCATAAAATGTCAAGCCGAACCTGGCTCCACTATATTGCAAGCAGCCCAAAAGGTAGGCATCAAAATACCAACTTTATGCTATGATGAAAGGCTTGTTGCTCATGGAGCCTGTCGAATATGTGTAGTAGAGGTTAAAGGTGCAAGAGCCCTTGTGCCCTCATGTTCTGCTCCTGTAGCTGAAGGTATGGAAATCCAAACTGATAGCCCTACAGTGATTGAAGCCCGGAAAGAGATATTGAAGCTTATGATTGAAAACCATCCATTAGATTGTCTAACCTGCGAAAAGTCAGGGAGTTGTACTTTGCAAGATTTGTGTTATGAGTATGATATTAAAGAAGGCGGCTACAACGGGGAAAAGAAGAATTATCCTATTGATGACAGCAATCCTTTCTTCACTTATGATCCTAATAAGTGTATATTATGCGGAAAATGTGTCAGAGTGGATAATGAATTGCAATGTACTGGAGCAATAAACTTTATAGACAGAGGTTTTTATACTCACGTAGGTGTTGCAGGGGACAAAACTTTTGAAGAATCGGTATGTGTATCCTGCGGAAATTGCGTATCAGTATGTCCTGTTGGAGCTTTAATGCCTAAACAGCCTGAAAAATTTAGATATTGGGAATTGAACAAGGTTAGAACAACATGTGCTTACTGCGGTGTAGGATGTCAGATGGATCTTTTGGTTAAGGACGATAAAGTAGTAGGGGTAGAGCCTGTAAATATTGAACCTAATGACGGACTCCTTTGTGTTAAGGGTAAATTTGGATATAAATTTTTAAATCATCCCGATAGGCTGAAAAAACCACTTATTAGAAAAGATGGAGAACTTAAAGAAGCAACCTGGGATGAAGCCATGGAGCTTATAGCATCTAAAATTAAGGAAATTAAGGAAAAACACGGCTCGGAAGCTTTTGGAGCCCTGTCTTCTGCAAGATGTACCAATGAAGAAAACTACCTGATGCAAAAATTATTTAGGGCGGTGATCGGCACAAATAATATAGACCACTGTGCCCGTCTCTGACATTCCGCTACAGTTGCAGGTCTTGCAACTACATTTGGAAGCGGAGCTATGACTAATGGAATCAATGAGCTCTTAGAAGCTGATGTAATATTTGTTATGGGATCTAACACTACAGAAAACCATCCTGTAATAGGAGCAAAGATAAGGCAGGCATTGAGAAAGGGCAGTAAGCTGATAGTTGCGGATCCTAGAAAGATTGAACTTTCCAATGATGCAGATACTTTCCTGCAGATCAAGCCAGGGACAAATATCGCTTTGGTCAACGGAATGATGAATGTTATACTGTCTGAAGGCTTAGAAAATAAGGAATTCATAGAAGAGAGGACAGAAGACTTTGAAAAGTTGAAGGAAGCTGTGAAAGATTTTACTCCTGAAAAGGCAGGAGAAATCTGCGGAGTAGATCCAGAGGATATAAGGAAAGCTGCAAGATTATATGCCAAAGGCGAAAAAAGCAGTATAGTATACTGTATGGGTGTAACTCAACATACATCAGGAACCAATAATGTTATGTCTATGGCCAACCTTGCTATGCTTTGCGGACAAATTGGACGTGAATCTACAGGTGTTAACCCATTGAGAGGCCAAAACAACGTTCAGGGTGCGTGTGATATGGGAGCTTTACCTAATGTTTATACAGGCTATCAAGCGGTTAACAAACCAGAAATTGCAGAAAAATTTGAAAAGGCTTGGGGCGTGGAAGGATTGTCTCAAGTACCTGGACTTACTGTGGCAGAAATGCTGGATGCAGCTAGCCGGGGAGATATAAAGATGCTCTATATAATGGGAGAAAACCCAATGGTGTCAGACCCAGATTTAAATCATGTGAAACATGCTTTGGAGAACACAGAATTCTTAGTGGTGCAGGATATATTCTTAACAGAAACAGCTGAGTTGGCAGATGTGGTTCTTCCTGCTGCAGCCTTTGCAGAAAAGGATGGAACTTTCTCCAATACAGAAAGACGAGTTCAGAGAATCAGAAAAGCAATAGATGCACCAGGACTAGCCAAACCCGACTGGCTTATATTGATGGATCTTATGAATAGGCTAGGCTATAATAAAAAATATGATAATCCTTCAGAAATATTTGATGAGATAGCATCAGTGACACCTTCCTATGCAGGCATAGATTATCAAAGAATAGAGAATAAAGGAATTCAGTGGCCATGCCCTGACAAGGAACATCCTGGCACACCATATCTGCATAAAGGTAAATTCTCAAGAGGCAAAGGCTTGTTCATGGGCATAGAATACAAGGATCCTGCTGAACTGCCTGATGATGAATATCCTATGATTCTAACTACTGGCAGGGTATTGTATCAATACCATACAAGGACCATGACAGGCAAGGTTGAAGGTCTCAACAAGAAGGTGCCGGAAAGCTATGTAGAGATAAATCCTGCTACTGCTGCCAAACTAGGTATCAATGATGGAGATAAAGTTAAGGTAACTTCAAGACGAGGAACCATAGTTGTGAAAGCAAAAGTAAGCGATATAGTAGAAGATTCAGTAGTATTCATACCATTCCACTTTGCTGAAGGAGCTGCAAATATATTGACCAATGCAGCTTTGGATCCAAAGTGTAAGATACCTGAATACAAGGTATGTGCAGTAAACTTAGAAAAAGCAGTATAATACAAATTAGAATAAATAATAAAGGTGCTCATGGAGCACCTTTATTATTTATTCTAATTTTTTCCGTTGAATTTAGATAAAGTATTTTCTTGGCAAAAAAATTGGAAGTTATGAAGGATTTTTTTAAGTATGATATAATTTATTATTAGCAATAATTTATGAAAGCAAAATATTAAAACCACCCTTATTATCACAAGGAGTTGAAGTTAATGGAAAAAAATGTTGATTTATCAAATCCTATATATCAACAGATTGCTTTAGATATTGCCTCAAAGATTATTAGCGGACATTATGAAATAGGAGATAAGCTTTATGCCCGTTCAGTGTTAGCAAGCCAATATGGAGTTTCTCCAGAAACCGCCAGAAGAGCTGTAAGTATCCTATCAGATGTGGGAATAGTGGAAGTTACCAAGGGCAGCGGAGTAATAATCAAGTCCAGTGAAAATGCTCTGAAATATGTAAGGCAGTATACAGATATTCAGACTATGAAGGATTTAAAAAGAGACATAATCGGTTCTATAGAACGTCAGAACAAAGAAAATGATAATCTAAAGGAAATGATTGGAATATTAATGGATAAAACAGAACGCTTCAAAGCCAGCAATCCCTTTATTCCATATGAAATTTTGATTGATGAAAAATGTAAATATTTGGGAAAAACCATAAGTGATATTAATTTTTGGCACCATACTTCGGCAACCATAGTGGCAATTAAAAGAAACAATGAATTGCTATTGTCACCTGGTCCTTATGCTGTGCTCACCAAGGGAGATTTCATATATTTTGTTGGAGATGAGAATTCTCCTGAAAGAGTGTATAAGTACCTATTTCATTAAAAAGAATATTAATAATGAAATAATTCATAAAGAATGAGATTGAATGAGATTTTAATCTCATTCTTTATTTGAATCCAATTTGACTAAAGTGACAACTTTATGGTATTATAAAGTTGTTTGTTAATTTAGTGAAGGGGGATGTTATAGATGAAAAGAAGTATTGTATTAATGCTAGCATTAGCATTTTGTATAACTACTGTACTAGGAGGTTGCAGCGGGAACGAAAAAGCAGAAATAAAAACTATAACAGTTACAAACAATGGTTGGGACAGCCAGATGCTACATAATGAGATAGCTAAGTTTATTGTGTTAAACGGATACGAAAATTATGATTTTCAAACGTCTACAGGATCTTCCACAATGAACTGGCAGGCTATGATAGCAGGAGATGTGGATTTAGATATTGAAAGTTGGACAGACAATGTAGCCACATATCCTGAAGATGTAGCCAATGGAGATATCGTAGATGTAGGTGTTTTGGTGCCGGATAGTGCTCAGGGACTATATGTGCCAAGATATGTTATAGAAGGGGATCCTGAACGTGGCATAGAGCCTATGGCACCTGATCTTAAAACTGTGGAAGATTTAAAGAAGTATCCTCACATATTTCCCGATGATGAAGAGCCTGAGAAGGGAAGGCTTTATGGTTCACTTCCGGGATGGATGGCAGATGAGATATTGTATAAAAAGTATGAGTATTATGGACTAAATGAATCATATAACTATGTGAGGTTAGGCAGTGAAGCCGCATTATTTGCTTCATTGGCTTCAGCATACAATCTAGGGGATCCGTGGGTAGGTTATTGTTATGAACCAACATGGATAACTGGAAAGTTAGATTTAGTCCTCTTGGAAGATGCACCTTACGATCCGGATCTATATTTGGAAGGCAAGTGTGAGTTCCCTAAACAGGAACTAAAGATCGTCAGCAGCAGTAAATTTGCTGAAAAAGCTCCGGATCTTCTGGAATTCTTTAAGAAATATAAAACAGGCAGTCAACTGATAAGTGAAGCTTTGGCATACTTAGACGAGACAGGAGCCACTCATGAGGAAGCCGCCAAGTGGTTTTTAAAGGAATATGACTACTTATTGGATGAATGGCTGCCTGCAGAAAGAGCTGAAAAAGTGCGAGAAGCTCTTAACTGACACACTCTATAAGGGGGCGAGTTTTTGAAGGATTATCTATTACATTTTCCTAAGGAGTGGCAGTTTGATGTAGGTGACACCATTGACCTTTGGATAAAGACTTTTAGCAGAGAAAATAGAGAGATTCTTACAGCAATTAGGAATTTTGTAATCGCATCAATAAAAGGGATAAATTGGCTTCTTGCCATTATCCCTTGGTGGTTACTTATAATAATTGTCATGATACTAGGATGGAGAATAAGTGGAAGAAAACGAGTAGGACTATTGTATGGCGCAATGCTGATATTTGTCGGTTCTTGTGGACTTTGGGTTCATATGTTGGAAACATTGAGCATTGTAATTGCATCGGTAATCCTTTCTGTAATATTAGGATTCCCCTTAGGGGTGCTTATTGCAATGAATAAAAGAGCAGAAAGTATCATAAGACCAATTCTTGATTTAATGCAAACCATGCCTACTTTTGTATATTTGGTTCCTGCGGTAATGTTATTTAGTACAGGAAAGACACCTGCCCTTATGGCAACAACTATATATGCTATTGTGCCAATGATTAGGATGACAAGTCACGGTATTATCCATGTGAACGGAGAGGTAGTAGAAGCGGCAAAAGCTTTCGGCTCTACTAATCTACAGACCTTAGTGAAAGTACAAATACCCCAAGCTATGCCTACAATAATGACAGGACTTAATCAAACTATTATGATGGCCATGTCAATGGTTGTAACCTGCGCATTGATAGGCGCCCAAGGATTGGGAATGGAAATCCTTTTAGCTACTAATCGAACAGAAATGGGCAAGGCACTTATGCCAGGTATATGCATAGTAATAGTAGCCATTATTTTAGACCGCCTCACTCAAGGTTTGGTGAAAAGGAAGGAGGCGGAGCAGCAATGAAAGATGAAGTCATCATAAAAGTAGAAAATGTGACAAAGCTTTATGGAATAAATAAGTCTGAAGCTATAAAACTTATGAAGGAAGGTGCTGATAAGGATACAGTCTATAAAAAAACCGGAGTCACAGTAGCCCTTTGGGATGTATCCTTTGAAGTAAAAAAAGGAGAAGTGTTTGTGATTATAGGACTTTCTGGTTCGGGAAAGTCAACTATTATTCGTTGTTTAAACAAACTCAATAGGCCTACTTCAGGGAAAATATATTTTCAAAATAACGATATAGACCAGCTTAGCAAGAAAGAATTATTAGATTTAAGGCGCAATAAAATATCTATGGTTTTTCAAAACTTTGGACTGATGAGTCATAGAACTGTCATGGAAAATGTAGCCTATGGTCTTGAGGTTAAGAAAGTTTCTAAAGAGGAAAGGGAGAAAAAGGCTAAAGAGATGATATCCTTGGTAGGTTTAGAAGGATGGGAGCATCAGCCTATAAGCAGTTTGTCGGGAGGCATGAAGCAAAGAGTTGGTTTGGCTAGGGCTCTTGCCAATGATCCGGAAGTGCTGCTTATGGATGAACCCTTTTCCGCTTTGGATCCACTGGTAAAAAGGGATATGCAATTTGAACTGCTTTCCATACAAAGGAAGCTTCAAAAGACTGTGGTTTTTATAACTCATGATATTAACGAAGCATTTAAATTAGGTGATACCGTAGCAATTATGCGGGATGGCAGAATTATTCAGATAGACACACCTCAAGACATGGCATTAAATCCTGCCGATGAATATGTGGCAAAGTTCATTGACGGCGCAGATAAATCAAAGGTTCTCAGCGCTAAACATGTCATGATCACACCGAGATGTATGGTTAGAGAAAAGGATGCACCGATTCATGTAATAGAAGAATTAAGCCGTAACGATGTGTCTACTGCTTATGTGGTGGATGATTCTATGAAACTGTTAGGCGTTATTTCCATAGATAATGCTATACGAGCTAGAAAAGAAAACATTCCTATTTCCGACTTTATTGATAGGGATATCTATACAATTCGTAGGGATACTTTGATAGTAGATATGCTTCAATTAACAGCTAAATCTAAGTATCCTATTGCGGTAGTAGATGAGAAAAATAGATTGAAAGGGATAGTCAGCAAATCTGCAGTGCTGTCTTCTCTATAATAGAAATAATAGGGCAAGAGTGGAAAAAACACTCTGCCTTATTTTTTGTTATTTATTTAACTTATTCCATTGTAATAAAGTGTTACCTGTTGTACAATATGATTAGATGAAATTTTCAGAATCGGGTGATAATATGTATTCAATGGACACTGCCATAATTCTTGCCGGAGGAAACAGCAAGCGCATGGGTTTTGACAAACAATTCATAAATATTGGTTCAATGAGTATAACCGAACATATAATAGAAGCTTTAAAGGAGCTATTTCCCAATGTTATATTGGTTACTAACAAACCACAAGCTTATTGTAGAAAAGACATAGAAATTACACAAGATATATATAAAGGATTTGGTCCCTTGGGAGGCATACATGCAGGGCTTATGAAATCTCAAAGCCAATACAATTATATATTAGCCTGTGATATGCCCTTTATTAATAAAGATTATATAAGATATATGTATAAAAAGTTAGAAGACAATGAGTTTACAGCAGAGGCAGTCATAACTAAATATGGCCAATGGATAGAACCTTTTAATGCTATTTATAGCAAAGCTTTGCTTCCTAGGATAGAAGCAGGAGTGCTTGCAGAAAAAAAGAAAATTTCCGGCTTGCTTAGAATGGCAGATGTATTATATATAGAAGAGGAAGAAGCCAGAAACTTTAGTCCCGATTGGAATATGTTTATGAATATAAATACGGAAAAAGACTTGATGTTATATAGAGCGATGGAGCAGGAGGATATGTATGGAGCTTACCAGGCAAGTAATGTTAACAAGATATGATAGAGGAGACATAGAAGAGGTAGAAGATATCGTAGTAATTGAATATCCTCTGACTATATACCTAAATGATGAGGAATTGGTTACATTATTATGCTCACCAGCCAGCTTAGAGTTTTTAGTCATAGGTTTCCTTCTATCTGAAAGCATTATAAAGACAAAAGACGAAATTAATAGCATAAGGATAGACCGATCTAAAGGCATAGCCTATGTGAAGACAAATACCCCAAAAGACATGGCTAAATATTTCATGGGCAAAAGAATGCTAACTACAGGATGCGGAAGAGGTACTACATTTTACAATATATATGATTCAATGAACTGTGGTATAATCAATAGCGACCTAAAGATAAGCTATGATAAAATTTTGTCCCTAATGAAAGTATTTGCAGCAAAATCTCAGGTTTTTCAAAGTACTGGTGGAGTTCACAGTGCTGCTTTAAGTCAAGATGAGGAGATTCTATTTTTTCAGGAGGATGTAGGAAGACATAATGCTCTGGATAAGGTGCTGGGAGAAGCGTTTATGAAGGATATAGATTTTTCCAAGACGCTCCTTCTGACAAGCGGAAGGATTTCGTCAGAAATGCTTTTAAAAGCAGGCAAAAGGGGAATTTCCACTGTTGTTTCCCGTTCTGCACCAATGGATTTGGCACTGAAGATGGGTATTGAATTAAATATGACTATAGTAGGATTTGCTAGGGGCCAGAGAATGAATGTATATACAGGCAAAGAAAGGATAATTTGGTAACATTGTAGCCAATGATTCATAATCCTTTTGTAAACTTATAGAATAGTCTAATTCAGCGGTTAGAGGTTAGAGACCAGAAGTAAAAAGAAAGAGACTAGTGGCTTTTCAATTATTTGACAATTAACAAACGGAATTATGAGAAAAAATATGCAAGGAGGTCTTTATGTTAAAAAATATTTTAGAACACAACAAAAAGTTTGTAGAGGAAAGGAAGAAAGCAGGTCTTCATAAGCCAATAGAGGGGCATGCCCAAAAAGATGTGATGATATTTACTTGCATGGATACCAGGCTTATAGATCTTCTAGAACCTGCCATGGGTATTAAAAGAGGAGATGTTAAAATTCTAAAAAATGCAGGCAATACTATAAGAGACGGATGTGATGAGATCATCAGATGTATAACTGTGGGAACAGTGCTTATGGGGCTTTCACAAGTATATGTAGTTGGACATAAGGATTGTGGAATGGCTAAACTTGAACCGGAAAAAGTAAGAGAAAAAATGATTTCAAGAGGTATTCCTAAAGAAATTGTCGATTCTATTAATATTGAGCAATGGATAGGGATTTTGAAAAATGAAAAGGAAAATGTAATGGAAACAGTAAGGAAGATAAAAGAATCTCCTTTCGTTCCTAAGGATATAGTAGTGCACGGCCTATTAATGGATCCGGATTCAGGAGAAATAGAGGTTGTTTGTTAGCAAAGATTGTTAAAAAAATGGTTAAATATATAGACTGATTGTGAAAAAAATGATAAGATTACATTAGAAGGCAATATGATTATCGTTTAGGAAAGGAGTATAGTAATGGAAAAAAGAATGCTTACACCTAAAGAAATTGCTCAAGCTACAATAGATGCAGGTGTAGCTAAGACAAAACTTTCTATCGCACAGATGATCATACTAGGAATTTTTGCTGGAGCATTTATTGGATTTGGTGGACAGGGAGCCATAACCATAGGTCAGACTTATGCTAATATTGATTTAGGAATGTCAAAGTTTATATTTGCTGCGGCTTTTCCTGTTGGCTTGATGCTTGTTGTAATTTGTGGTGCTGAGTTATTTACAGGCAATAATTTAATGGTTTTAGGTTATTTGAATGGGAATTATGAATTTAAGGATGTATTAAGAAATTGGATAGTGGTTTACCTAGCTAATTTTGTCGGTTCTGTAATACTTGCATTAATGGTTGCTAACTCTGGTTTGATGACAGGGGCTGCAGCCGAAAAGGCAATAAGTATAGCAAATGCAAAAGTTGCTATACCATTTGGAGAAGCAATTATAAGAGGTATTTTGTGTAATATATTAGTGGTGCTGGCGGTTTGGATGGCTACAGGCGGAAGAGATATCATAAGCAAAATATTTGCTTGTTGGTTCCCCATCATGTTATTTGTGCTCATCGGTTTTGAACATAGCGTAGCTAATATGTATTTTGCACCTCTTGGAATGTTCTTGGGAGCTCCTATTACATGGGGACAGATATGGATAAACAATTTGATTCCTGTAACTATAGGTAATTTGATAGGTGGCGCGGTTATAGTTCCCTTTGCATATTATATTACCTACGTTAAGACGCCAAAAGTACCTTCAAAATTTGAAAAGAGTACCAGAATCGCATAGTATTAGTATGGGTGAATTTTAAATAGCAGCTCAATAGAGCTGCTATTTCCATTTAGTTACAAGTAAGTTTAGTGAGAAAAACAGTTATGAATTGCAGCTCTTAGCTTTGTCATAAATTACCGTTGTCTTTTATCCCATAATTATGTAAACTATAATAAACCGTACTGTTTAGCTGAACCCAGAATTAACTTTCAACCAACTTCGTAACATAAGAGAGGAGAGTTACATGAGGAAGAGCAAAACATTACTATTTTTTATGGTATTAGCTTTGCTGATGATATCACCGGTTTTTGGGGATGTTTTGAAAGTCGGAAGTACCGGCACAGCGGTAAAAAATCTTCAAACGAAGCTAATATCTTTAGGTTATTTGAGTTCAAAAGCAACAGGTTATTATGGTACTTTGACGAAGAAGGCTGTACTGGAGTTTCAGACAAAAAATGGTCTAAAACAGGACGGTATTGCCGGTAAACAAACCCTTACCGCTTTATCAAAAATTGGGACAAGCAGCGGAGCAAGCGGAAGCAGAGGGTCTGCTAAATCTTACACTATAAAAGATGTACAAACAGTTTTAAAAAATCTAGGCCTATATACAGGGAAAATAGATGGGATAGCAGGTCCTAAGACTAAGGCTGCTTTGAAGCAGTTTCAAAGGAGCAACGGGCTAGTTGTGGACGGAATAATGGGTCCTAAGACAGCTGCCAAACTTTTTAGCGTAGAACCGACTTCCACGGCAGATAGAGGAGACATTAATCGTAAAGATGGTACATACAATTCTTCAAACGAAACTGAATACGGAGAGTTGTTAGATTGGTGGACAGAAGCTTCTAAGATATTTTATCGTGGAGCGAAGGCTGAAGTCATAGATTTATGGACAGGAAAAAGCTTTAACGTAATGAGAACCTATGGCAGTAATCATGCCGATTGCGAGCCTTTAACAGCTGAAGATACAAAAATAATGAAAGAAATATATGGAGGCAGCTGGAGCTGGAATAGGAGACCTATAATTGTTGTAACAGGAGGCAGAAGAATTGCAGCATCAATGGCTGGTATGCCTCATGCAGGTCTGGATTCAAAACCTAAGAATGTGACAGTTAGCGGTAGAAGCGGTGGTTACGGTAAAGGAACTAACTTAGATACCATAAAAGGAAATAATATGGATGGTCATTTCGATATCCATTTTCTAAATAGCCGTACCCATGGTACTAATAAAGTTAATGCAGCCCATCAAAAAGCGGTAAAACAAGCAGCAGGTTTATAGTAACAAATGCAGTACGGTAAGCTCAGGCGAGAACCTGAGCTTAATTTTATATCAAAAAATTTTTGGACTAATTATATAATAATTAAATAATGGGGAGTAATAATATACAGAGCGTGAAACTGATTTATAAACGATTAATAGCAATTGATGTGAATATTCTATATTTTTTTCAAACCTTTGACAAACAGATACACTTTAAATATAATTAAAAAAACAATAAAAAACGGCATTTTATAAGTGAGGAGTGTAAGTATGGAAAAGCTTTTAAAGGAAGGTTTAACCTTTGATGATGTTCTTTTAATACCTGCAAAATCAGAGATTCTTCCAAAAGAAACTGATGTATCGACTATGTTGACAAAAAAGATTAGACTTAACATTCCTTTAATGTCTGCCGGAATGGATACGGTAACAGAGGCAAGGCTTGCTATTGCAATAGCAAGGGAAGGTGGCATAGGCATTATTCATAAGAATATGTCTATAGAAGCCCAAGCCATGGAGGTTGATAAGGTTAAAAGGTCAGATCATGGAGTTATAGTGGATCCCTTTTATCTTTCTCCCGACCACATAATATCAGATGCTATGGAGTTAATGGAAAGATATAGAATATCTGGTGTTCCTATTGTTGATGAGAAAGGTAAGCTGGTAGGAATTTTGACCAATAGAGACCTTAGGTTTGAGACAGATATGTCTAGACCAATACGCGAAGTAATGACCAAAGATAACCTGGTAACTGCACCGGTAGGCACAGATTTGGAAGAAGCTGAAAATATTCTTAAGAAGTATAAGATTGAAAAATTGCCTTTGGTAGACGAACAAGGATACCTGAAAGGACTTATTACTATTAAGGATAT
Source organism: Clostridiales bacterium (assembly GCA_012521375.1). Classification (GTDB taxonomy): domain Bacteria; phylum Bacillota; class Clostridia; order Lutisporales; family Lutisporaceae; genus Lutispora. Next base: position 14,350 of record JAAYMO010000100.1, read on the forward strand.
TGAAAAGGCAATACAATATCCTAATTCAGCTAAAGATAAAAGCGGAAGACTTTTAGTAGGAGCTGCTGTTGGAATAACACAAGATATGATGGAAAGAGTAGCAGCTTTAGTAGATGCTAATGTTGATGTGATAGTTGTGGATACAGCCCATGGGCATTCTAAGGGAGTATTGGATGCGGTGAAGAAGATAAAGATTAACTATCCAGACATTCAGGTTATTGCAGGAAATGTGGCAACAGCAGATGCCACAAGAGATCTTATTGAAGCAGGAGCAGATGCTATTAAGGTAGGAATAGGACCTGGCTCCATATGTACAACAAGAGTGGTAACAGGTGTCGGAGTGCCTCAAATTACGGCTATATATGATTGTGCTAAAGAGGCAGACAAATATGGAGTACCTGTTATTGCTGACGGAGGCGTAAAATATAGCGGCGATATAACAAAAGCCATCGCAGCTGGTGCCAGAGTGGTTATGATCGGAAGTTTGTTTGCAGGAACAGAAGAAAGCCCGGGAGAAAAGGAGATATATCAAGGCAGAAGCTTTAAAGTTTATAGAGGAATGGGATCTCTTGCATCCATGGCAAGCGGCAGCAAGGATAGATATTTCCAGGAAGATGCAAAAAAATTGGTGCCTGAAGGAGTAGAAGGAAGAGTACCTTATAAAGGTCCTTTAGCAGATACCATATATCAGTTGGTTGGAGGACTGCGTTCCGGTATGGGATACTGCGGTACACCTACCATAGAAGATTTAAGAAAAAATGGACAGTTTATAAGAGTGACTTCTGCAGGTTTAAGAGAAAGCCATCCTCACGATGTTCAGATAACAAAAGAAGCGCCTAATTATAGTCTACAATAAGCTGAAACCACTATTTATTAGGAAACCACAATACTAATATTTGAAACCACTAAAACCACTGAAAACACTAAAAATTATTATAATTAAAGCATCAGGACGGGAAAAGAATACTATAGACAACGCTAAACACAAAAAAGACCCAAGAGGAATACTCAGGCTACTCAAGCTAATAACTCGAGACTCGTAACCCGTAACAGGATATATGAGGAATACACAAGGTAACGCAACATTCATAGCTCATAGTTCATAGTTCAAATATTAAGGAGCGTGAATTATGGAAAGAAATTTTGGTAAGAACTTTGATATTGATAAATATATAGAGGATACCATCACTGATATCAAAAATACAGTAGGGGATAAAAAACTCATCTGTGCATTAAGCGGAGGAGTGGATTCCTCTGTAGCGGCGGTTATGGTACATAAAGCAGTTGGAGACCAGCTTACCTGTATATTTGTAGATAATGGCCTTATGAGGAAGGGCGAAGGAGATCAGGTGATGGCTGTGTTTAAGGAACAGTTCAAGATGAACCTGATAAGAGTCAATGCACAGGAAAGATTCTTAAATAAGCTTGATGGAGTTTCTGATCCGGAGAAAAAGAGAAAGATAATCGGAGAAGAATTCATAAGGGTTTTTGAGGAAGAAGCCAAGAAACTGGGAGATATTGACTTTCTGGTACAAGGCACTATTTATCCAGATATATTGGAAAGCGGAACCAAGAAAGGTGGGTTGGTCAAATCTCATCATAATGTAGGTGGCTTGCCCAAAGATATGAAGCTTAAACTTATAGAGCCAGTAAGGCTTCTTTATAAAGATGAAGTAAGGGAAGTAGGTTTAAAACTTGGAATCCCAGAAGACTTGATCTGGAGACAACCTTTCCCGGGGCCGGGGTTGGCAGTAAGAGTTTTAGGCGCCATTACCAGAGAAAAACTTGACATAGTCAGAGAAGCCGATGCCATTTTGAGAGAAGAAATTAAGAATGCAAATCTCCACAGAAGTATATGGCAGTATTTTACTGTTATACCTGATATAAAAAGTGTTGGTGTAAAAAACGATGAAAGAACCTATAGCCATACAATAATTATAAGAGCAATACACAGCAAGGATGCTATGACGGCGGATTGGGCAAGAATACCTTATGAAGTTCTGGATAAAATATCATCAAGAATTGTCAGCGAAGTAGAAGAAGTAAATCGAGTAGTATACGACATAACTTCCAAACCGCCGGCAACAATCGAGTGGGAATAAAAGTAATCCCCGTGGGAAAGCAAGCGATTTAGCTTTCCTACGGGGATTTTCTTACTCTCATCATCTCTTGAGAGAAACTAAGCCTTTAATAGGCTGAGTTTCTTCAGAGAAGTTCAAGTCGATTGACTTTTATGCTTGCGCTGTAGGTTTTATTTCCTTTTCTTCTTCGTAAACTCCGATGTTAAACTTCAAGCATAATAAGAATATTGCGATACAAGCTACTCCTATTAAATCTGTTTTTATACCTGGTATTATCAATGAAAACGCTGCTATCGCCAGCAATAATCTTATAGGCAACTTAAGAAACTTTTTAAACCAACCCTGTATACATGCAGCAAGGACCACGACACCTACTACAGATGTAATAAATGCTAGAATAATGTCAATTGCGTTACCTTGCATTAATAAAGTCTGATTATAAACAAATACATAAGGGATTATGAAACCTGTAATTCCTAATCTGAAAGCGGTAACACCTACTTTCCACATGCTATCTTTCGCAAGCGCTGCCGCTGCATAGGCCGCTAGAGCTACCGGTGGTGTTATTACTGATACTGCACAGAAATAGAATATAAATAGATGGGCCGCAAGCGGTGGTACACCCATGCTTACCAATGCTGGTCCTACGGCGCTGCCTGCTATCGCATATGCTGCTACCGGTGGAACACCCATGCCAAGAATAATCGCTACAATCATTGTTAATAGTAACGCAGGTATCAATCTACCATCTGAAAGTTCTATTAGAAGAATGGAGAATCTATGCCCCAATCCGGTAAGGCTCATGGTTCCAACTACAATGCCTGCTGCAGCACAGGTTGATGCTACCGTTATCAAGTCTTTTGGTGCAGTAATTACTGTCTCAAGAAGCTTCTTAGGTGCAACATTCTTTCTAGTATTAGGATTAAGCAGTGCAAAAATAATTACCGATATTGCTGAATAAAGAGCCGATTTCAGGGGTGATAGACCTACAACCACAAGGAAGAACAGAAGAACTAATATTGGGAACAGAAGCAGTCCGTGTTTTTTAAATACCTGATTCATCCTAGGTAGTTCTTCCTTAGACAGTCCTAATAGGTTCTTCTTTGCCGCTTCAAAGTCTACCACTGCAAATAGACATATGTAATAAAGCAGTGCAGGAATAATAGTTGCTATTACAATCTTCGAATAGGGCACTCCAAGCACTTCAGCGATCAGAAACGCCGCAGCACCCAGCACCGGAGGAGTAATCTGTCCCCCTGTTGAAGCTACTGCTTCTACAGCTCCGGCAAAATGGCTATCATAGCCTGTTTTTTTCATCAAAGGTATTGTAAAGGTTCCCGTTACAACAACATTCGCTACTGCAGACCCTGATATTGAACCAAATAATGCACTGGATAGTATGGCTACCTTTGCAGGACCACCCCTTTTACCACCAGCTATAGATTTGGCAAAATCGATTATCGCTTCACCAGCACCAGATGTATTAAGCAGCGCTCCAAACAATATAAACATAAATACAAAAGTTGCTGAAACGCCTACTGGTTCGCTGAATATTCCCTGTACTCCAAACAAAAAGCTAACTACCCTTTTAAAACTATACTTCGGATGACCTAAAAGACCGGGCAGGTTTGCTCCATACAGTGCATACAGTAAGAATATTATCGCTATAATTGGAAGCGTGATACCCGTCGTTCTTCTTGCCATTTCTATAATAGAAACTATCAATATAACTCCAAAAATTATATCCAACTGTGTTGGGTTTACACCGCTTCTTAGAGTAATACCCTTGTATTCGCTTATTGTATAGAACATAAGTGCAAGTGCACCAGCAGCAAGTATCAAATCAATAAAATGGACTTTATCTTTTCTCATTTTATCTGATAATGGAAAATATAAAAAACCCAAAAGCAAAACAAAGCATATATGCACCGTTCTAAGTAATAAAGGATCTATCGGTGAAATAAATAGGACGTATAATTGCCATAGAACAAAGACTATGGAAATTGCCATAACAAAATACATTATGTTTTTGGGCAAAGTCCTTTGCTTATCTTCTTCTAACTGTATCTGTTTATCCAATTGGTTTGTATCTTTTGCCATATTTCGATACTCCTTTCTGTAGACGAGTACAGGTTGGGGGGTTCACATAGGAACCCTCCAACTAAAGTATCTCGTCTAACAAATCTCTTTATTGTTTAATCAATTGGCATTGCTGCTTCGGGAACTTCTACACCCATTTCTTTATAGTATCTGTATGCTCCTGGATGAAGAGGTAGAGCTATTGTTCTAACATTTTCCAGTGTCATATCTTTTGCTCCGGCAAAGGCGGCTGTTAATACATCTATCTGCTCAAAAGAAGCCTTTACGAATTCGTATACAATGTCTTCAGGTACATCTTTGTCAAACATATATACGTTTACGTCAGCTATTGTATTTACCGGTTCGGTCTGACCAGTATATGTGTTTGCTGGTATAGCCATCTTTGCATAGAAAGGAACCTTTTCAATGACTTTGTTAGCTTCTTCTTCGCTGACACCGATAATTTTTGCCCCTAAGGTAGCTGCACATTCTTCTACTGCGCTTGCAGGTACACCCATGCTGCTTACAAACACATCAACCATTCCGTCTCTGAGGTTGTTTGGTGCATCAGAAAAAGAGGTGTTTACAAACTTATTAACTTTCACGCCAAGAATATCAAGTATTTCTTTGTTGTATTCGTCTGATGTACCACCTGCAGGTCCGCCACATACTATTTTACCTTTGAGGTCTGAGTAACTATTAATATTTTTATCTAGTGTCCAGCCGTGAATGAATGAAGGATGTAGTGGAAGAGCAGCTCTCAATTCTTTGTTAGGTTCTTGTCCTTCAAACAATCCGGTGCCAGTCCAAGATTGATAAGCAGCACCCTGGGAAATCAATGCTGAACCCATTTCTCCAGCTTGAATCAGATTGCAGTTATGAACGGAACCACCTGTCACTTCTGCGGATGCGGATATGCCAAGGCTGTTCCAAACATTAACAAATCCGCCTCCAAAGGCATACAGTGCACCGCCAACGCTTGCTGTTCCAATACTCATGGAAGTGATGGTTTGTTCAGGTTTAGCTTCTTTAGCTTCTTCTTTTTCACCTGCGTCAGTTTGAGCGGCAGGTTCCGCCGGTTGACTGGGTGAACATCCAACAAGACCAAATATAAGCATGATAACTAATGTTAAGCTAAGTACCTTGATAAAAGAATTCTTTTTCATTACTTAACTCCTCCTCCAATTATTTTTCTTCCATCAATAGGAAAGTGTTATAGTTTCTATTAAAATAATCCCCCCTTTATGTTTCAATTTTATTAAATATAAACATTATTTATGTATTCTTTGCAGCGTATGGTGTTCATATATTGCTATGTATAATGGTACATTTCTATAAACTAATAGAATATCAAAAACTATGCATTTAATGATTTCAAATGATTGATAACTTTATTAGCAAGGGACTCAGCTATATATTGTTGTGCTTCAATAGTTCCTGCACCGATATGCGGAGTGCAAATGAAATTGTCCAATTCAAACAGTTTGGAATGTCCTGGCGGTTCCTTTTCCATTACATCAACGGCAGCACCTTTCAGTTTGCCGTTTACAAGGGCATCATATAATGCGTCTTCATCGATCAGCCCGCCTCTACCTAAATTTATTATGTATGCTCCGTCTTTCATCATGTCTAGTTGTTCTTTACCGATCATATGATATGTTTGTGGAGTTAATGGTACATGCATTGATACTATATCCGCGGTTTTTAATAAATCTTCTAAAGCCATTAATTCTACATTCATCTCAGTAGCCACACTCGGATCAATAAAGGGGTCATAAGCTATAACTTTCATCCCAAATGCCTGGCACAGCTTGGCCACCCTGGAACCAATCTTACCAATAGCTACTAATCCAATAGTCTTGCCCTTTAACTGATTTCCCATATAACCTGTTTTATCCCAATGATCCTTTTTGACATCATTTATGGCATTATACATTTTTCTGCAAATGCATATCAATAATCCAATGGTGAGTTCTGCTACTGAATCGTTACTGCCATCTGGAACATTGAAAACAGCTATTCCTTTTTCCTTGCAATATTCTAAGTCAATATGGTTAAGGCCTATTCCGGCCATACCGACAACTTTCAAATTTTTTCCGCGATCAATGAGTTCTTTGTTAACCGGAGTATCAGACCTCACAATTAGTACATCATATTTATCTATGCAATTCAACAAATCTTCCCTGCTGATATTATATCTAACATCAACAGTACCATGTTCCTTTAACAGTTCAATACCGCTTTCGTGGAATTTTTCAGTAATTATACACTTCATTTGTATCTCTCCTTTGATGTGATAGTTTATTTTTTTATAAAGGCTCAGGCAGGACTACTGACTTTTAAACCCCCTTCTAAGTTTATAGGACTGAGATTTGCAATCATTTCTGTTAACTGTCTGCATTGTCGTTTTCACTTGTACTAAATAATATACTACAATATAATTTATAATTCAACAGAGTATTCACAATTTTTTCACAAAGTTTAGACTATAACTTAAATACATTAAAGATTTTTTTTCATATATATGATACTTGTCAAAATTGCCTATTGTTCATTATTTAACAAGATTGGCTGCACAATTGAAGTATAAGTTTGTGACACTTGCAATTGTATAAAAACATAAAAATTATCGTTAAAAATTTAACAATAATTTTGCAACTTAGTAAATACATTTTAAATATAGTTAAAACAAACATTTTGGATGCTTGTATTACTGTGCCCTGTTGTTTATAATTTATTTGTAAACATACAGGAGTATTCAATAAAATAAGAAAGGAAGTGACAGAATGAAAACAATCCCATGCACTTTTATGAGGGGTGGAGCTTGTAAAGGAGTCATTTTTCATAGGTCAGATTTACCAGAGGATGTAAGTAAATGGGATAATATTTTTATTCAGGTTATGGGAAGCCCAGACCCAAAACAGGTTGATGGGCTGGGTGGAGGTACATCATCTAATAACAAAGTTGTCGTTGTCAGTCCCTCTGAAAGGGAAGGAATAGATGTGGATTATACCACTGTTCAGGTTATACCAGATAAACCTCAGGCTGATTACAAAAGTAATTGCGGTAATATGACTTCTACAGTAGGACCTTTTGCAGTTGACGAGGGATTAGTTGAGGTAAATGAACCCTTTACCATTGTAAAAGCTTTTAATACGAATACAGAGAAAGTAGTAGAGCTGAAGGTTCCTGTGGAAAATGGAAAAGCTGCTACAAAGGGTACATATAAGTTTGCAGGTGTATTGGGAACAGCACCTGAGTTATCTTTAACTTTTAAAGATCCTGCGGGAACTGTTACCGGAAAATTATTGCCTACTGGCAATAAGATTGATACTTTAGAAATACCGGATTATGGACCAATTGAAATGACTATTATTGATGTTGCAAGCCCATTAGTTATTATTCGAGCAAAGGATATTGGATTGAAGGGGAAGGAATTACCCGGTCAACTGAATAATAATAATGAATTTATAGAGCTTATCAGAAAGATTAGGGGAGTTGCCTCCCAAAGAATTGGTTTGGTAGACAATTGGGAAGATGTTGAATCAGTAACACCCGCTCTGCCTAAGGTGGCATTCTTCTCAGAAGCTCAGGATTATGTGAGTTTGGAATCTGAAACCGTTTCTAAGGAAGAAATGGATTTTTGTACAAGAATAGTTTCTTTACAGAAAGTTCACAATGCTTATGTGTTTACAGGTGCTATTGCTATGGCTGTAGCAGCAAATCTAAAAGGAAGCATACTTAATAATTTTCTTACGGAAAAAGATCTGAGCAAATTGGTTCGAATAGGCCATCCCAGCGGCATAATGCCGGTTTCGCTGGATATATTAAATGAGGGCGATACCTTTGAAGTTAAAGGAGTAACATTGAAATCAACAGCAAGAAAGATAATGAAAGGCGTTGTCTATGTTGACGATTTTTGATTAATATATTTAGTATAAATAGATTCCAGAAGCCGACGCTACCCGAATTCCATACTGACTAAACCCGTCGATAGCTGGGGAAAGAAGCCAACAAACCCCGTGGGAAAGCAAGGGATTAGGTTTTTTCACGGGGCTATTTATTTTATTTATTAATACATTTACAGAAAATCTGCACGTTGTTTTTTGGTTAATACAGATTCAATGTTTATCAAGAGGTATGATCAAAGTAAACATTAAGTAGAATAAGTAGAATTAGTAACAAGATTCACAAACTCCTGGGCAGCTCTAGTTAGTGGCACATCCTTATGTGTTAAAAGTCCCAGATATCTTGAGATTATTTTCTCCTCCAATTCTATTTCAAATAGGCTTCCTTCTTTGATGGCTGAAGCAGCTGCATCTTTTATTACATAGGATATTCCTAGGCCTATTTTGGCCATGTCTATCAATAGATCTATACTGGACAGTTCAATCTCTGGCTTGACTTCTAAATTATGCTGCCCAAAAAGCCTTTCAAAGAATACTCTGGTATTGGTGTTCTTCTCCAGCACCAGCAAAGGGTACTGTACAAGCTCTGCTATGGACATTTTCTTGCCTTTTAGCTCATCAAATTTCTTTCCTGCCACAAATATATCTTCAATTTCTTTTAGTATGTTGATATTAAAATTTTTGTAATCATAGTTTTCATTAATATTCACTACAGCCAGATCTACTTCGCCCTTTTCTAAAAGTTGGGTGCATACTGGGGAGGTTCTGCTGATTATTTGTATCTTTATATCAGGGTATAGAGTATTGTATTTTTCAATATAGGGCAGGAGAAAATGCCTGCAAATGGTATCGCTGGCTCCTATACGGACTTCTCCTTCCAGCAAATCCTTCATCTCTTCAATCAACCGCTCTCCCTTGAGGAAAAGATTTATAGCCTGTTCAACATATGCAAATAGCTTTTCGCCTTCACTGGTAAGTCTTATATTTTTAGTATTTCTTACAAAAAGCTTTATATCGAGCTTGGTTTCCAATGCTTTTATGGATTGGCTTACTGCGGATTGGGAAATATATAGTTTAGCAGCAGCCTGAGAAAAGCTATTGTATTTGGCTACATAATAGAATACTTTGTATAGCTCAAAATTAACATCCATTGATAAGATCTCCTTATAAATAAAATTAGTAATATTAATTGTTATTATAAATAATATTATGCTACTATGAAATTGTAAAGAGATATTAAGTACGGAAACGCAAATGATGATGAAGATATGGCTTGTTTGGAAATATAAAAAACAGATTGGAGTGTTGATAATGAGTAAGGTAAGAAGGATATTTATTGAGAAAAAAGCGGATTATGCAGTAGAAGCAAAGGCTCTTCTGACGGATTTGAAAGAGAATCTAGGCATAAAGGGACTTGAGGGTATAAGGATAATCAAAAGATATGATGTGGAAGGTATAAATGATGAAGTTTACGAAAAAGCAAAATACACGATATTTTCAGAGCCTCCTGTAGAGAATGTATACGAGGAAGAATTGGATTTGGACGAAAAGGACATGGTTTTTGCATCAGAATATTTGCCCGGACAGTATGACCAGAGAGCAGATTTGGCAGCCCAATGTCTTCAGATTATGGGCATGGGTGATAAACCAGAGGTTAGGACTGCCAATGTGATTGTACTGAAAGGGAATCTATCGGAAGAAGAAATGAAAAAGATCAAGGACTATTATATCAATCCTGTGGAGATGAAAGAGGCAGGTCTCAAAAAGTACGATACTCTTACTGAGAAAGTGAATACTCCAAATAGTGTAGCTGTTTTTGAAGGTTTTATAGATATGGATGAAAAAAGCCTACAAAACTTTAAAGAAAAGCTAGGTTTAGCCATGAGTTTTGAGGATCTAAGCTTTTGTCAAAGCTATTTCAAAAACATCGAGAAAAGAAATCCTACAATAACAGAAATAAGGGTTATAGACACATATTGGTCTGATCATTGCAGGCATACCACATTCAACACCATTATCGAGAATGTTGATATAGAAGAAGGCAAATACAAAGAAATCATCCAAAAAGCTTTTGAAATCTACAAGAATGCTAGAAAAGCCGTTTACAAAGATAGGGAAAAGCCCATGTGTCTTATGGATTTAGCCCAGATGGCAATGAGAGAGATGAGGATAAATGGGCAGCTTGATGATTTAGAAGTATCTGAGGAGATAAATGCATCCAGCATTGAAGTGGAAGCAGAAGTCGACGGTAAAAAAGAAAAGTGGCTGGTAATGTTTAAAAACGAGACTCACAATCATCCCACCGAGATTGAGCCCTTTGGCGGAGCGGCCACCTGCCTGGGCGGTGCCATTAGAGATCCATTATCTGGAAGATCCTATGTCTATGGTGCCATGAGAGTCACAGGAAGTGGAGACCCCAGAACTCATGTATCAAAGACTTTACCGGGTAAATTACCTCAGAGAAAAATAACTACCACTGCAGCAAATGGATATAGTTCCTATGGAAATCAGATAGGTGTGGCTGCAGGACAGATAGCAGAAGTTTACCATGAAGGTTTTGTGGCAAAGAGGATGGAGTTAGGGGCTGTTGTAGCAGCTGCTCCAAAGTCCAATGTGGTGAGAGAAACTCCAAAACCGGGAGATATAATAATTCTATTAGGCGGCAGAACGGGAAGGGATGGATGCGGAGGTGCCACCGGATCATCTAAGGAGCATGATGAATTGTCTTTGATTACCGGAGGACCTGAGGTACAGAAGGGGAATGCACCTATCGAAAGAAGAATTCAGAGGCTTTTTAGAAATCCCCAAGTCAGCACTATGATAAAAAAGTGCAACGATTTTGGCGCAGGAGGAGTATCAGTTGCCATAGGCGAGTTGGCAGAAGGACTATATATTGATTTGGATGCGGTGCCAACAAAGTATGATGGATTGGATGGTACTGAGTTAGCTATATCCGAGTCTCAGGAGAGGATGGCGGTACTAATTGACCCAGAGAATGAGGAAAAGTTTATAAAAATGGCCTATGAGGAAAACCTGGAAGCAGTAGTTGTAGCAAAGGTTACGGATAATAGAAGGTTGACCATGATTTGGAAGGAAAAGGCCATAGTTGATATTAGCAGAGATTTTTTGGATACCAATGGTATCAGGCAAAAAACTGATGTGAAGGTTTCTATGCCTAAAGCAGAGGATAATTTCTATAAGACTTATGAGTATAAAGATGAAAAAATTGATATAAAGAAAGCATGGCTGGAAAATCTGAAGGATTTAAATGTATGCAGCCAAAAAGGCTTAGTGGAAAAATTTGATGCCACCGCAGGTTCTGGTACTGTATTGATGCCCTTTGGAGGAAAATATCAGGCTACTCCCAGCGAAGGGCTTCTTATGAAATTGCCTGTGCTAAAGGGAGATACCATAACAGGTACTGCAATGACCTATGGATATAATCCATACTTATCAAGCTGGAGCCCTTTCCATGGTGCCTTGTATGCGGTAGTTCATGCCGTATCCAAGATAGTGGCAATGGGAGGAGATTATAAAAGAGTGAGGCTGACTTTTCAAGAGTATTTTGAAAAGCTGGGCAAAGATGAGCAAAAATGGGGAAAACCATTTGCCGCATTATTAGGGGCTTATTTAGCCCAGAAAAACTTGAGTATACCATCCATTGGAGGAAAGGACAGTATGTCAGGCACATTTCTTGATCTCAATGTGCCTCCGACTTTGGTAGCTTTTGCATTGGCTCCAATTGATGTAAGATATGCAGTTTCCCAGGAGTTTAAAGCTGCAGAAAGTCAGGTTGTGCTATTGCCTATTGTGAGAGATGAAAAGGATGTACCGGATTTTGAAGGATTGAAAAAAACCTACGAAAGGCTCCATGAGTTGATAAAAGAAGGTTATGTTTTGTCTTCTTCTACAGTAAAAGAAGGAGGCATAGCCGCTGCATTGACAAAAATGTGCTTTGGCAATGGAATAGGGATAAAGATCACTGGAGATTTCATGTATGACAGACTGTTTACGCCGGATTTCGGCTCCATAATTATAGAACTGAAAAAAGATGCTGATATAGATGAACAGTTATCCGGAACAAATTATATAAAACTGGGAGAAACGTGGAATAAAAAATCTATCTATGTAAAAGATACTGAAATAGACCTTGAAGAAGCTTATGATTTCTGGAGCAAGCCTTTGGAAGATGTATTCCCTACAAAGGCAGAAAAAGCAGAAAAAGTATTTAATATTGAGTATAAAGAAAGAAGTACAAGAAAGCCTAATGTAAAATATGCGGCACCAAGGGTGTTGATACCGGTTTTTCCAGGAACCAATAATGAATATGATACTGTAAGAGCTTTTGAAGAGGCAGGAGCTAAAACAGATATTATGATTATAAAGAATCTGACTCACCAGGATATAGAAGAATCAATGAATCAATTGGTTAGAAGAATTGATGACAGCCAGATATTAGTTCTTCTCGGAGACTTTAACAATGGTGATGTGCCTGATGGTTATGGGAAATTCATATCTACAGTTTTAAGAAATGGGTATGTAAAAGAAGCGGTGATGAATCTGTTAAATAAAAGGGACGGATTGATTTTAGGCATTGGCAACGGTTTTAATGCATTGATAAAACTTGGGTTGGTACCCTATGGAGATATAAGGGATATGAATGAGAATAGTCCTGCTCTTACTTGTAACAAAATCGGCCGTCATGTATCCCAATTTGTAAGGACTAAAGTAGTTTCTACATTGTCTCCTTGGTTTGCTTATTCAGAAGTGGGAGATATTCATACTTTACCGGTATCCCACAGTGAAGGCAGATTTGTTGCCGGTGAGGATATGGTAAGGGAGTTGGCAGCTAAAGGCCAGATAGCAACCCAATATGTGGATCTTGACGGAATTCCATCTTCAGAAGTTCCCCATAATCCTAATGGATCGATTTGTGCCATAGAAGCATTAACAAGCCCTGATGGAAGGGTAATGGGAAAGATGGCTCATTCTGAGAGGATGGGTAACCATCTATATAAAAATATACCTGGGCTAAAAACGCAAAATATTTTCAAATCAGGAGTAGATTACTTTGCAAAATAAATCGAATGTTTATAAATATAATATTAAAAATAATTCGTAACCATATGTACTAAAAATAATACAACAATAAAATAGTTCGAAATATTCTTGACGCTCTGTTCTTTAATATGGTAATATTATTTTGACAACAAAATTATCTGGTTAAGTAGCTCATATAATGTCAGGAATATGGCCTGAGAGTTTCTACCAAACAACCGTAAATTGTTTGACTATGAGTGAAATGTTCATTCTGTTTTTGAAAGGATGGGTTTCACTACCTATCCTTTTTTGTACCAGTAATATTAAATTTTGATAAATAAATAAAGTTTTAATATAAATGCTAATTGGAGGAGATTATATGGATAAGAAACCAAAGGTTGCAATTATTATGGGCAGTGATTCGGATTTGCCTATTGTTTCAAAAACCATAAAAGTACTTAAAGAATTCAATATTGAATTTGAAGCGAGAGTCATATCTGCTCACAGAACTCCCGATAAAGCCTCTCAATTCGCCAAGGAAGCGGAGAATATGGGCTTTGATATAATTATAGCTGCAGCAGGTAAGGCTGCTCATCTTCCTGGAGTTTTGGCAGCATATACTGTGGTTCCTGTAATAGGTATACCTATAAAATCATCAGCATTGTACGGCATGGATGCTTTGCTTTCAATAGTGCAGATGCCTTCAGGTATTCCTGTGGCTACTGTAGGCATAGATGGGGCAGAAAATGCAGGACTGCTGGCAGTAGAAATGTTATCTATAAAATATGACTATCTGAGAAAAACTCTCAAAGATCGCAGAGAGAAAATGGCCCAAGAAGTTTCTAAAAAAGATGAAAAAGTAAAAATGGAAGAATTTAATTTTGATTAGGAGATATGTAGATGTGCGGTGTAGTTGGAATATATGATAAAGGAAATATCAATGCTGCCAACGGCGCTTATTATGGTTTGGTTGCTTTGCAGCATCGGGGGCAGGAAAGCGCAGGCATAGCTATTAATAATGATGGGATAATAACCTGCTACAAAGACATGGGATTTGTAAATGAAGTATTTGATGATAAGATACTAGGTTTACTGAAAGGCGATATGGCCATAGGACATGTAAGATATTCTACCTCAGGGGCTAATTTTGCAGCTAATGCCCAGCCTATAGTCATCAAATACAAAAATGGTAGCTTGGCAATATCACATAATGGTAATCTGGTGAATGCGGATTTATTGAGAAATCAGTTGGAGGATCAGGGTTTATTCTTTAGCACCACTACCGATACGGAAGTTATTGCTGCTTTAATAGCGAGAAATTATAAAGGAGATATTATAGAAGCAATAAAGAAAACTTTGAAGACTATAAAGGGTTCCTACGCATTGACAATATTGACGGATAATAAGTTGATAGGTATAAGAGATGGGTATGGATTTAGACCTTTGGTTTTGGGCAAGTTGGAAAATGGTTATGCATTGGCATCAGAAAGCTGTGCTTTGGATACTTTAGGAGCCCAGTTTCTTAGAGATGTTAAACCCGGCGAAATAATAATGATAGATAAAGATGGAGTAAAATGTTTTGAAACCGAGGATATAGTTCCTAAGAAGGTCTGCTTGTTTGAATATATATATTTTGCAAGGCCTGACAGTATAATAGACGGTATCAGTATGTATAAGGCAAGAGAAAATGCAGGAAGGATATTGGCTGTAGAGCAGCCGGCTATTGCAGATACAGTAGTCTCAGTACCAGATTCTGGTACACCAGCATCCATTGGTTATGCCAGTGAATCTGGAATACCATATTCCATTGGCTTGATAAAGAACAGATACGTAGGTAGAACTTTTATACAACCAACCCAATCTATGAGAGAATTAGGGGTAAAATTAAAACTTAATCCATTGAAGGAAAATATTAAAGGGAAAAAAGTTGTAATGGTAGATGACAGCATAGTGAGGGGCACAACAAGCAGGAAGATTGTACAGGCTTTAAGAGATGCGGGAGCAAAAGAAGTCCATGTGAGAGTAAGCTCTCCCCCAGTTATTGGACCCTGCTGTTATGGAATAAATACTCCTACTAGAGAAGAGTTAATTGGAGCAAGAAAAACTGTCGAAAGCATAAGGGAATATATCGGAGCAGACAGCCTGGGTTATCTGAGCATTGAGGGGCTGCTAACTGCTGTAGGCAGTAAAGGCGAAGGCTTTTGCAGTGCCTGCTTCAATGGCGATTATCCCCTATAAGCGAGACACCGGGGACGGTTCGCTATGGCTCAAAAACTTTGGTTTCAAAAAAGGAAGGTGAAAAAGATGGATGATAGATTGACATACAAGGATGCTGGAGTAGATGTGGAAGCTGGATATGAAGCTGTAAAGCTTATGAAGGAACATGTAAAAAAGACCCATATAGCCGGTGTTATGGGAGACTTAGGAAGCTTCGGAGGCTTTTTTATGCCTGATTTATCTGGAATAAAAGAGCCAATCTTTGTATCAGGTACCGATGGTGTAGGTACAAAGCTTCAGATAGCATTTATGATGGATAAGCATGATACCATAGGTATAGACTGTGTAGCCATGTGTGTAAACGATATCGCCTGTCATGGAGCCAAACCTTTATTTTTCCTGGACTATATTGGCACAGGCAGACTTAATCCTAAAAAGGCGGAAGCTATTGTCAAAGGAATCTGTGACGGTTGCATAGAGGCTGGATGCGCTTTAATAGGTGGTGAAACAGCCGAAATGCCAGGATTTTATAAGGATGAAGAATATGATTTGGCAGGCTTTGCTGTAGGTATAGTGGATAAATCAAAAGTTATAAACGGTGAAAACGTAAAACAAGGAGATGTGCTTATAGGTCTCCAGTCCAGCGGGATACATAGTAATGGATACTCTTTGGTAAGGAAGCTTTTTTTCGGAATCAACGATTATAAGGTGGAGCATAAATTCCCTGAATTGGATTGCCTTCTTGGTGAAGAATTGCTAAAGCCTACAAAGATATATGTAAAAACTATATTGAACCTTGTAGAAAAATATAGTATCAAAGGGATTGCCCATATCACCGGCGGAGGATTCATCGAGAATATACCTAGGACCATACCTAAGGGATTAAAGGCCAGAGTAGAGCTGGGAAGCTGGGATGTACTGCCTATTTTTAGGCTTATGAGAGATTTAGGCAAAATCCATGATGATGTACTATACAATACATTTAATATGGGAATAGGTCTTGTAATAATAGCAGATAAATCAGATGTAGATGGCATTATGGAGAGTTTAAAAAACATGGGTGAGAAAGCATACATAATAGGTGATGTTGTAGCCGATGAGGGAGGAATAGAGCTTTGCCAAAAGTAAAGATCGGAGTTTTGATATCTGGCAGCGGTACTAATTTGCAGGCTTTGATAGATAATATTGAGAAAGGTTTAATCAATGGTGAGATATCTATAGTTATATCCGATAAGAAGGATGCCTTTGGAATCCAAAGAGCAAAAAAACATGGTATAAATGCCGTAGAAATAGATAAAAAGAATTTTGCTGATAAAAATATCTTTATGAAAGCTATAATGGATGAACTGGAAAAGCATCATGTGGAATTAGTAGTATTGGCAGGTTTTTTGAGCATATTATCCGAGGATTTTATAGAGAAATTCAGAAATAGGATAATTAACATTCATCCATCTTTAATACCAGCATTTTGCGGCAAAGGCTATTATGGGCAAAGAGTACATAAAGCAGCGTTAGATTATGGGGTTAAGGTTTCCGGAGCTACGGTTCATTTTGTAGATGAGGGAGCTGATACAGGTCCAATAATACTTCAGGAAGCCGTAAAGGTGGAAGATGATGATACACCTGAATCTCTTGCAGCAAGGATCTTAAAAGTAGAGCATAAGCTATTGCCCCAAGCAGTGAAACTATACTGCGAAGGCAGACTCACTATAGAGGGAAGAAAAGTTATTATTAGAACTCAGAATGATTGAGCTAAGAGCTATGAATATTTGAACTATGTGCTATGAGCTAAGAACTAAGAACTATGTGCTATGAGCTAAGAACTAAGAACTATGAGCTATGAGCTAAGAACTATGAGATATTAGAAGTTAGAGCTCAGAGTTTGGGTATTCCTTTTCCGTACTGATGCGTGTTTCGTAATGCACGAAATATAATAATTTTTAGTGTTTTTGGTGTGTTTAGTGGTTTCATATAATTAGTGTTTTCAGTGGTTACAAAAAATAAGAAGGGTGATGGTTTTGGTTAAGAGAGCAATTATTAGTGTTTCGGATAAGACAGGCATAATAGAATTTGCTAAAGAGTTAAGTGACATGGGAGTTGAGATAATATCAACCGGAGGTACTGCAAAGACATTGATCGATGCAGGCATAAAGGTAGTATCTATATCAGATGTGACAGGATTTCCTGAATGTTTGGACGGTAGAGTAAAGACTCTACATCCAAATATTTTTGCCGGAATATTGGCAATGCGAGATAGAAAAGAGCATATGGATACTTTGGAAGAACTTAATATAAATACCATAGATATGGTAGTTGTAAATCTTTATCCTTTTAAAGAAACCATAGAAAAAGATGGAGTCCTTTTGGAAGAAGCTATAGAAAATATAGATATTGGCGGTCCTTCCATGCTAAGAGCTGCCGCTAAAAACTATAAAGCTGTAACAGTTATCACCGATCCAGCTGATTATGGCATGATTTTAACTCAATTAAAAGAAACAGGAGAGGTTAACGAGAAGACCAGGTTTAAATTGGCAGCTAAGGTTTTCAACCATACAGCCCATTATGATTCCTTGATTGCTAATTATTTATGGGAAAAAGCAGATATGGAAAAGTACCCTCAACTGCTTACTCTCACTTTTGAAAAGGCCCAAGATTTGAGATATGGGGAAAATCCACATCAACAAGCTGCATATTATAAGGATCCTCTCAAGACTGTCGGTATGCTCCATAACGCTGAACAGTTAAATGGAAAGGAGCTTTCCTACAATAATATAAATGATGCTAATGCTGCTTTAGAATTATTAAAGGAATTTAATGAACCGGCATGTGTAGCCATAAAGCATGCTAATCCATGCGGAGTGGGCATAGGTGAGAATATTTTTGAAGCTTATAAAAAAGCATATGAGGGTGATCCAGTTTCCATATTTGGTGGCATTGTAGCTGTGAATGAAGAAGTAGATGCAAGTACTGCTGAGGAAATGGCTAAAATATTTTTAGAAATTATTATAGCACCTTCATATAGTGATGATGCTTTGAAGATACTGAAAGAAAAGAAGAATCTTAGGGTATTGAAACTGGACAGCATTAAGTTCAGGCCGGAAAAAGCTTTTGAGTTGAAAAGGGTATCTGGCGGTTTGCTGGTTCAAGACTCGGATTATGCTGATTTTTCCATAGAAGATATAAAATATGTTACTGTGAAGAAACCTACAGAAGAGCAGATGAAAGATTTGCTGTTTGCTTGGAAGGTAGTGAAACATGTTAAATCCAATGCAATTGTTATTGCAAAGGATGGTAAGACTTTGGGTATTGGACCCGGTCAGACCAACAGAATCTGGTCTGCCCAGATGAGCATTGACAGGGCTGGAGAGCAAGTGAAAGGCGCAGTTATGGCATCTGATGCATTCTTCCCCTTTTCAGATGTGGCAGAAGCTGCTGCCAATGCAGGGCTAAGTGCTATCATCCAGCCCGGTGGCTCCATAAGGGATGAAGACTCAATAGAAGCCTGTAACAAGGCAGGTATAGCCATGATATTTACAGGAATGAGGCATTTTAAGCACTAAAGGAGGTGCCAATGTGAAAGTATTGGTAGTTGGAAGCGGTGGAAGGGAACATGCGATAATATGGAAGTTGCTTCAAAGCCCTAAAGTATCTTATGTTTACTGCGCTCCCGGCAATGGGGGCATAAGACAGATGGCAGAATGCGTTGACATAAAAGCAGATGATATAGAAGGATTATGCCAATTTGCAAAAAAACATAAAATAGATCTTACAGTAGTAGGGCCTGAACTGCCTTTAAGCCTTGGAATAGTAGATGTTTTTGAGAAAGAGGGCTTAAGAATATTTGGACCCAGAAAAAATGCTGCTATAATAGAGAGCAGTAAAGCTTTTGCAAAGGATTTCATGCAGAAATATGGTATACCTACTGCACAATATAAGATTTATGAAGATGCGACAAAAGCAAAAGAGCAAATAGACAGCTTTGGGTTTCCAGTTGTTATAAAGGCAGATGGATTGGCAGCAGGAAAAGGCGTAATAATAGCTGATACTAAAGAAGAAGCAATAAAAACTATAGATATGGTGATGAGGGATAGACATTTTGGCCAAGCAGGAGACAAAGTAGTAATTGAAGAGTTTTTACAGGGTAAGGAAGCATCCATACTAGCTTTTGTAGATGGGAAAACTGCTGTACCTATGGTAAGTGCTCAGGATTACAAGAGAACCTACGATGGAGATTTAGGTCTAAACACTGGAGGTATGGGAGCCATTTCTCCAGCGCCCCATTATGATGAAAAGGTTGCAACTGATGTTATGGAGGAGATTATAAAGCCTACAGTAGAGGCCATGAAAAGAGAAAACAGACCTTACAAAGGTGTGTTGTATTTTGGATTGATGATTACAAAAGATGGACCTAAGGTAATTGAATACAACTGTCGCTTTGGAGACCCGGAGACAGAGGCAGTGCTCCTCAGGCTTGAAAGCGATTTGGTAGAGATAATGGAAGCTGTTTTAGATGAAAAGCTTCATGAAATGGACATTGAGTGGAGTGAAAATGCAGCTATGTGTGTGGTAATGGCTTCTGGTGGATATCCGGTAAGCTTTGAAAAAGGTTATGAGATAAAAGGACTTGAGAATGCAGAGCAAGGAATAGTATTTCATGCCGGCACCAAGTATATAGACGGCAAGATTGTTACCGATGGTGGACGTGTATTGATATTTTCCGCTTTAGGCAAAACTTTAGATGAAGCCAGAGCTATTGTATATGCAGATATGGAAAAGGTGAATTTCAAAGATTGCCACTATAGGCGGGACGTAGGTTTAATAAGGTAGGCTCTTTTAGTTGGCTATTTGTTAAAGATTTAATGCCTGTATCAACTTTGGTGTTCTTAGTTCTGGCTTGTTGCGTGCTACTAGCTACGAGAAGTCAGGGTATTCCTATTGGGTCTTTGTAGCTAATCTAAGTAAGCTACATCTGTCTGCATATTAGATATGTACTTCAGATATAGGAGTTCGCTTTGCCAGTTCTATAGCTTGAACTCACAAAAAGCCTAACGGCATCCAAAGGACATCCATGTCCTGGATGCCTAGGCTGACATCCGTGTCAGCCTTACGGCTTTTTTTGTTCGTTCTTCGCTAAGAACTGGTAACAAAGCTCACAATATATCTTCAGCACATATCTAATATGCAGTTACAGCAACGTTCTCCTATACAATAATTTCTTTATCTTAGCAAGTTATAGTAACTAAAGAATTAGCATATGTGCAAGTGAACAAATTATTGATTTTGCTAGTAACCTAAAGGTTACCAAAATCAATTCCTTTGTGAACTGCACATATGCTAATTCTATAAAAGATCTAGTTTTCTTAGATTAGCATAATGACCCTAGAGGAATACCCTAATTACTCGTAGCATGCAACCCACAGCCCGTAGTATGCAGCAGGACGAAATAGGAATACCCTATCTTCAATTGAATGTCCATGATATAATTATGCTAAAGTTACTAGAAAAGAATGGAGAATAAAAATGACCGAACAGCCTAAAAGCCCCATAAATCCATACTTTGCATTGATGATGTCAGTGCTGTCTGTTTCTACATCATCGATTTTCGTCAGATTTTCCGATGCTTCTTCAATGATAATTTCAACTTACAGGATGTTGTTTACGGTAATTCTCATGGCGCCTGTTGTATTGGTAAAGCACAGGAGACAATTGGTTGAAATCGATAGAAAAGATGTGTTATATGCTGCAGTAAGCGGATTTTTCCTTGCATTGCATTTTGCAACATGGATAACATCCCTTAAACTGACAACGGTAGCTGCATCTACAGTTTTGGTGCAAATGTCTCCTATATTTGTGGTAGCCGGCTCCTATATATTATTTAAGGAGAAAATCAACCGAGCATCTATGATAGGCGTTATAATTGCAATAGCTGGAAGCATTTTAGTAGGTTTATTAGATTTTAGAATCGGAGGTAAAGCCTTTGTAGGAGACTTTCTGGCATTATCGGGAGCATTCTTTTTAGCAGGTTATCTGTTGATAGGAAGAGAGCTTAGAAAGAGGATAAATCTTTTGCCATATACATTTATAGTATACATCAGTTGTACTTTATTTTTATTGATCGGTTCCATCATTATGTGCATACCATTGTATCCCTATTCCCTGAAAAATTATGCAATATTTTTTGCCCTTGCTTTTTTCTGTACCATATTGGGACATACTGTATTTAATTGGGCATTAAAATATTTACCTGCATATGCAGTATCAACATGTAGTTTATTTGAGCCAGTGGGTGCCACAATTTTGGCGTTTTTGCTTTTAGGCGAGATTCCTGGTTTTATGCAGATATTAGGACAGCTTTTAATATTGATAGGTTTGTATATATTCATTATAAAAGGAACTCAAAAATAAAAAGGAGATATATTTGTGAAAATAAAATTGTAAAAAAATTAACAAAAAAAGCATACAGATAAGATTTTAAGTGCCGTAAATTCGGCACTTTTTTATTCCGCAAGAGTATATAATTCTACAATAATGTTGACTTGACCTAATGGGTTTCTTAAACAATTCTTAATGAAGAGAAGACTTTATTATAGCACGCGGAGTTTGTATCGAATCCCATCTTTCTTAGTGTAAATAATATTTTTTCTACAATATGGGAATTAAAAAGGAATTTATTATTGGCATAATATTTGCTAAAAATTTAACAATAGATACTCTATACTTCGTTATTATATACAATACTCATTTTGTTAGGAGGGTATAAATATGAACTTTAATCTGACTAAAGAACAGGAAATGGTCAGAAAGCTAATGAGGGAATTTGCAGAAAACGAGGTTAAGCCTATAGCTGCAGAAGTTGACGAAGAAGGAAGATTCCCCAGAGAAACAGTTGAGAAAATGGCCAAGTATTCTATGATGGGAATACCATTTCCAAAAGAGCTAGGTGGAGCAGGTGGAGATACCTTATCCTATATAATTGCAGTGGAGGAATTATCCAGGGTTTGTGCTACTACAGGAGTTATATTGTCAGCACATACTTCTTTAGCGGCACATCCTATATATCAGTTTGGAACAGAAGAACAAAAAGAGAAGTATTTGAAGCCTCTTGCGGAAGGTAAATATATAGGGGCCTTTGGTCTTACAGAACCTAATGCAGGAACTGATGCAGCTTCTCAACAAACTACGGCGGTTTTACAAGGTGACTATTATATCCTAAATGGAACAAAAATCTTTATAACCAATGGAGGAGAAGCAGATATATACATCATATTTGCAATGACTGATAAATCAAAGGGAACAAGAGGCATAAGTGCTTTTATTGTAGAGAAAAACTATCCAGGCTTTTCTATAGGAAAAGTTGAAAATAAAATGGGCATCAGAGGTTCCAGTACAGCTGAGCTAATTTTTGAAGATTGTAAAGTGCCTAAAGAAAATTTGTTAGGCAAAGAAGGAAAAGGTTTTAGCATAGCTATGCAGACCTTGGATGGCGGGAGAATAGGTATTGCAGCCCAGGCATTAGGAATAGCTCAAGGGGCTTTAGATGAATGTACCAAGTATATGAAGGAAAGGAAGCAGTTTGGCAAACCTTTGGCAGCTTTCCAAGGGTTGCAGTGGATGTATGCAGATATGGCTACTAAAGTTCAAGCTGCAAGATTATTGGTATACAGTGCAGCTTTGAAAAAAGATGAGAACAAACCCTTTTCTGTTGATGCAGCTATGGCTAAACTTTTCGCTGCAGAGACAGCCATGGAGGTAACTACCAATGCGGTGCAGATTCATGGTGGTTATGGATATATAAAGGATTATCCGATTGAAAGAATGATGAGGGATGCCAAGATAACTGAAATATATGAAGGCACTTCGCAGGTGCAAAAAATGGTAATTTCTGCGAATTTACTTAAGTAGACGGAGGTGGAATCAGATGAAGATAATCGTTTGCATAAAACAAGTTCCAGATACTAACGAAGTGAAAATAGATCCAAAGACAGGCACCCTTATAAGAGAAGGGGTACCTAGCATAATAAACCATGATGATAAAAATGCTTTGGAAGAAGCATTAAAGTTAAAAGATAAATATGAAGATGTTCATATAACTGTTTTGACAATGGGGCCACCTCAAGCAGATGTAGCTTTGAGAGAAGCTCTTGCTATGGGTGCAGACCGAGCAATACTTTTGTCAGACAGAGCTTTTGCAGGTTCAGATACTTGGGCTACTGCTAAGACCCTTGCAGCAGCCATCAAAAAAATAGGTGAATACGACCTTATCTTTTGTGGGAGACAAGCAATTGACGGAGATACAGCCCAGGTAGGGCCTCAACTGGCAGAAAATTTAGATGTACCGCAGATCACCTATGTAACATATTTGCAGATAAATGGAAAAGAAGTAAAAGCTCATAGGGCATTGGAGGATGGATATCAGGTTCTTATCACAAAGATGCCTTGTTTGCTTACTGCCATCAAAGAGTTGAATGAGCCCAGATATCCTAGTGTGAGAGGAATATTTGAAGCCTATAATGGAAAACAAATGGAAGTATGGAGTTCAAAAGATATAGAGATAAGCTTAGATGAAACCGGACTTAACAGCTCACCTACCAATGTAAGGCAAACCTTTACTCCTAGCCCAAAGGGTCAGGGTATGGTTTTAGATGGATGCGGACGAGACACAGTTTGTGAATTGCTTTTCAAACTAAGTGAAAAGCACTTTATATAAGGAGGCGAATAGGATGAGCGTTACAATATTGAAGGAAAAATGCAGAGGCTGCAGATTATGTTTAAAAATATGTCCTTTTGATGCAATAAGGATGGATGATGGCAAAGCTGTTATCAATTACGATAAATGTACCAATTGTGGGGCATGTGAAATATCTTGCAAGTTTGAAGCTATTTTAGTTGAAAGAGAAGAGAAAGAGGAAAAGACGGACATATCAGCATATAAAGGGGTATGGGTTTATGCAGAGCAGAGATTAGGAAAGCTGATGACTACTTCCTTGGAACTTTTGGGAGCAGGAAGAAAGCTAGCAAACAAGTTGGGTGTAGAGCTTTCGGCAGTGCTTTTAGGCAGCGGAGTTGATTTTATCTGTGAAGAGCTTGTACATTATGGTGCCGACAAAGTAATTTATGTAGAGCACAAACTATTGCAAAATTACACCACTGACGGTTATACTAAAGTTATAACAGATCTTATCAATGAGAGAAAACCTGAAATCATGTTAATAGGAGCTACTAATATAGGAAGAGACTTGGCTCCAAGAGTTGCGGCAAGATTGAATACAGGGCTCACTGCCGATTGCACAAAACTAGATATAGATGAAGAACAGAAAATCCTTCTTCAAACCAGACCGGCTTTTGGAGGTAATATTATGGCTACCATAGTGACTCCGAAACATAGGCCTCAGATGGCAACTGTAAGACCTGGTGTTATGAAGAAGATGGAGAAGGACGAAAAAAGAAAAGGTGTTATAGAAAAAGTAGAAGCTCAACTTAGCGATGAAGATCTAAGGGTAAAAGTAGAACAAGTGGTTAAATCAACAAAACAAATAGTAAATCTTGTGGAAGCAGAATATATTGTCTCTGGTGGAAGGGGATTAGGAGGACCAGAAGGCTTTAAGCTTATGGAGGAACTAGCAAATGCTTTAGGCGGTGTTGTAGGTTCATCTCGTGCGGCAGTAGATGCAGGCTGGATTTCTCATGATCACCAGGTAGGCCAGACAGGCAAGACTGTAAGACCAAAGGTATATATAGCATGTGGAATTTCCGGAGCCATACAGCATTTGGCAGGTATGCAAAATAGCGATTGCATTATAGCCATCAACAAAAATCCTGATGCCCCCATTTTTTCTGTTGCAGATTATGGAATAGTGGGTGACCTTTACAAAGTAGTTCCTATGCTCATTGAAGAGGTGAAAAAGCTGAAAGAACAAAAATAAAAGGAGGGCCCTCTATGGATCACAAGTATCTGACATTGACTCAAGATGGCAATGTGGGTGTCATAACCATAAGTAGGCCAAAAGCTTTAAATGCTCTCAATAGGTCAGTGTTGAAAGAGCTGAGCAATGCTATAGACCAGTTGGAAAAGAATAAGGATGTATATGTGATTGTGCTGACAGGAGAAGGCAAAGCCTTTGTTGCAGGAGCTGATATTGCAGAGATGAAGGACATGACCCCGGAAGAGGCAAAGTCATTTGGACAGATGGGTTCAGAAATCTTCAGAAAAATTGAGACCATTACCAAACCCGTTATTGCTGCAGTCAATGGATACGCCTTGGGCGGAGGTTGCGAACTTGCAATGGCATGCGACATAATAATAGCCAGTGAACAGGCAAAGTTTGGGCAGCCTGAAGTAGGCTTAGGTATAATTCCTGGTTTTAGCGGTACTCAGAGGTTGCCGAGGATAGTAGGCCCAAAGATAGCTAAAGAACTAATATTTACGGGAGGAACCATAGGAGCTGAAGAGGCTCTAAGGATTGGGCTGGTCAACAAAGTGGTTCCCCATGATGAATGTTTACAGACAGCCATTGATATGGGCAAAACAATAGCGTCTAAAGGTCAGATTGCTGTAAGAAATGCTAAAGCTGCTATAAATCGCGGTATCGAGACTAATATCGATGAAGGTATAGCCATAGAAATTGAAATGTTTGCCGCATGTTTTGCAAATGAAGACCAAAAAGAGGGTATGACAGCATTCTTAGAAAAACGAAAACCCAATTTCAAAAATTAACGGGGGTGTATTAGATGAAAGTATTTGTATTAGGTTCCGGCACCATGGGTACCGGAATAGTTCAGACTTTTGCCCAAGCAGGTATAGAAGTGACCATGAGGGAGAGAACTCCAGGCAAAGGCATGAGTAAAATTGTCAAGTCGCTGGATAGATTAGTACAGAAAGGCAAAATGACGGAAGAAGAAAAGGATAGAATTTTGGGAAATATTAAATCTGCTCAAGAACTTGAAGCAGCTAAAGATGCAGATCTTGTTATTGAAGCTGCTGTAGAAGAGCTCAATCTGAAAAAAGAGCTATTTGCTGAACTTGATAAAATATGCAAGCCTGAAACTATTTTAGCAACAAATACTTCGTCTTTATCCATAACAGAGATTGCCAGTGTTACAAACAGGCCTGATAAGGTAATCGGCATGCACTTTTTCAATCCGGTACCTTTGATGAAACTAGTAGAGGTAATAAAGGGAATAGCCACATCCCAAGAAACCAGAGATAAGATATTTGAAATAGCAGAACAGGTAGGGAAAAAACCTGTAGAAGTAGAGGAAGCACCAGGTTTTGTTGTAAACAGAATACTAATTCCTATGATAAATGAAGCAGTAGGAATATTGGCAGAAGGCATAGCCAAGGCAGAAGACATAGATGAGGCTATGAAACTTGGCGCTAACCATCCTATGGGACCCTTGGCTTTGGCAGACTTGATAGGCAATGATGTTTGCCTAGCCATTATGGAAGTACTGTACACTGAATTCAGTGATTCAAAATATAGACCCCATCCACTATTAAGGAAGATGGTAAGAGGAAATCTGCTAGGCCGAAAGACTGGAAAAGGATTCTACGACTACAGCAAGTAAAAGCATGGGCTACGGGTGAGCCACCGGGACAGTTCTCAGTGGCTCATTTTTCTTAGGTGAGCAGGGACAAACTGTTCCTAGTGGCTCAAACTGTTCTCGATTGGTAAAAAGGAGGTTGAGAGATGAATATTGCATTATTAGGCTGTGGTGGAGTGGGAAAAGCCTTTATCCGATTGTTGCAAGAGAAGGAAAGACAGTTGATGGCTCAAGGACTCTGTATATCTTTAAAATATGTTTTGAGCAGCAAAGGGGGAGTATATAATCCTCAGGGCATAGATAAAGCAGATTTTTTAGAGTTTGCTGCTTCTGAGAGAAACATATTCAAATACTCTATAGGCGGAAATCCAAATCTATCTTTTGAGGATATCATTTCCAATAAGGATGTTGATATGCTTGTAGAACTTACTCCAACCAATAAGGATACTGGAGAACCTGGACTTAGCCATATTACACAGGCTTTAAAAAATGGAATCAATGTTGTTACTGGAAACAAAGGTCCCATAATGTTGGCTTATAAGAAGTTGAAAGATTTGGCAAAAGAAAATAGCGTCCAATTGGGTATAGGTTGCACCACCGGTGGGGCTTTGCCTACAATAAACGCTGGTCTCATGGATTTAGCAGGATCTGAAATACTTTCCATAGAAGGTGTTCTAAATGGAACAACTAATTTTATCATCCAGCAAATGGAAGAAAAGGCCATAGATTACCAGGAAGCGCTGAAAACTGCACAAGATTTGGGCATAGCAGAAACGGATCCATCATATGACATAGAGGGATGGGACACTGCAATTAAAATGCTCATACTCGTCAATGTGCTCATGGGTGAAGAAAAAACCCTAAAAGATATAAATGTATCGGGAATAACTGGTATAACCCGAAAAGACATAATCAATGCAAAAACAAAGGGCAGAAAGTTGAAACTTATAGGCAGAACTGTAAAAGATGGAGAAAAGCTTGATATGTATGTTACCTTAGAGGAGATAGATCCTTCTCATCCGCTTTACGGAGTAGATGGAAAAAACAAAGGTGTTACATATATATCTGATACATTGGGCGATTTAACCATAATAGGAGGAGCTTCCGGCACCAAAGCAGCGGCTGCTTCTATACTAAGAGATATAGTTAATATAGATAAAGGTTATAAGTTTGTGTAAACTTATAACCTTTATCTATTGTCAAACCCGTAAAAGGCTGGTAAAATGTTTATTGTTGCATACACATGTTTCTTATAAACAAACATGGAAACTATATAAAATTGTATTGGAGGAAGTACATATGAGAGAAAAAGTTAAAGTAGCCATAATGGGTTTTGGAACTGTAGGTACAGGAACATATAAAATATTGACGGAAAACAGAGAGTTAATTGTAAATCAAGTAGGTGCGGATATAGAAGTTGTGAAAATTCTCGTAAGAGACATAAATAAAAAGAGGCAGATTGAAGCTCCTGAATATTTGTTTACATCTGATGCTGATGATATATTAGAAAATCCTGAAATTGATATTGTTGTAGAGCTTATGGGAGGTTTAGAACCAGCGTATTCATATATAATGAAAGCTTTAGAGAGAGGCAAGCATGTAGTTACAGCTAACAAAGAGGTTATGGCTAAAAAAGGAAGAGATATTCTGACTAAAGCTGATGAAAATAGTTTGAGACTTTGTTTTGAAGCCAGCGTTTGCGGAGGAGTACCTATAATCCGTGCCCTAAAGAATTCTCTAGCCACAGATAGAATAACAAAAATAATGGGCATAGTAAATGGAACTACCAATTATATTTTGACAAAGATGTCCCAAGAAGGCAGCGAATATGAAGAGGCATTAAGAGAAGCTCAAGCTTTAGGCTATGCTGAGGCAGATCCTACTGCTGATGTGGAAGGATATGATGCTGCATACAAGATGGCTATCCTATCATCTATAGGATTTCATTCAAAAGTAGATATAGATAAGGTAAAAAGAGAGGGTATATCCAAAGTAAGCCAGTTGGATATTGAGTACGGAAATGAACTGGGATGGACAATAAAGTTGCTTGGTATCGCACAGGACGTTGAAGGTAAACTGGATATAAGCGTAAGCCCTGTTATGCTGCCAAAACAACATCCGTTGGCTGGGGTAATGGGGGTAAATAATGCTGTATTTATCAATTCGGAAGCTGTAGGAGAGTTAATGTTCTATGGCCCTGGGGCAGGGCAAATGGCTACAGGAAACTCAGTGGCAGCAGACATAATGGCTATAGCAAAACAAATTGTAATGGGTAACAAAATGCAATCTAATTGTAGTTGTTTTACTGATAAAGACTATGTAGAGGAATTAAAGGCCGGTTACTATACTAGAATGAATGTCATAAATAAGCCTGGGGTTTTGGCCAAAATTGCTGCCGTATTTGGAAACTTTGGAGTAAGCATAGAATCTGTGCTTCAGAAAAAGACTGAAGGAGATAAAGCAGAGATTGTGTGGATTACTGCAAAAGTAGGGGAAAGCAGCTTTAGAAAAGCCATTGAAGCTATAGAATCTTTGGACGTGGTGAATAGTATATCAAGCATTATTCGTGTAGAAAACAATTGATATTGTTAATTTTTCTAAATATGCTATAATTATTTGGGCGTTATTATAATCTTTAGGAGAAATTAAAATGACTGAGATGAATTCTAACGTATTGGAAGCAAAAAAAATAAAAGCTTATGCAGAATTGCTTTTTGTAGCATTCAGCTGGGCTCTTTCTACAGTTATTATAAAGAAGCATATAGGAGATATGCCATTCTATCATCTTTTGATGGGAAGATTTACAGTAGGAACACTTTTTATTTTTGCATTACAACCCAGTAATGTTGCGAGAATAAGAAAACAAGATTTAAAGGTAGGTATTCCTTTAGGTATTTTGCTATTTGGAGCTTATGCATTTGGTGTTATCTGCTTAAAGTATACCAGTGCATCCAAGTCAGCATTTTTGATATCTCTATCGGTATTATTCATACCTTTGGTAGAAACAATAAGGAAGAAAACAACACCATCAAAATGGATAATAATAAGCGTTGTGTTATCTTTGGCAGGTATGGTATTGATTTCCGGTATCAATGGAACAAGTTTCAATTACGGAGATGCATTGGCAATAGCTTCTTCAATAGTCTATACCATGTATGTATTGACTTTGGATAGGCATGGTAAAAATATAGAAGATACATTGTTAACCTTGATTCAATTGGTTATAGTGTCGATATGCTTTTTTATCGCTGCTGTTTTATTCGAAGGATTTAGCATAAACCATATAATGAATGGGCTGATACCCATAATCATAATAGGGGTTTTATGTACTGGTATGGCTACTTTGTTTCAAACCAGGGCACAGAAGGTTGCCAGCCCTGAAGCCGCGGGCATACTATTTTTGGGAGAACCTTTATTTACATTGATAATGTCTTATTTTATTCTCAAAGAAACTATTCTTTTCGGCGGATTGATAGGCGCAGCTCTTATTCTTTCATCTTTGGTGATAGCGGTGTTGAAGAAGGTTTAGGAGGGTACAACCCTCCTATTTTGTTTTTATGTCCTTCCAAACCTTTACCTTACATTGTTCTTTAAAGCAATTCTCTAATGCTTTGCTTTGGTCTTCCATATTGTCTGGGTCATAGTTTTCAGGGAAATAATAAGCATTGTATTCCCTTTCAATGATGGGATAATCAGCCCCATTATATGTTTTGTCTATTATGTTATGCTCTATAGCATTTGTTTTGTTGATGAATTTATCCTTATCCATGATTTCACTCCTTTTTAATAGATAACATTTGGCAATTCGTATTATTTAAGTTATTATATTTTTTTCATAATAAATTTGATTATACAAAAGAGTTTTGTAATTTTTTGATTACATAGGTTTACCTTATATGTAGTGTTGTAATTGCTTGTGCAATTGCTGTAGTTGTTATAAAATAAAAGAATAAAATATGCCAATTATACTTTTGGAGGTTAAGATGAATAATCTTTTGGACAATTTAAACAAACAGCAAAGGGAAGCAGTAGAACATACAGAAGGACCTTTACTTATATTGGCCGGTGCAGGCTCGGGCAAGACTAGAGTTCTTACCCATAGGATTGCATATCTGATAAACGTAAAAAATGTTTATCCATCTAATATTCTGGCCATTACATTTACCAACAAGGCTGCCAAGGAAATGAAAGAAAGAGTGGAGAGTCTTTTGGAAGTCTCCTACGATATGTGGGTATCCACATTTCATTCAGCCTGCGCCAGGATTCTAAGAATGGAGATTGAAAAGCTTAAAGGTTATAAGAGAAACTTCATTATATTTGATACTGATGATCAGGCAAAGCTCATAAAAGAGTGTTTAAAAGAGCTTAATTATAATGAAAAGAATTTCCCGCCTAAAGAAGTCTTATCAACCATATCTAAGGCTAAGGATAAGCTTATAACTCCTGATAAGTTTTATGATAGATATGGGAGAGATTTTAGATCGAAAAAGGTAGCTGATATTTATTCTCTCTATCAGAAAAAGCTCATGGCTAATAATGCATTGGATTTTGATGATATATTGTTCAAGACTGTAGAACTCTTTCAAAACCATCCTGATGTGCTGCAGCACTATCAGCAGAAGTTCAAATATATAATGGTAGATGAGTATCAGGATACTAACTATTGTCAGTATATGTTGGTTAATCTGCTGGCAAAAAATCATAGGAATCTCTGTGTCGTTGGAGATGATGATCAGAGTATTTATAGTTGGAGAGGCGCTGACATAGGCAATATATTGAACTTTGAGAAGGATTTTCCAGATGCTAAGGTGATAAAGTTAGAGCAAAACTACCGTTCTACTCAAACTATATTGGATGCGGCTAATAGCGTTATAAGCAACAATTATGGAAGAAAGAAGAAAAGGCTATGGACAGACAATGGAGAAGGCAAGGCTATAGTGTATTATAAAGCTTTAGATGAAAGAGATGAAGCGGATTTTATTATAAGCCAGATAGATAGAATGGCATTTCAGGAACAAAGGAGTCTCAATAATTTTGCCATACTATACAGGACCAATACCCAATCTCGTGTCCTGGAAGAAATGTGCATGGCCAGAGGTATACCTTATAAAATTGTAGGAGGCCATCGTTTTTATGATAGGATGGAAGTCAAGGATGTGATAGCTTATTTAAGGGTTATACAAAATCCAGAAGGAGATCTGAGTGTAAAAAGAATTATAAATGTTCCTAAAAGAGGAATAGGCAAGGCTACCATAAATGCATTGGAGGCTTATGCAGCAGAACGGGGATTATCATTTTATGACAGTTTGCTTTTTGTTGATAATATTAAATCTATAGGTAAAAAGGCAAAAACCAATATTAAAGAGTTTCTAAGACTGATAGCAGAGTTGATGAGCATAGCGGAAAAGGAAACTGCATCTGAGGTAATAAATCAAGTAATACTCAGAAGTGGATATTTGGAGGAATTGGAGAAAGGTGATGAAGAAGACCAGGAAAGAGGGAAAAATATTAAAGAATTGATTTCTGCCGCAATGGAATATGAAGAAAAAAATGAAGATAGTTCCCTTACAGGATTTTTGGAGAACATGGCATTGATGTCAGATATAGATGGATTAGACGAGGAAAGAGATGGTATCGCCATGATGACTTTGCACAGTGCCAAAGGTTTGGAGTTTCCTGTGGTATTTATATGCGGCTTAGAGGAAGGGCTTTTCCCTACACAAAGAGCATTTTTCGAAGAACATCAGCTGGAGGAAGAAAGAAGACTCATGTATGTAGGGATTACTAGGGCAAAGGAGAAACTGTTTCTTACTTCAGCCTTTGAGAGAACTTTGTATGGGTCAAGATCCTATACAATGGAATCAAGATTCTTGAGGGAGATACCTAAGGAATTGATGATGAAAATATAGAATTTGGCTGCTGGCTTCTAGCTTCTAACCGCTGGCGTCCAGAGAGGGTTCGCGTCAAGAGTCACGGATCACGAGTCAAGACCCAAGAGAAATACCCAAAAACTCGTAACTCGTAACCCGCAACTCGTAACCAGGAACAAGCGACAGATGACCGTTGACTGAATATAAGAGATTGATGACTTGCAGCCTTCGACTGCACTCATAGCTCAAGATTCATAGTTTAGACTTAAAAGGAATACCAAATATATTGCACGTAGCCCGCAGCACGCAGCAATACTAAAGACCAGCGGCTGATAAGGAAAGGAGGAAATATATGAATAATCATAAAAAAAGAATAGACGAACTCATCGAAATAATAAATCATCATAATTATTTATATTATGTACTCGATAGCCCTGAGATAAGTGATTATGAATACGATCTTCTTATGAGAGAACTTATAGAGTTAGAGCAAGCCCATCCCCAGTATTTAAGATCCGATTCTCCTTCTCAGAAAGTTGGAGGGGAGATCTTAAAGGGTTTTAATGAAGTTATTCACAGTACTCAAAAGTTAAGCTTAGGGAATGTATTCGATGAAGGCGATTTAAGGGATTTTGACAACAGGATAAAGCGTAGTCTTGGTGTTGATGAAGTAGAGTATGCGCTGGAGCTGAAGATAGACGGCTTGACAGTTGTGTTGAATTATGAAAAAGGTGTATTTGTTCGAGGAGCTACAAGAGGGGATGGTATCAGAGGCGAAGATATTACAGCTAATCTCAGAACTATTAAATCTATTCCCTTAAGGCTTAAAGAACCAGTGGATTTGGAAGTGAGAGGAGAAGTTTTCATTTCCAAAAAGGATTTTGAAAGGCTCAATGCGTTAAGAGAAGAGATGGGGGAGCCTTTATTTGCTAACCCAAGAAATGCGGCGGCAGGTTCGTTAAGACAATTGGATACCTCTATAACCGCCAAAAGACCTTTAGATATTTTTGTGTTTAACGTGGAGTCTATATCAGGGAAGAGTTTTCAAACCCATGTGGAATCGTTGGAATATCTTAAAAAAATAGGTTTCAAAATCAGCCCTTACTTGGTCATATGCAAAGGATGGCAAGATATATATGAGCAATGTAATAGATGGGCTGATGAGAGAGGAAGCCTAAGTTATGAAATAGACGGGTTAGTCATAAAAGTGAACGACTTAAGATATAGAGATTTATTAGGCAGTACCACAAAGGCTCCAAGATGGGCAGTAGCTTATAAGTTTCCTCCTGAAAAGAAGAAAACACGGCTTAAAGATATAATACTACAGGTAGGTCGTACCGGCGTCATAACTCCTACAGCTATATTAGAGCCTGTTAGAATTGCCGGTTCTACTGTGGGAAGAGCCACATTACATAATGAGGATTATATCAGAGAAAAAGATATTATGATAGGAGATATGGTTATTCTTCAAAAAGCCGGGGATGTAATTCCAGAGATCGTGGAAGTTGTAAAATCCGAAAGGGATGGGACACAAAGGGCTTTTGAAATGCCAAAGCATTGTCCTGCATGTGGTTCTGAAGTTATGAGGATAGATGAAGAAGTTGCAATAAGATGCACCAATGCTTCCTGTCCTGCACAGCTAAAAAGGGCTTTATTCCACTTTGTTTCGAGGGATGCTATGAATATTGAAGGTCTAGGTCCCCAAATTATAACTGTTCTTTTAGATAAAGGCTTTATAAAAGACGCTGCAGACTTGTATCTTCTTAAGGATAGAAGGGAAGAATTGATACAAGTGGAGCGAATGGGAGAAAAATCTGTAGATAATATGTTAAATGCCATAGAAAAATCTAAGAAGAACAATCTTGATAGACTAATATTTGGCTTAGGAATCAGAATGATAGGACAAAAGGCTTCCAGACTTTTGGCAGAGGCTTTCGGAAGCATGGATAGAATAATGGAAGCCACTTATGAAGAGCTTATATCTGTAGAAGAGATCGGAAATAAAATGGCTGAAAGTATACTGGCATTTTTCAAAGTGGAAGAAAATCTTGCTCTGATAGATAAACTAAAAAAAATGGGAGTAAATATGGAGACAGAAAAAAAGAATATTATCCAAAATGAATATTTCAAAGGTAAAACTTTTGTGCTTACAGGCGCCTTAACTGATTTTACTAGAGGTAAGGCAAAGGAGATAATAGAGAGTTTCGGAGGAAAAGTTTCATCCAGTGTCAGCAAGAAGACAGATTATGTGTTGGCGGGAGAAGAGGCAGGTTCTAAGCTGCAAAAAGCCAATGAACTTGGCATAACAGTAATAGATGAAAATACCTTTAAAAAATGGATAGAAAGGCGGGAATAATATGATTGAAAAAAAGGAATTGTTAAATATAGCATCTCTTGCCAAACTCAAATTGAGTGAAGAAGATGAAGAAAAGATAACAAAAAAATTCAATTTGGTTCTTAATTATGCAAGAATGTTTGATGAACTGGACTTAGAAAATGTGGAACCCTTAGTTAATATCAATAACCTGTCAAATGTGATGAGGGAAGATGAGCCAATGGAATCTTATGATAGAGAGACCTTACTGGCAAATGCACCGGAAAAATTATATGGCTGCATAAAGGTAAGCAAGATAATAGAATAGGGAGAGGTGAACACATTGGATTTATTTAGCCTTACTCTTCATGAGATAAGAGATATGATGAGAAATGGAGAAATAAGCTCCAAAGAGGTATTAGATAGTGTATATGGGCGTATCGAGGCTGTGGAAGACAAGATAGAAGCCTATTTAACCCTTACCAAGGATTATGCCTACGAGGCTGCTGAATCAATTGACAAGAGACGTCTAAAGGGAGAAAAGCTAGGGGATTTGGCGGGAATTCCTATGGCTGTTAAAGATAATATTTCTACTAAAGGAATAAAGACTACCTGTGCATCAAAAATGTTAGAAAATTATATTCCGCCTTTTGATGCTCATGTATTTGAAAAGCTGAAAGAGGCAGGAGCAATCCTTGTGGGAAAAACCAATCTAGATGAATTTGCCATGGGCTGTTCAACGGAGACTTCTGCTTTCAAAATCACTAAAAATCCATGGGATTTGGAGCGAGTTCCCGGAGGCTCCAGTGGAGGTTCTGCTGCAGCGGTTGCAGCCGATGAAGCATATTTTGCTATAGGCTCAGATACTGGAGGTTCTATGAGACAACCAGCTTCATTATGTGGAGTTATAGGATTCAAGCCAACTTATGGAGCGATATCCAGGTATGGTCTTGTTGCTTTTGCTTCTTCCTTTGATCAGATAGGTACTTTTGCAAAAGATGTAGAAGATTGTGCCATTATACTTAATTATTTATATGGCTATGATGAAAAAGATACCACATCTTTACCTATTGAGTTCGGGGATTTCAAGGAAGCTTTGAACAAGGATATTAAGGGTATGAAGATTGGCTTGCCTAAGGAATATTATGATAAAGGCATTGATGGGGAAGTTAAAGAAATGATATTGGATGGAGTTAAAGTTTTGGAAAGATTAGGAGCACATGTAGAAGAGATTAGCCTTCCTTATGCTAAATATGCTGTTCCTGTATACTATATAATATCGTCTTCAGAGGCTTCATCTAATTTAGCCAGATTCGATGGAGTAAGATATGGATATAGAGCTAAAGAGTATAAGGATTTGGAAGAGTTATATGTGAATAGCCGAAGCCAAGGGTTTGGGAGCGAAGTGAAATTTAGAATAATGCTAGGTACTTATTCACTAAGTTCAAAGTGTTATGATACTCATTATAATAGAGCATTGAAGGTAAGAAGGCTTATAAAACAGGAGCTTGAAGAAGCATTTGTGAAATATGATATACTTATTACTCCTACTTATCCTACCATAGCCTCCAAGATTGGGGAAAAATCCGAAGATTTGGTGGCAATGTATATGTCTGATATATGCACTGTAACTGCAAATATTGCAGGCATACCTGCTATGTCCATACCTTGTGGATTTTCCAAGGGCTTGCCAGTAGGCATGCAGATAATGAGCAAGGCTATGGGAGAGGCTGACATAATAAAAGCAGCTCATGCTTTTGAAAAAAATACAAATTATTATAAGAATAAACCTACTTTGTAAGGTGGTGTAAGTTATGAATTATGAAACCATAATAGGACTGGAAGTCCATGCAGAACTAAGCACAAAAACCAAAGCCTTTTGCAGTTGCAAAAATGAATTTGGTGGAGAAGTAAATACCAATTGCTGCCCTATTTGCATGGGTTATCCTGGTGCATTACCAGTACTAAACAAAAAGGTCGTAGAATATGCAGTTAGAGCAGGTTTGGCTCTCAATTGCCATATATCATTGTTTAGCAAAACTGACAGGAAAAACTATTTTTATCCTGATTTGCCTAAGGCCTATCAGATTTCCCAGTTTGATTTGCCTTTGTGTAGAGACGGCAGAATAAAAATAGAAATAGATGGTCAAGATAAACATATTGGAATTACAAGGATTCATATTGAAGAAGATGCAGGAAAACTTCTACATGGCACAGAATCAGAAGATTATTCATTGGTTGACTTTAACAGAAGCGGAGTGCCTTTGATAGAAATAGTATCTGAGCCGGATTTAAGAAGTCCTTTGGAAGCCAGATTATATTTAGAAAAATTGAAGGGTATATTGGAGTATCTTGAAATATCAGATTGTAAAATGCAGGAAGGCTCATTGAGATGCGATGCTAATATATCTATAAGACCTGTTGGTCAAAAAAGTTTTGGTATTAAAACCGAAATAAAAAATATGAACTCTATGAAGGCTTTGCAACGAGCTTTAGAATATGAAGAAGAAAGACACAGAAGAATCCTCTCTCAAGGTGGCACTATTATTCAGGAAACCAGAAGATGGGATGAGGCGAAGGGCATTACCGTGTCAATGAGAACTAAAGAACAGGCC
This sequence comes from Clostridiales bacterium, assembly GCA_012521375.1. Classification (GTDB taxonomy): domain Bacteria; phylum Bacillota; class Clostridia; order Lutisporales; family Lutisporaceae; genus Lutispora. The sequence continues at coordinate 52,015 of JAAYMO010000100.1, forward strand.
GATGATTACAGAAATTTTCCTGAACCGGATTTAGTACCTATCGTATTGGATAAAGAATGGATAGAGAGCATAAGAAAAGATTTGCCGGAACTTCCTGATGATAAGAGAAAAAGATTTGTAAAGGAGTTTGGCATTCCTGAATATGATGCATCTATTTTGACTCTCACAAAGGAATTATCTAACTTTTTCGAAGAATGTGCAAAAGGACATAAAAACCCGAAAGCAGTAAGTAATTGGGTTATGGGAGAAGTTTTGAGAATAATGAAGGAAGAGGATATTGAATTAAAAGATCTTAATATTAAACCTCAATCCTTAGGACGATTGATAGATTTAGTAGATGAAGGAGTATTAAGCAGCACTGGTGCAAAACAGGTTTTTGAGGAGATGTACAAAACTGGTGAAGAACCAGAAGTATTAGTAGATAGATTGGGATTAAAGCAGATAAGTGATGAAGATGCTATAGCTGAGTTGGTAAAAAAGGTTGTAGATGAAAATCAGAAAACTGTTGAAGATTATAAGAGAGGGAAGACAAATGCTTTAGGATATCTTGTAGGTCAATGCATGAAGGCGTCTAAGGGCAAAGCAAACCCTCAGCTTATAAATAAAATGCTTAGAGATTTGTTGTCTTAAGATATAAAAAGCAGCATAATTTAGAGACAATAATCTGATGTTATAAGGGTTATATGATTTCATATGTATCTTATATGAAATTATTACAGCAAAAAAAATCAAAAAAACCTTACAATGCTAAAACCTTGATTTTGCTTGATTACATATTTATAATATCCGAATGAATTTTGGCATATATATTTTATGGGCATAAAATCTATTGAAAAAACCTTTAAATTCGTGTAATATAAATGTTATAAAATTAATATCTTATCTTTTTGGCTAGGTTGTAGTACAGCGAAGCTGTATCTACATAAAATTCTCGTAGTTCGGTGCAAATAATGCACCTAAGAAAAAATAAGGGGGATGAATTAATGAGAAGATCACTAACATTAGTTATTGTGATGCTGCTTGCGCTTAGTTTAGTGCTTACAGCATGCGGACCAAAGGCTCCTGCAGAGGAACCGACTCCAGGTGAAGAGCCTGCAGCAGGAGAAAAGGTGCTAAGATTTCACATTGGAGCAGAGCCTCCAGCACTTGATCAACAGATAGCTACAGATACTTATGCTATTATGTTGGGCAACCATCTTTATGAAGGCCTTGTAAGGGTATACGATGGAGATATTCAACCAGGCATGGCTGAATCTTGGGAGATTTCCGAAGATGGTCTTACTTACACTTTCCATCTGAGAGATGCTGTATGGAACGATGGAGAGCCAGTAACAGCACATGATTTTGAATATGGTATCAAGAGGTTGCTGGATCCTGCTACAGCTTCAGAGTATGCATACCAAGGTTATTATATACTGAACGGTGAAGCTTACAACACTGGAAAGATCACTGATCCTTCACAGGTTGGAGTTAAGGCGTTAGATGATAAGACTCTGGAGATTAAGCTAGAAAACCCAACAGGTTATTTCTTATCCTTGACAAACTTTATATCCTTGTTCCCAGTAAGACAGGATTTTGTCGAAACTCATGGAACAGCTTATGCTTCAGAAGCTGATAAGATCCTTTATAATGGTCCATTTATCATGACTGAGTGGAGACATGAAGATGGCCTTGTTCTTGAGAAGAACGATAAGTATTGGAACAAAGACGCTATAAAAATAGACAGAGTAGAGATTGCAATAGTTACAGATTCCAATACTGCAATGGGTATGTATGAAGCTGGAGACCTTGACTTTGTTATGCTCCCTGCTGCAAGGGTACAGGAATTTATTGACAACGGCCAGGCTAAATTCTACTATGATGGTGCAGAATTCTACTTCCAGTTCAATGTTAAGGGAAAAACTCCTGAAACTGGCAAGTTTACTGGAAATGCTAATTTCAGAAAAGCACTGGGCTTTGCTATAGACAGACAGAGCTTTGTTGATGCAGTTTTGAAGAATGGTTCAGATCCAGCTACTAGATATGTATTGCCGCTTTTGGCTGGCGTAAACGATACTTTTGCCGAGGAATATCCATATGAGTTCTATTCAAAGAATGCAGATGTGGATAAAGCAAAAGAGTATTTGAATAAAGCTTTAGAGGAAATTGGAGCTACAGCTGACCAAATTCCTACATTTGAATATCTGACAGATGATTCCGATACTGCAAGGATTTCAGCAGAAGCTATTCAAGATATGTTAAAACGCAACCTTGGCATAAATATTGAAATCAAACAAGTACCATTCAAGCAAAGACTTGAACTTATGACTGCTTTGGATTATGACATAGTATTCGCAGGTTGGGGTCCTGACTACGATGATCCTTTGACTTACCTAGATCTATGGGTAATCGGCGGTGGAAATAATGATTCAGGTTGGGAAGATCAGACCTATACAGATATGATTAACTTCATTAGAACAAGTCCTGATTTAAAAGCAAGAGCAGACAAGATGTTTGAGGCAGAAAAATACTTGCTTGAAAATGGTCCAGTAGTTCCTGTTTACTTTAGAAGAAGAGCATGGATACATGTTGATGGATTGACAGGATTAGTTAGAAACTTTATAGGTGCTGACCCAGACTTCACATACGCTGATATTACAAGATAATAAATAATATAAAATATAAGTTATAATGTATGAAAGACAAAGGTATATGTTAACATATACCTTTGTCCCATATTTGAGAGAAATATTTCTTAAAATCATCACAATTATTTCATAAAAAATTCATAATTTAATTTAGGTTTGGAGGTGCCTATATTTTGATAAGATACATTATAAAAAGATTCTTTGTATCGCTTATAACAGTATGGATTTTAGCTACCTTGACATTCTTTTTAGTACGAGCATTGCCAGGAGATCCATTTTCCAGTGAGAAGATTACACCGGAAATAAAAGCTAACATGATGAAATATTATGGATTGGACAAGCCCTTACCAGTACAGTATGTGACATATATGACCAATTTATTAAAAGGAGATATGGGTTATTCACTACGATATAAAAACAGAGAAGTAAATGCTATAATTGCAGATGCTTTTCCAGCTTCAGCAGAGTTAGGTATTCGTTCTTTAATTTTTTCAATTACAGTTGGACTTATTCTTGGCATCATAGCAGCTCTTAATCATAATAAAGGGTGGGACTATATCAGCATGATTATTGCTGTAATAGGTGTGTCAGTACCTAGCTTTGTTGTCGGTGCATTAGTGCAATATCTATTTGGCATACATTGGAAGATACTGCCTGTTGCTCAGTGGAAGAGTTTTGCCCATACTATTATGCCCACTTTCTCCTTAGGATTAGGGACATTAGCTTTGATTGCAAGGCTTATGCGTACCAGCATGCTGGAGGTGGTAGGGCAAGACTACATTAAGACAGCAAAAGCAAAGGGATTGTCTCCTATACAGGTTACTGTTAAACATCAGATAAGAAATGCTATCCTGCCTGTTGTTACTGTTTTAGGTCCTATAGCTGCCGCACTTCTTACAGGTACTTTTGTGGTAGAGCAGATATTTGCTATTCCCGGTCTCGGGAGACATTATGTGTTGAGCATACAAAATCTAGACTATACTATGGTTTTGGGATTGACTATATTCTTTGGAGCTTTCTTGGTATTTATGAACTTCTTAGTTGATATAGCTTACGGATTTGTTGATCCTAGAATCAGAGTAGGCAAGTAAGAAAGGAGCCGACTATATGGAAATAAGCAAGGAAAAGTTTAGACATGTTGGAATAAACGAAGGAGAGAGTCAGGCTATAGTAAGACCTAGTATGACTTATTGGCAGGACGCATGGAGAAGATTAAAAAAGAATAAGATTGCAATGGTTGGACTATTTGTAATAATTATTATGACAATTATGTCCATTATAGGACCTATGATGGTGCCTTATGTGCATAGTGATAACGATTTATCAAATACGGACCAATGGCCAAGCAAGGAGCATTGGTTTGGAACTGACGATTTGGGAAGAGATTTATGGGCTCGTGTTTGGGTAGGAGCTCGCGTATCTTTGTTTATAGGCTTGATGGCTGCCCTTCTCGATACGCTGCTTGGTGTATTAATCGGTGGTATATCAGGTTATTATGGGGGCAAATTAGATATGCTCATAATGCGTTTTATCGATGTTATGATAGCCATACCTGGCATGATATTTATAATCCTTATAATGGTTATAGTTGGCTCTGGTGTGGTACCCATAATAATTTCATTTGCAATAACAGGATGGCTTAGTATGGCCAGATTGGTTAGAGGGCAGATATTACAGCTAAAAGAACAAGAATTTGTTTTAGCTGCTAAAACATTGGGAGCTAATTCTTCAAGATTGATATTTAGACATCTTATACCCAATACTTTGGGTGTTATTATAGTTAGTTTAACCATGAGGATACCCAGTGCCATATTTACAGAGGCTTTTCTCAGCTTTATTGGATTAGGTGTTAAGCCTCCGATGTCAAGCTGGGGACAGCTAGCATCATCTGGCGCAGCTGTTTTAAGGGTATATCCTTATAGATTGTTTATACCTGCGTTTTTCATAAGCATAACAATGCTTTCATTAAATCTGTTTGGCGATGGATTGAGAGATGCTCTGGATCCAAGATTGAGAAGGTAGGAGGTGTAATATATGGAGAAAGAAAAAATTCTAGAAGTCAAAGATCTATACGTTTCTTTTGACACTTATGCTGGAGAAGTTAAGGCCGTAAGGGGAGTGTCATTTCATTTGAATAAAGCTGAAGCAATAGCAATAGTTGGAGAATCCGGCTGTGGCAAAAGCGTAACTGCCCAGTCCATTATGAAGCTTATACCTATGCCTCCAGGAAGGATCAAGAGCGGTAATATTATTTTTAACGGTGTTGATATAACCAAGTATTCAGATAAAGAGATGGAAGCCATAAGAGGCTCAGAAATAAGTATGATATTCCAAGATCCTATGACATCTTTAAATCCTACAATGGTTGTTGGCAAACAGATAGCAGAAGGTTTGAGAAAACATCAACATTTAAGCAAGAAAGAAGCTATGGAAAAAGCGGTGGAAATGCTTAAATTAGTTGGTATTCCTAATCCTGATAAAAGAGCAGGACAATATCCTCACGAATTCAGCGGTGGTATGAGACAGAGAGCTATGATAGCCATAGCTTTGGCATGTAATCCAAAACTCCTTATTGCTGACGAACCTACCACTGCCCTTGATGTAACTATTCAAGCCCAGATTTTAGACTTGATGAAAGAATTAAAATCTAAGCTTGATACTTCAATAATATTGATTACCCACGATCTTGGTGTTGTAGCAGGTATGGCAGAAAGGATTATAGTTATGTATGCTGGAGTAGTCGTAGAAAGTGGCACTGTAGAAGACATATTCTATAATCCTCAGCACCCATATACCTGGGGACTTTTGAAATCGGTACCAAGACTTGATGCAGAAAATAAGGAACAATTAATACCAATTACAGGAACTCCACCGGATCTTTTTGCCCCACCAAAAGGATGCGCTTTTGCTGCTAGATGTAAATATGCTATGGAGATTTGCTATGAAATGCCTCCTGAAAATATGGAGTACAACAAAGAGCATTATGCAGCTTGTTGGCTAGGCCATCCTTATGCACCAAAGGTTGAAAGGCCTGTTACAGGAAGAGGGGTGAAATAATGGAAACCAAAAAATTGATAGAGGTTAAAGATTTAAAGAAATACTTCTATATAGGCGGAAGTGGAGTATTGAAAGCTGTTGATGGTTTGAACTTTTTTATAAGGGAAGGGGAAACCCTGGGTCTTGTTGGAGAATCAGGCTGTGGCAAATCTACAGCTGGAAGAACCATCATAAGACTTTATGATGCTACAGGTGGAGAAGTATTATTCGATGGTATGAATGTTCATAAACTAGATAAAAACAAAGCTAAAGAATTTACAAAAAAAGCACAGATGATATTCCAAGACCCTTATGCATCTTTGGATCCCAGAATGACAGTAGGAGATATAATAGGGGAAGGAATAGATATTCATAATCTATACACAGGAAAAGAGAGAATGGAAAGGATATATGAGCTATTGCATACTGTTGGACTTAATAGAGAGCATGCCAATAGATTCCCTCATGAATTCTCAGGGGGACAGAGGCAGAGAATAGGTATTGCTCGTGCATTGGCTGTAGAGCCTCAGTTCATAGTTTGCGATGAGCCTATATCAGCTCTTGATGTTTCCATTCAGGCTCAGGTTGTCAATTTGCTCATAGAGTTGCAGCATGAAAAGAAACTGACCTATCTTTTCATCGCTCATGACTTGAGCATGGTAAAACATATTTCCGATAGAGTAGGAGTTATGTATTTAGGCACATTAGTTGAGTTAGCATCCAGTGCTGAATTATATAAGAGGCCAATTCATCCTTATACTCAGGCTCTTATGTCAGCAATACCCATAGCAGATCCAGATGTGGAGAGATCTAGGAAAAGGATTTTATTGGAGGGGGATGTACCAAGTCCGATAAATCCGCCACCAGGATGCAGATTTAAAGCAAGATGCAGATATGCTACTGACATATGCTCCCAGGTAACGCCTGAGTTTAGGGAAATAGATAAAGATCACTTTGTGGCGTGTCATAATGTTTAGAGCTCAGAGCTATTGAACTGAGAACTATGAGCTTTTGAACTATGAGCCAAGAGTTATGAACTAAGATGTTAGAGTAGGGCTCTGGAGTCATTTTAGTGATTTTGGCAATCAGAACTTTGAAACTTAAGGCTAAGAGTAGGGAATGGTGAAGCCATTCCCTACTTTAATACATAAATTTATAGGAGTACAGAGGGGGAGTCATATGAAAAGAAGAAAATATTTGCCTATATTTTATTCAATAGTGATTATCCTAATAATATTTTCTTTTCATACTTGTCAAAATCTGAAACATATAACCTCTTCACCTTCTGACAAGTGGGCAAGAGAACTGTATATAGATAAGAGTCCCTATAAAAAAACAGTGAGTATGGAAATGAATGAAGAAGACATAGTGATATTAACTGCCAAAGAGGATAGGTTTACCAAGACAGTATTAGAGAAAGATAAAGCAAGAATCAAGGAGACGGAAGACATCATAATACCTGATGCTGCTTTAAACAAGCTGGTAAAATATCAAAGCATGGAGCCATATATATTTTGGACAGAAAACTATGAGCTATATGCATCAAAGAGTATAAATGGCAATACTTATGAGGAAAAAAGCCTCATATTAGATAAAGTAAAAGATTTTGAAGCTTTGTCTCATGAAGATAATATCTATCTAGCAGTAGCTGATGAAACAGGACTCAGATATTATATGATCGATGATAAAGGAGTACATCAATTTGGAGAGACATATGCCTTTGAAGAGCCGGTTTGTGTTTCAGCAGCCATAGATGATGCAGGCATATTGCACACTGTTTCTATAAGGGAAATCTCCCCTATGGAAAAAGAAATCATATATTTGAATTTCTTGAAAGGTGAATGGTCGCTTAAGGCACAAAAGGTAGAGAATTTCCAAATTTCAAATGAAAGCATAGGGAATTTGGAGATAGGCCTAGATAATGATTATGCGTACATTTTTTACGAAAATAACGTTTGGAATAAGGCTGGTCAGACAGCGAAAACTCAATATGCTGCAGTGCCGTTAAATGAAGCATATGTTTCTGAAATGGGCTTTAAACCCTTTAAACCTCTGGGAAGGGAAAGCCAAACCGATGTTTATATCAGTGAAGTCAGATGTCCGGATAAGAAGCAAGATGAATTGATGGCTGTGTTTATAGAAAACCATCATGATGAAACAGGTAGCGGTTTCAGGATTCTTAATGCTTACTTCAGAGACGGGATAATCAGCAATCAATTGTATTCAACAAAGACGCTGGATTTTATAAAAGGTATCAATATAGTTAAGCATGGAGAAGATGAGGCTTTAGTATTCTTAAGAGCAGCTGGAGAATTCAAGTACGATGTTTTCTTTACCGAAATCGGGGAAGAATATGCTGCTATTATGGAAAAACCGACGAAACAGGACTATTTCATAGCCATGGCAAATAGCATATCGCCTTTTATAAATGGGTTTATAATAGCGATTATAAAAGCATTTGTATTCATACCAGCAATTTTATGGCTTGTTTTTGTAGAGGTTTTTGAAATCAAAAAATTTGTCAGGAATCCAAAGCTTAATTACTCAATGGCAATAGGACTTTTTATGATTATAAAATTAATAACCGCAAATTCCTATTACACTGGCTTGTCGTACTATATGATTCCAAACTTTATGCAGCCCCCCTTTATAAAGTACATGATTATGGTTTGTATCAGTGTTATATCATATCTTATGGCAAAAGCATGGAAAAAGAGCATTGAATATTTGCATGTAATACCAGAATTCTTATTATTCATGCTCTATGATTTATTGATTACGGTATTTTTATATGGTCCATATATAACATGATGTTGAATATTTCCCAGGAAATACGAAAAAGCGACAGCTAATACATATGCATGTTGCTTTTTTCATATTGAATTATATAATACTACTGATTCTTGGAGGAGGGCTCTTTCGGTATATTAACATTTTTCTTACTATTTTCTACATAAAATTCACAGCCCGTCGATGTAGTGTTAGAAATTTTTCCTACATGATCCAAGGTACACATGCCATCTTTTTGATATATACAATTTTCAGTGCAATTTATCAGAATCAGGATAAACACCTCCTATAATAATTTTCTCCAATTAGCTAAAACTAATGTATCAATATTAAGGTAAATTATTGGATAGGGAGGCGATTTGTTGACATTTGAGGATTTTTCCGTGACTGGTGCACTATATCATGTAGTGAGTATTATAGATCTGGAGAAAACCTTAGCAGAAGGAATACGTTTTGATGATAAAACAACTTATTTTGAAAAATACTATCATTTCCATGACTATTTCGACAAATACAAAACTCCTAATATTCCTCCATGGGTTTTTAGAAAAAAAGCCATATTTGCAAGTATGAATTTTAAAAAAACTCACAATTGGCATTCTCATACCGCATTATTAAAAATAAAAGCGGATATAAATAGATGTTGGGTTTGCAATGAAAATAAAGCCAATATATTATTCGAACCTTTTATTTTACAAAACATAAAAGGTTTTGAAGAAGCAAAGGATTTCATTGAAAGGAAAGGCCCTAAAATAGTAGAGGAGTATTGGTTAGATTCATTAAGTCTAATTGAAAATATAAAAGTCAGGAGGGATAAGGAAGAAGGATATGATGCAGAGATATTGATTTTTCATGATATCCCTCCAGAAGATATCCAATGTATATTTATAATATCCGACCATAGTATAATGTCACCGGATAAATGGACTAAGTATTTCAAAGAAGCTGTCTGCAAGCCCAAAGAGAGCGCTCTGCATGGAAATATTCATCCATGATTTTAAATCTTGACTTAGATATCTTATATTCAATCCTCTCCAAAAAAACGGGAGGGGATTTTTTTGATGTATTTATGGTTTTAGGCAGATTTATCTTTTCTTCATCTAGTATAGGATAACTTTGATTAATAAATATTCCGCTTTTCAATATCAGGTTTTTAAAGGAGGCGGATATCATTCTATCTACATCATATATATAAGTGCCTTTAGCACAGTTTCTAAAGTTTCTAAGGGAGGAAAACAAAGCTCCAATTTCTTTTATTGAATATTCAATGGTGCTATCTTGGCTTTTTAGGAAAATACCTTGTTCATCATCCCAGTGATTTTTTAATACATCATATAATGTAAAAGCAGAGGATAAATAATTGGGAAAACTGCAAAGGAGATAAAGCCTGCTTAATATAGACAAAGACATAAGCGTTGTGAAAAATGAACTTATTTTGGAGTCTTCTGGAAGTCTTAATATTTCACCTCTTGATGTGATCCTTTCGCATAGTTCTTGTCCTAATATGTTTATGGTGTTATAAACTAAGGCTTTGCTAAAATCAGTATATTCATATATATTTATGAGGCTGTCACATATTTGACATAGTATACGAGATGGAGTATAAAGAGCATCTTTTATAGCTATATGGCATAAATCAGGAAGTAGATTAATGATTGCTTTTTTAGAATTAGGGCTTAGACATAAATAGCTTTCAGTGGTATCTATAAGGTTTTGTGTCAAAGCAGCGGCTTCGCATGCATAATATTGGGGTAATAACTTTAAACTCATATCATCTATTCTAAGTTCATCATTTCCATAGTCATCATACTTATGTTTGAAAGAGTAAAGCAGGTCATCCTTGGAAAGATTGTCATACATGAAATTCAACTGGGCTACTGAAGAATAGGCAAAAAAATATGCTATTTCTTCTCCATCTTTGATCCTCAATGAACCATCAATAATTTTCCTGGTTGACAGATTAAGGCATAGTATAGATAGAGCTTGTGCTAAAGGGGTTATAGTTTTTTTAGTTTTTTTATTTTTCCATAAATATGAACTGAAATAATAGGGATTTTCCGGCTTATTCTCATATTCAGGCAAAGCTTTTCTATATAGAGCTACATTTATTTTAATGTCCCTATAGTTGGATTGTTTATTGGCTATTGATTCAGTGATGCCACAACCTGAGAGGAGACAAAAGGATATGGTATTTAAATAGGCCATATACTCAAGATATCTGGCAACACTTTCACTATCATAGAAACTATCCATAAAATCACCGCCTTGATAGGTTATATTGAAATATATGCCTCTTTATGCTAGGGTATTCCTCCAGGGTCTTTATAGCTAATCTCTAAGCTACATTTGTCTGCATATTAGATATGTGCTTCAGATATAAGAGTTCGCTTTGGGTAACCTAAAGGTCACAGGCAGTTCTATAGCTTGATCTCACAAAAAGCCTTACGGCTTTTTTGTTCGTTCTTCGCTAAGAACTGCTAACAAAGCTCACAATATTCTTCAGCACATATTTAATATGCAGTTAAAGTAGCGGTATAAAGCCAATCTAATGGATATATAATATCGCATCAGTTATTAACTTTGGTAACCCTACGGGTCACAGGTGACATTCTAATGCTCATCTAAAAGAGAATTCTAACGTCGCAAAACGGGCATCCATGCCCTA
>JAAYMO010000101.1 GCA_012521375.1 Clostridiales bacterium
CTCCCATCCTTTTTTGTTTATTTGTTTCTCAACTTATATCATAACAGGATGAAGTCTTCTTTTCTATTGTTTTACTTTTATTTCCATACAATCCCTACAGTAACTTTACGCTAAGGGAGAAGCGGAAAATGGTGCTAAAGCCATTGATAAATTTAAAGAGTTAAATCCAGATCTTGTAATTATGGATATTACGATGCCTGAAGTTGATGGAATACAGGCAGTGAAGGAAATAAAGAAAATTGATCCTTCCGCTAAAATAATAATGTGCTCTGCTATGGGACAGCAGGCCATGGTTATAGAAGCCATTCAAGCAGGAGCAAAAGATTTTATTGTAAAACCATTTCAAGCAGAGCGGATAATTGAAGCTGTAAAGAAGGTATTAAGTTAGATATGAATGGTTTTTATGAAACAAGCGGTTTTATGAATGTTTTAAAAGTGATCTATATTATTATTGTATTTGCAATAGTATTAGGAATTAGCTACTATTTTTCAAAATTTATTGGAAAAAGAATGACAAAACAGAATAAGCATATGAGAATTATTGAGACTCTTACTTTAGGTAATGATAGGCATCTACACATCGTCAGCATTTATAGTCAGTTTTACTTAATATCAAGCAGCCAAAAAGGCATATGTTTGATAGACAAAATTACGGATAATAATTTAATAGAACAATTAACTTATGAAATTGATGGATTAAGCAGTTTAGATAGCTATTTAAACAATGTTGATGATGATTTAGAATCTTACCATTATAACAATAGTTTTAAAAATAATATTAAAAAACTTAAAAATCTTATCAAAGGAAATAGAAAAAATGTATAAGAAAAACATTATGATATTGCTACTTATTATAATTCTTATTCTTATAACAGGGTGTTGGGTACATGCAGAGCCCGAAATCCCAATACCAAACATAGACATAAATGTCAGAGCCGCCGAGTCTCCACAAGAAGTAGCATTGAGTTTACAAGTGCTTTTTATACTTACTATTTTATCTATCGCACCATCGTTATTAATAATGCTAACTTCTTTTACACGAATTGTTATAGTACTGTCATTTACAAGAAATGCATTGGGGACCCAGCAAATGCCTCCTAATCAGGTTTTAATAGGATTAGCCTTGTTTCTTACTTTTTTCATTATGTCACCTGTGTTTGCAGAAATTAATGATACTGCTATAAGACCCTTTATGGAAGAACAAATTACTCAAGCTGAGGCTATAGAAAACGCAATTAAACCGATTAGGAATTTTATGTTTAAATATACAAGAGAAAAAGATTTAGCATTATTTTTAAAAATTGGAGAGCTTGACAGTACTACAAGTATAGATGATATCCCTACTAGGGCATTGGTGCCAGCTTTTATAATAAGCGAGTTAAAAACAGCTTTTCAAATTGGTTTTTTCTTATTTATACCTTTTTTGATTATAGATATGGTGGTTGCAAGTACTCTTATGTCAATGGGTATGATGATGTTACCGCCGGTTATGATTTCTATGCCTTTTAAGATTCTATTGTTTGTTATGGTAGATGGATGGAATTTGATTATAAGATCTCTTATATTAGGTTTCTGATTAATAAATGAGGTGTTCACATGAATGAAAGTATCGTTTTAGATGTAGCTCAAAGAGCTATTGGTGTTACTATTATGGTAGCGGCTCCAATATTGGGTTTTGGTCTATTGGTAGGATTGCTTGTAAGTATAATACAAGCAACTACGCAAATACAGGAAGTAACCCTATCATTTATACCTAAAATAATAACAATACTTCTTACATTATTAATATTTGGTCCCTGGATTGGAAAGGTGATAACAGAATTTACAATTAATCTTTTTGGAAATATACATAATTATGTAAGGTAGAAGATTACAATGGTATATGTTTTAATGAATCAGTTTATAGTTTTCTTTTTAGTATTGGTTAGAATGACTTCACTATTTGTATTAAGCCCTGTTTTTGGAAGGCAAAATATGCCTTCTTATTTAAAAGTAGGACTAGCTCTTTTTACTACTTTAATCATAGCTCCTTTATTAAGCCATATTACTATAGATTATTATAATATTATAGATTTTAGTCTCATTATTATTAAGGAGTTTTTTGTAGGGACTATCATTGGATATGTTAGCTATATGGTCTTTTCTGCTTTATATGTAGCGGGGCAGATTATTGACACTCAGATTGGATTTGGCATGGTAAATGTTTTAGATCCTCAGAGCAATATTCAAGTCCCACTTATAGGTAACTTTTTATATATATTTGCAATTTTAATATTCCTTATGGCAAACGGACATCATATATTATTCTCGGCTCTTGTGAAGAGCTATTCTATTATACCTATAAATAGCTTATCTTTCACAAAAGAGCTTATAAATAATTTAATAGCGATTTTTTCAGAAACCTTTTTAATGGCTGTTAAAATTGCGTTTCCTATTATAGCGGCTGTTTTAATCTCTGAAGTAGCTTTAGGTATTTTAGCTAGAACAGTACCACAAATGAATGTTTTTATAGTAGGATTGCCTCTTAAAATTACCATAGGCCTTTTATCATTGTTGATTATTTTGCCAAGCTTTTCTAATATCTTAGATTATTTGTTTGAGACATTGTTTACCTATATCAGTATTATTATGCAAAGCATGGTTAAAGGATGATCGATTTGGATGACTTTGTCATAAACCTAACTCTTTTCTCACAGGAGAAGACAGAAAAAGCAACTCCTAAAAGGCGGAGAGAAGCAAGAGAAAAAGGCCAGGTTGCAAAAAGCAGAGAGGTTATTTCAGCAGTATTATTATTTTTAATGTTTTTATGTCTAAAGTTTTTTTCAGCATATATATATGGGCACTTAAAAAATAAAACAATTAAGTTTTTTACAATTTATAATGATATAGAAAAACTCTATGATACAAGTAATTTTCGCAGTATAATAGTTAATTGTATTATGTCTTTTATGCTTATTATGCTTCCTATTTTTGGTATAGCAATTTTAGCATCATTATTAGCAAATTACTTACAAGTAGGGTTTGTGTTTTCAACTAAACCTCTAATGCCAAATTTTAATAAGTTAAATCCTATTGAAGGATTAAAAAGAATATTTTCAAAAAATTCTTTAGTAGAACTTTTTAAGGCATCATTTAAAATACTTTTTATTGGATATTTTATATATGATTTTTTACGAGATAATTACATGATGATTATTAACTTTTTGCACATGGATATTAATTCATCCCTTGTTTTTATGGGTAACACCATTATTAGTATTGGTATTAGAGCTTCTATTGTGTTGCTTGTGCTAGCAATATTTGACTATGCTTATCAGCTATGGGAATATGAGAAAAACTTGAGAATGTCAAAGCAAGAAGTAAAAGAAGAATACAAACAAGTGGAAGGAAATCCTCAAATAAAATCTAGAATTAGAGAAAAACAAAGGCAGCTATCTCTCAGAAGAATGATGGCAGAAATTCCAAAAGCTGATGTTATAATAACAAATCCTACTCATTATGCTGTTGCATTGAAGTATGATGCAAATACATCTGACGCTCCTGTTGTTATAGCAAAAGGAAAGGATTTGATTGCGTTTAGGATAAAAGACAAAGCAAGAGAGTCAAATATTCCAATAGTAGAAAATAAGGCCATAGCTCAAGCATTATATAATACTACCGATATTGGACAGCAAATACCAGAAGAAATGTATCAAGCAGTAGCAGAAATTCTGGCTTTTGTATACAGTTTAAAGAATAAGTAGGAGGAAATAGCTTTGTTTAAATTTGGAGATATAGTAGTGGCGATAGCCATTATTGCCATTGTATTGCTGATTATTATTCCCATACCTACTTTGATGATGGATATATTGTTGACTTTTAATATATCTTTATCTCTTGTTATATTAATTATAACAATGTATGTAAAAGAAACGTTAGAATTTTCTAACTTTCCAACTTTGCTTTTAATAACTACCTTGTTTAGATTAGCTCTTAATATTTCTTCTACAAGATTAATCTTATCAAATGCTGATGCAGGTAGTGTAATTGAAGCATTTGGTAATTTTGTAATAGGAAATAATATCATAGTTGGTATTCTGATTTATTTAATAATTGTGATAATTCAGTTTATGGTAATAACAAAAGGTGCTGAAAGAGTAGCTGAAGTAGCAGCAAGATTTACACTAGATGCTATGCCTGGAAAACAGATGGCTATTGATGCTGATTTAAACTCTGGATTAATTAGTGAAAGCGAAGCAAAAGAAAGAAGAAAAAAGATACAAAAAGAGGCAGATTTTTATGGTGCAATGGATGGAGCCAGTAAATTTGTTAAAGGTGATGCAATTGCAGGTATTATTATTACTATAATAAATATCACTGCTGGCTTTATTATTGGTGTATTACAAAAAGGTATGGATGTAGCAGAATCAGCCTCAGTTTATACAAATCTAACTGTTGGTGATGGTTTAGTAAGTCAGATTCCAGCTTTATTGATATCTACAGCAACAGGAATTATTGTTACAAGAGCAGCAACTGAATCAGATTTGGGAACTGATATGACCAAACAACTTTTTTCACAACCAAGAGCATTATATTTAGCCAGTGGTGTATTATTCTTATTGGCTTTCACAGGTTTGCCTGCCTTTCCTAATATAATTCTTTCAGGGTTGTTTTCTTTCATGGCATATAATCTAAATAAAACAATTAAAGAAGCTAAGATTCAGGAAGAAGCATTACATGAAGATGATGAAGCAGATGAAATGAGGCGTCCTGAGAATGTAATGTCGTTGTTACAAGTTGATCCAATTGAATTAGAGTTTGGATATGGTATTCTACCCTTAGTAGATGCAAATCAGGGAGGAGATTTGTTAGATAGGCTTGTTATGATTAGGAGGCAATGTGCTCTTGATTTAGGCATAGTTGTGCCAGTTATTAGACTAAGGGATAATATTCAATTAAAACCTAATGAATATGTTATAAAAATTAAGGGTACAGAAGTAGCAAGTGGTGAAATCATGTTTGATAATTATTTGGCTATGAATCCTGGTACCGCAGAAGGCGATTTAGAAGGGATAAAAACTGTTGAGCCAGCTTTTGGCTTACCTGCTGTTTGGATCACAGAAAGCCAAAGGGAAAGAGCCGAAATGATGGGCTATACTGTTGTAGACCCTCCATCTATTATTGCTACACATCTAACTGAAATAATTAAAGCCCATTCTGCAGAATTGCTAGGAAGACAGGAAGTACAGAAGCTCTTGGATAATTTGAAAGAATCATATCCTGCTTTAGTAGATGAAGTTTTGCCTAAAACTTTAAGCTTAGGGGAAATACACAAGGTTTTGGCTAATTTATTAAAAGAAAATATTTCAATCAGAGATTTGGTTACAATTATGGAGACTCTAGCAGATTATGGTGTATTAACAAAGGATCCAGATGTGCTAACTGAATATGTAAGGCAATCTTTAAGTAGATATATAACAAAAAGATTTGTTAATGGCAAAAAAGCAAAGTTTATAACCCTTAGTCAAGAGTTAGAGCAAATCATAATTGATTCAGTCCACCAGACGGACTATGGTACATATATATCTATGGATCCTCAAATAACGCAAGCTATTGCTAAAAGCTTAATGAAAGAGATTCAGAAGTTTATATCAATAGGTGAACAGCCAATGGTTCTAACTTCTCCTTCAGTGAGAATGTATTTTAAACGAATTGCTGAAGGCGTATCACCGGGCATTATTGTATTATCATATAACGAAATAGATCCTTCAGTTGAGGTTCAATCTATCGGGATGGTGAATATTTGATGAAAATAAAAAGATATATAGGAGATAGTGTACAAGATGCCTATCAAAAAGTAAGAGTTGAATTAGGCAGGGATGCAGTTATTATAAATACAAGAAAAATTAGAAGAAAAGGAATTAAAGGTTTTTTCTCTAAACCAGTTATAGAAGTAGTTGCTGCAGTTGATGATTATACAGATACAAAAATTAATGACTCAAGCAATGTATCAAATATCAAAAAAAATCAGGATAATGAAACTAGTTATATGTCAGTGAAGGGGTCATTTCATGAAAAACTATCATTTTCGCAATACAAATAATTAAGCAATATAGATAGTGAATTTCATGAAATAAAATCTATGCTTAATAAAGTTTATAAAGTGATAAAAGCAGATGAGATAAATCTATCAGATATATGTAGAGAATATATAAATAGATTAAGAAATGAAGAGGTTGATGAAGCAATAATAGAAAAGATAATCAAAAAAATTGAAAAGCTTACTATGGATTTGCAAAACAATGAGGATTTTGTAAGAAATTTAATATATAATTTATTATCAGATTATATCACAGTAGAAGAAGATTTAGAGAATCAAAAAAACAAAGTTTTAGTTTTTGCAGGTCCCACTGGAGTAGGAAAAACTACAACAATGGCAAAATTAGCAGCATTATATTCATTGACATTAAATAAGAAAGTAGGTTTTATTACTTCAGATACATATAGGATTGCTGCTGTAGAACAATTAAAGACCTATAGTGATATAATTGGTATACCATTAACAGTAATATATTCGCCTCAAGAGTTTAAGGATGCAGTTGAGAACTATAGAGATAAAGATATTATAATGGTCGATACGGCAGGGAGAAGCCACAATGATAAATATCATTTGATGGAGTTAAAACATCTGTTAAATTCAGACACGGAAATTCAAGTATATTTAGTTATAAGTGCAGGGACAAAAATGAAGGATTGTTATGAAATATTGGATAGTTATGATTTTCTTGAAGACTATAGACTATTATTTACAAAACTTGATGAAACCTCTACCCATGGTATAATAATCAACACCTCCTTTTTTACAAAAAAACCTCTATCTTATTTTACTTATGGTCAAAATGTACCAGATGATATAGAAAAAGCAAATAAAAGTAAAATTATTAATTCTCTGTTAGGTGATAGGATATATGAAGGATCAAGCAGTTAAACTCAGAGAACTTGTTGACAAACTAAATAGCAAAAATTTAGTTTTCGATGATAATAGTGAGGAAGATATTATACCTAAAGAGGAATATAAAGAATTTAAAAAAAATGCCAGAGTTATTACAATAACCAGTGGCAAAGGCGGTGTTGGTAAGACAAATATTACAATTAATCTTGCAATAAAACTGGCACAGCTTGGATTAAAAGTTATTATAATTGATGCAGATTTAGGATTATCAAATGTAGATATAGTCCTAGGAAAGACGCCTAAATATAATCTTTCAGATGTTATTAACTATAGAAAAAATATAAATGATATATTAGAGGAGGGACCATATGGTATCAAATTCATATCTGGGGGTTCAGGCCTTCAGGACTTGATAAAAATAAGCAAAGACAAGTTAGCCCACCTTCTTATTGAGTTTGGGAAATTAGATCAGGAAGCAGATATTGTTTTTATTGATACAGGGGCTGGGATTTCTGATAAGGTTATGAGTTTCATCTATGCTGCAAAAGAAGTAATAGTTGTAACAACACCGGAGCCAACTGCTATAACAGATGCATACGCATTAATAAAAAATATTGCCCAAAAAGATAAAACAAAAAATATAAGTATTATATTAAATAGAGTTGAAAATTCCATAGAAGCACGAAATATACTCGAAAAGATATATCAGGTATGCTATAAGTTTTTAGGGTTAACAATTTGCAAATTAGGGTTTATATACAATGATATAAATATTAGTAAGGCGGTAAAAATGCAAGAACCGTTCATTATTGCCTATGAGAAATCACAAGCTGCATTAAATATTACTGATATTGCAAGAACATTAGTTAGAATTAACCACAAAGAAGATGAAAAAAAGTATGGATTAAGACTTTTTGTTAATAAATTAAAATGGTTTTTTAATACCTAGAGGAGTGTTTATTATATGGTAGCAATAAATGCGCCTTTTAATATAGGAGATAAAGTACATGTAAAAACAGTAAATAAGTCACATAAACATACATATGTAAGTCAAATAACAGACATCTGTCAAGATGATACAATAGAGATATCTTTTCCAATGTATAAAAGCAAAACAATATATTTTACAAACGGTGAAAGATTAAATCTTATTATAGGAAAAAAAGAAGCGGTATATGAATTTGATACTATTGTTATAGGGAAAAAATATGAAAACATACCTGTGTTAAGACTTAGGATCATATCCGAACCAGTTAGAATACAAAGGAGAAATTATTACAGGTTAAGAATTGTTAAACCTATTAAATATAGAATCATTGATTTTTCTGAGAATATAGAGTATGAAAACATAGAAGACATAGAATACAAAGAAGGTATTTTGCTAGATATTAGTGAAGGTGGAATCATGTTTTGTACTAAGGAAGAAATGAAAGAAAATGATATATTAGAAATAGTAATGGATATAAGCAAAAATAAAAAAATGATATTTAAAGGTAAAATAATCCGAAAACAGCTTAACGAAGAAAAGTCTAGCTTATATGAATATGGAGTAGAATTCAACAAATTGAGCAAACATGATAAACATGTTTTAGCAAAATTTATATTTAGTGAACAAAGAAAACTTCTAAAAAAGAGAATGGAGTAATTAATAACGGATCAAACATATTTTGGAGGTGTAATAAATGGATATAAATCAATACCTAGAAATCTTTATTGAAGAGGCACATGAACATTTACAAAATTTGAATCAAAATCTTTTAAATCTAGAAAACAATCCCAATGATTCATATGTTTTAAATGAAGTATTTAGATCTGCTCATACATTAAAAGGGATGGCAGGCACTATGGGATTTGATGCAATATTAAATTTAACCCACGATATGGAAAACGTCCTGGATGCAGTTAGAAATGGTAAGTTGAAAGTAAATTCAGGAATTTTAGATGTTTTATTTGAGTGCTTAGATTTTTTGGAAGAATCCATTAACTATATAGCGGTAAATGGGAAAGAAAGCGAAAATAACGCAGATATATTAAAGAAGAAACTCTTGAATCTAATAAATACTGATAACGTAACTGATAGAGTATATAGCGAACATCAGCATGAGGAAATACTAAAAAACTTTCAATTCAACCAATATGATGAAAGTATAGCTGAAAAAGCAATAGCTGAAGGAATGAAAGTATACAAAATAGAAATTGTTTTGAAAAAAGATTGTATGTTGAAATCAGCTAGGGCCTTTGTGGTATTCAAGAGCGTTGAAAAGTATGCAGAGATATTTAAATCCTATCCAGCGGCAGAAGATATTGAGGATGAAAAATTTGATAATAGATTTAGAATAGCCATAATAACAGGAGAAAGTAAAGAGAGAATCAAAAAAGATATAGAATCAATATCAGAAATTGATGATGTTATAATAGAAGAATATTACATATCAAATAATGTTCAAACAACTTCTTTACAAGATGTTGCTATAGCGATAGAAGCAAAAGAAAGTAATGAGGAAATAGAAGAGCATCATACTAAAAGAAAAGTAGGTAAAACTGTAAGAGTTGATATTAATAGATTGGATAATCTTATGAATCTTGTAAGTGAGTTAATAATTATAAAAACCAGATTGGAAGATATTGATTCTGATTCTAAGAATCAAAATATGGCGGAAGCAGTTGAATATTTAGAGAGAATCACTACAAATTTACATGATGCGGTTATGAAGGTACGTATGGTGCCTATAGAAAGAGTATTTAACAGATTTCCAAGAATGGTTAGGGATTTATCAAGAGAATTAGAAAAGGATATACAACTAAATATAAGTGGCGAGGAAACAGAACTAGACAGAACTGTTATTGACGAAATAGGAGATCCGCTTATACACTTGATTAGGAATGCCATTGATCATGGGATAGAAAACAAAAATGAAAGATTAAAAAGTAACAAAAACCCTATTGGTAATATTTTCTTAAGAGCTTATCAAGATGGAAATAGTGTTGTAATTGAAGTTGAAGATGATGGAAAAGGAATTGATATAGATAGTATAAAGAGAAAAGCTATAGAAAATAAAGTTATCGATAAATCTGAGGCAGATGGATTGACTGAAAAAGAAGCAATTGATTTGCTTTTTAGTCCTGGTTTTAGCACAGCTGATACAGTTTCAGATATTTCAGGGAGAGGCGTAGGACTAGATGTAGTCAAAACGAAGATTGAATCTTTAGGAGGTACTGTTGGAGTTGAAACAATTACAAAAAAAGGTAGCATATTTGTAATAAGATTGCCTCTTACCTTAGCTATAATTCAAGCTTTGCTTGTTATTATAGGAGATGAGAAATATGCTATACCATTGAATTCAATTAAGGAAATAACATCTATAGAAAAAGATAGCATACGAAATATTCAAGGTCAAGAAGTAATCTTATATAGAAATTCTGTCCTGCCTATTATTAGATTAGCTGAAGTATTAGAAGTACAGACCTCAAATGAAGATGATAAAGAGATTACTATAGTAATAGTAAAAAAAGGAGATAAAAATGCAGGGTTTATTGTTGATGATCTTATTGGACAGCAAGAAATAGTAATTAAGTCCTTAGGAAAGTATTTATCTGGTATAAAAAATATTGCAGGAGCAACCATATTGGGGAATGGACAAGTTGCACTAATTATCGATACAAATACCATTATTTAGGGGGGTAGCTAATGAAATCTAGTGATATTAATAAACAATTTGTAGTTTTTGAACTTGGTAAAGAGGAGTACGGTATCGATATATTATTAGTTAAAACAATTGAAAAGATGACTAATATAACAAGAGTACCTAAAACACCATCTTATATTAAAGGAGTAATAAACTTGAGGGGCGAAATAGTACCTATAATGGATCTCCGTGAAAAATTAAATATTGAAAAAAAAGAAGATAATGAAAACACAAGAATAATAATTGTACATTTAAATGATATGGAGGTTGGTCTTATTGTAGATTCAGCCTCAAAAGTTATAGAAATTAATAGTGACATGATAGAAGCACCGCCAGATTCACTAAGAGAGGGAGAAGAAAATGTCATATATGGAATAGGAAAAATTGATGAAAATGTAATCACAATATTAGATGTAGAAAAAATACTTACTGCTTAGCTAATGTAGCGGAGGTGGAATGATGGCAATAGGCATTAATGATTTGAACAGCGAGCAAATAGATGTCTTAAAAGAAATTGGGAATATAGGAGCAGGAAATGCTATTACAGCATTATCTAAAATGGTTTCTAAAAAAATTGATATGAGAGTACCTATTGTTAACATTGCTGAATTTAAAGAAGTTGCAGAAATAGTAGGTGGACCAGAGACTTTAGTTTCAGGTATATATTTCAATGTAAGCGGTGATATAAATGGTTGTATTATGTTTTTAATCGATATCAAATCATCAAGGATCCTTGTTAATTGGTTAATGGGAAAAAAAGATACAAGTATAGAATTTGATGACATTGAAATTTCTGCTTTAAAAGAAGTTGGTAATATATTAGCTAGTTCCTACATATCATCTATATCTACCTTAACTGGTTTGAATATCACAGTATCAGTACCTTTTTTAGCTATCGATATGGCAGGAGCTATAATGAGTGTACCTGTAATATTATATGGTCAAGTAGGAGATCGTGTGGTTTTGATAGAAACAGATTTTTTAGAAGGAACAAATCATGTTAGAGGTAACTTTTTCCTTATTCCTGATGAGGAATCTTTCGAAATTTTACTCAAAAGTTTAGGAGTTATTTAATATGGGAGAAATAATAAAAGTTGGAATGGCAGATATGAATTGTGTATATCCACCTAAGATTCTTGTTACTCTAGGTTTAGGATCTTGTGTTGGTGTTTGCTTGCATGATAGAGAAAGTAAGATATCAGGCATGGTACATATAATGCTGCCATATAGCCACCAAATAAAAAACAATAGTAATTTAGCTAAGTTTGCAGATACAGGTATCAATAAGCTTTTGGATAGTATGATTAAAATGGGAGCAGTTAAACATAAAATTGTAAGTAAAATTGCTGGTGGGGCTCAAATGTTTAATTTCAATGATTCTAGTGATATAATGAGAATAGGCGCAAGAAATGTACAAGCAGTAAAAGAAACACTAAAGCAATTAAATATTCCATTAATTGCTGAAGATACTGGAGGAAATTATGGAAGAACCATTGAGTTCTCATCTGAAAGCGGAATGCTTTTAGTGAAAACTATAGGACACGGCTCAAAATGGATATAAAAGAGGTTAAGCTTATGGGCTTTATTAATGTTTTACCCATACTGTTAGTCACTGTAGGCATAACAATAAATACAATATTTGGAATATATTATGGGGCAAAGTTTACAGTGATTATGATTAATAATATTATTTTGATTATCTCTTTGACAACTTGTGGTATCTTAGTATCAAATGTTCTAAAAAAACGATATGTTGATTATAAGAAAAATAAAATACGAAGCATACCGCCAAATAAATATGAAGCTTATATTCCTCCAATTTCTGACGAAGAGCTTACAATATTAAATACTGAAGAAGATGAGTTTTATCAGATAAATCCAGCTGATCTATATAAGAAAAATTCATCATCATAATTGTTAACAAATAAACTTCCTAGTGGAGGTATGAGATGGATATAAACCACCTATGGGAAATGTATTCGAAAAATAAAGATGCGAAGATTAGAGAGAAATTAATATTACATTATTTATATTTAGTAAAATATATTGCAGGTCGTCTTTATGTGAATTACAATAATACCATTGAATATGAAGATTTAGTTAGTTATGGAATATTTGGACTTATAGATGCAATTGATAAGTTTGAGTATAGCAGAGGAGTAAAGTTTGAAACTTATGCTCATTTAAGGATAAGAGGCGCAATTATAGATTATTTAAGAGAAATAGATTGGATACCTCGTTCTGTAAGACAGAAAACAAAAGAGATTGAGAAGGCATATATGGAAGTGGAAATGGAAAAGGGAGGTAATGCTACAGATAGAGATGTTGCTGAAAAATTGGGAATTTCAGAAGATGAATTGCAAA
>JAAYMO010000102.1 GCA_012521375.1 Clostridiales bacterium
AAAATGTTACAAACCAAGCAGGTAGAATACATGAGACCAACGGAACTGTTGAATATGGTGTGACAAATATCAGAGAGAAGGAGCTAATATCTCAGCAAAGCCTCCCTAATCAAATCAGCTTTAGGGAAAGATATATAATCAGTGAAAAAGAAGAAAATACTGTAGTATATAATTATGATATGCCTGTAGTAGTAAACAACAGAACCACAAGAAGAAAAACAGGGGAGGGAAGCTTCAAGCTCACTACCATGCCTAAGTTAACATCTTTGCCCATACCCCAATATCAAGACTTGGCAGGCTATTGGGCAAGGGATGACATCAACAGACTTTTCAGTTTAGGCGTGTTTGAAAGTGATAGCAGATACTTTAATCCCAGAGTTGAGATGAACAGGGCAGAATTTGCAAAAGCTTTGGTGAAAGCCTGCGGATTGGAAGTAGAAACAGATGTGCAAAAGCCTAGATCCAGAAGGGAAGTCCAAGAAGACATAATATTTGCAGACGTGGATCCAAACCACCCCTATTATCCCTATATTAAGTTGGCTACACAACTTGGTTTGATGAATGGCACCAGCTACAACACCTTCAATCCTGATGGCAACATAACCAAAGCCCAGGCAGTTACCATACTCATAAGAGCATTAGGCCTGGAAGACATAATAACATCCAATTTAGGAAAAGTTTTTGCCGATGAAGCTCAAATACCTGATTGGGCAAGAAAATCCATATATGTAGCTGAAGATCTAAACATGATTGACGCAAATGAATATAACATGATTCAACCAAATAGCTTGCTCACTCGAGGCGAAGCTGCAAATTTAATAAACCGCTTCATAACCTATCTGCAAAAAGAAATAAAAACCGACTACCGCGAAAGGGTTGTAAATTTTAATTAATGTTTTTTACGGTTTCACATAAGACCAAAAAGGAATACGATAATTCTCGTAGCACGTAGCACGCAGCACGTAGCCCGCAACCCGAAACTCGTAACCCGAAACCCGTAACCAGACCCAAAAGCATTTCCAAAAGAATAGGAGACGATTTAAATGAAAAAAACCTTAGCAATAATACTAACCATAATACTAACCATTACAGGAGCTATTTTTGCAAATTCATACTCCAATGAAGAAACCATAGATACCTTAGACTCACTCATGGAAATAATCAAATCCAGCTACTACAAGGAAGTTGATGAAGGAAC
This sequence comes from Clostridiales bacterium, assembly GCA_012521375.1. Taxonomy (GTDB): domain Bacteria; phylum Bacillota; class Clostridia; order Lutisporales; family Lutisporaceae; genus Lutispora. The sequence goes on from JAAYMO010000102.1 coordinate 1,199, forward strand.
CTTGATTCGTGGAGCCATAGACGGCATGTTCAATACTCTAGACCCTCACAGCAGCTACATGAATCCTGAAGAATTCAAAGAACTTACCGCCTTTACCAGCGGTGAATTCGGTGGTATTGGTGTATCCATAGAGAAAAAAGACGGCTACATAACGGTAGTATCTCCTATCGAAGGCACACCTGCCTTTGAAGCAGGCCTCAACACAGGCGACATAATAGTATCTGCAGATGGTGTGGAGTTAAAGGATTACACTCTAGATAAAGCTGTAACTTTCATAAAAGGTGATCCAGGAACTAAGGTAAAACTAGGTATAATAAAAGCTGGCACAGCAGACGTAGTATATATAGAAATTACAAGAGCCCTTATTAAAATCGAATCAGTAAAAAAAGAAACCCCCTTTGGCAGAAACGCGGAAGATGTGATAAATGATTCTCGCATAGGATATATAAGGCTCACAGAATTCAGCGACAAAACTTATGATGACTTCAAGAGAATTATTGAAGACTACAAAGCTGAAGGCAAAACAGGACTCATCATTGACTTAAGAAACAATCCCGGAGGACTTTTAAACAGTGTAGTAAAAATATGCCAAGAAATAATACCTGAAGGGCCTATAGTACATATAGACGCTAAAGGTGAGGCCAATGACGAAACCTTCAGTTCTGCCCTTAAGAACCCTCCTTTTAAACTAGCTATAATAGTCAATGAAGGCTCGGCTTCTGCCTCAGAAATACTTGCAGGAGCAGTAAAAGACTCAAAAGTTGGTGTGGTAGTAGGCACCAAAACCTATGGCAAAGGAACAGTCCAAAACATAATGTATCTCACCAACGGTGGCGGCATCAAGATGACCATAGCCGAATACCTAACCAGGGATAAAATCAATATAGACGGTAAAGGCATAGAACCTGATGTGGTTGTAGAACTTCCTAAGTTAGAAGATTTAGCCCCGGTAAAGATGGACAGAGATATCAAGCCAGGCACCATAGGCCTAGATGTATATGGTATCCAACAAAGGCTCAGCAACCTAGGCTACCAACTGAAAGTTGATGGTATAATGGGTAAACAAACCTTAACTGCAGTAAACAAACTATTTACATCAAACAATCTACCGGCAGTAAATACACTCACCAAAGACGCCCAGAAAAAACTGCTAGACCTCTACAACCAAAACATCACAAAAAGCATTCAAGACACACAACTACAAGCCGCAATAGCCCAACTCCAAAACCTACTAAAATAACCAGAAAAACCAAAAATCAATATGAAACCCCCACTTCATATTGATTTTTCTATTTAATAAAGGTAAAATATAAAAGTTATATTTATTTTTATGTTAAAAATAAAAATAGGTGAATAATATGGGTAGTATGGATTTTACAAGCTTGAAGGTATGGCAAGAAGCCAAAGAGTTAGCAGTAATGATATATAAAATAACAGACAAAGAACCAATATGTCGTGACTATAGCTTTAAAGACCAAATACGTCGCTCAGCAATAAGCATCGCTTCAAATATTGCAGAAGGAAACGATAGAGAAACAGATAAAGAATTTATTAGGTTTCTTTATATTTCAAAGGGCTCTTTAGCAGAGCTGATGACTCAGATAGAAATAGGCAGGGAAATAGGATACTTTAAAGATGAATACGAAATATTAAAATCACATTGTAATAAAATTAGCAATATGCTTGGAGCGTTTATTAGAACTCTTAAAGCACAAGAACACTTGAAAGACCCAAAAGGAATACGATAATTCTCGTAGCACGCAGCACGCAGCACGTAGCCCGAAACCCCGTAACCCGTAACCCGTAACCCGTAACTCGAAACCCGTAACTCGAAACCCCGTAACCCGAAACTCGTAACCCGTAACCCGAAAAAAGTAACAAACTTCACTTGAACCTATAGAGGAGGTAATAAAATGACTAAGTACATTTTCGTTACAGGCGGCGTAGTCTCATCCCTCGGTAAAGGCATAACAGCAGCATCCCTGGGAAGACTACTCAAAAACCGCGGACTCAAAGTAAATATGCAAAAAATAGATCCATACCTTAATATAGACCCAGGCACCATGTCTCCATATCAGCATGGTGAAGTTTTCGTCACCGATGACGGAGCAGAAACAGACCTGGATCTCGGTCACTATGAGAGATTTACCGACAACAACCTTTCAAAAAATAGCAGTGTAACCACAGGCAAAGTATACTGGTCTGTGATAAATAAAGAAAGAAGAGGCGAATACCTAGGCGGTACAGTACAAGTCATACCTCATATTACCAACGAAATCAAATCCAGAATATACAGGGTAGGCAAAGAAGGCAACCCTGATATAGTCATCACAGAAATCGGCGGCACCGTCGGTGATATCGAAAGCCTCCCCTTTTTAGAGGCCATAAGACAGATTAAATATGAAGTAGGCAGTGAAAATGTTCTCTTCATCCACGTCACCCTTGTCCCATATCTAAACAAAGCAGGAGAACTGAAGACCAAGCCCACCCAGCACAGTGTAAAGGAACTGAGGAGCATTGGTATTCAGCCTGACATCATCGTTTGCAGAACAGAAAAACCTTTATCCAAAGAGTTAAAGGATAAAATAGGCCTATTTTGTAATATCGATGGTGACTCAGTAGTTCAAAATACAGATTCAGACACCCTTTATGAAGTTCCCCTTCTATTAAATAAGGAAGGTTTAGATACTTTAGTGGTGAAAAAACTTAAACTCCAATGCGGTGAGCCAGACCTGGACAAATGGAAAGCCATGGTAGACAGTATACTTAACCCTAAACACAAAGTGAAAATAGCTCTGGTAGGAAAATATGTAGAGCTCCATGATGCATACTTGTCCGTAGTGGAAGCATTGGGCCATGGCGGAATAGCCAATGAATCGGAAGTGGAAATAGATTGGATAAATTCCTGCCATTTGACACCGGATAATTATAAAGAAATACTTCAAGATGCTGATGGCATACTGGTTCCCGGCGGTTTTGGAAATAGAGGTACAGAAGGCAAGATATTGGCTGCCCGATATGCAAGAGAAAACAAAGTTCCATACTTCGGCATATGTCTGGGAATGCAGATAGCTGTAATAGAATATGCCAGAAATGTTCTAGGATTAGAAAATGCCAATAGTACCGAATTAGATCCGGAAACTCCCCATGGGGTCATAAACCTTATGCCAGAGCAGGCGGATATAGATGAAATGGGAGGCACCATGAGGCTGGGGCTTTATCCTTGCAAAATAGCAGAAAACACAAAAGTCTATGAAGCCTATCAGGATGAGTTGGTATTCGAAAGACACAGGCATAGATATGAATTCAATAATCAATACAGAGAAAGAATGGTAGAAAAGGGATTGATACTAAGCGGTCTCTCACCGGATGAAAGACTGGTGGAGATAATAGAACTCTCTGACCACCCCTGGTTTGTAGGATGCCAATTCCATCCCGAATTCAAATCCAGACCCAACAGACCTCACCCATTATTTAAAGATTTTATAAAAGCAGCATTAGAATACAAAGGAGGGCGCCCATAGGACGCCTTCTATTTTGTAATCTTTCAAAGCTACCAATAATTTGATACAGGCAGGCATAGAAATTATGTTAATAGTCGAGACAAGTATTCTTTTAAAAATGCTTGTCTCATATTTTTTTGAGAAGTTTTAATTATAATAATTTAAAATTTGTATTCTTAATATATAAAAATGAAAATATTTTACAAAAATGAATAATAACAATTGCATTTTGGAGATAATAATACTAAAATATATATACCATATATAAATTTATAAAAAGGGAGATAAATATATGTTTTTAGGATTTAAATGTAAAAATTTTACTTCGTATTATGATGAAGCACAAATAAGCATGCTTGCCTCAACTAAAGAAGAGTATAGAGGATTAAATACTTTTAGTACTAAATTCGGAGAATTATTAAAAAGTTCTCTGATATATGGTGCAAATGGGAGCGGTAAGTCCAATCTTATCAGCGCGGTGGAATATATGCAAAGTATGGTACAAGGTTCATTTTTTAATGAAAGCATTATTAAGAATTGCGATAAATTTAAGTTTAGAATTAAATCTGAAGATGAACCAAGTATGTTTGAAATTGTTTTTATTAAAGATGATATTTTGTATCAATATGGCTTTGAAATATCTAATAATAAGATTAATAGTGAATGGTTGTACAAAAA
>JAAYMO010000103.1 GCA_012521375.1 Clostridiales bacterium
AAAAGTTATCTACCGATTCCCAGTTAAGACATCTCTTAATATGGTAAACATCATGAGCGGTATGCAATTTGAAACAGTGGATACTTTCGTAACCTCTGCTATATCAGAGATAGCAAATATAATAAGCGGTAATGTTCTTACTGCACTCTCAGACAACAACATGAAATGTGATTTATTACCTCCTATGCAATGTAATCTTGATAAAGATAAGGAATATGAAATGGAAACAAGTTGCTGTATTAGCACAACAATTGGTGAGCTATGTTTGGAAATAAGATTGAATCGAGTTTCTTAATCAAAAGCCGGAGAGGGTTTGGCTAACATGTAGCCCCTCCGGCTAAATGAAGATTTGCATCTAAAATCTCTTGTTTTCTTTCTAAAATCTCATCAGATAATAGTTGCACTTCAATATTTTCAAAGCCTATTCTTTCTATAGTGTCAGCTAAACGCTCTCCTGTGATTCCTTGTTCTCTATATATGAGTATCATTTTTTCTATTGTGATCATGACTTCTTCTTCATCTGTAAATATTTTGTTTATAGCTAAACCTCTGTTTACTTTTTTGCCCCATCTTCCACCAATAGTAATTTTATATCCGGGTTTTCCTTCTTCGATAGCATCAAAGTGGCATTTTCCAATGCAGCGTCCGCAATTGTTACATACATCTTTATCGATGTTTAATACACCATCAACAATTTTAGCTGCATCTATTGGGCAAACATCTACAACAGTACATTTTTTACATCCATTGCATAGTTCTTCATCAAAAATCGGCACCATTTGGCCAATAACCCCTAGGTCATTTAAATCAGGCTTAATACAATTATTGGGGCAGCCTCCTACACCAATTTTAAATTTATGAGGCAATCTAACACTTTTATATCCCTCATAAAATTTCTCATGAATTTTCTCTGAAAGAGCATATCCATCGAGCAAACCATATTGGCATGTAGTTGCCTTACAGGTTACTATAGGTCTTACTTTTGAACCGGTGCCTCCTGTTTCAAGACCTTCCTTAGCTATATAAGCCCTGAAATCTTCTATCTTATCGTATGGAATTCCGGGAACTTCTATAGTTAACCTGGTAGTAAACAGAACATCACCATTTCCATATTTTTCTGCAGCTTCTGCTACGCATCTTTGTTGAGCCGCTGATATTTTACCATTAATTGTAATAATCCTACCACTAAAATTATCTGTTCCTCTATTCCTTAAAAACCCTAATGCTTTTACTTCTTTTTCTTGTTCTGGTGTAACTTTTAAAGTTGTCATCTTTTCACCTTCCTAATTTCAGATTATTTATAATGATATTTCATTGAAAGTAGTACCACCTTCAAGGACCAATGTATTTGTGTAGCCAAAATTCTTTAATCGTTTTTGCAACATATAAGCTCTTTTACCCTTAGTGCAGACTAATAACAGTTTTTCATCCTTTTTAAACTGAGGCAATTCTTCATGAACCTTTGATAAATCTACAAAAGGCGCAGCTGCTATGCTTGGACTGATAGATGCATCGATTATTTTATAGCTTTCAGCTTTACCTTCCATATATTCTCTAGGTGTAATGGAATGGATCTCTCCATTGATTTTGTTTAACAATATATTGACAGTATGGGAAAAAGGATGGATTGCTGTTGAGAATGGCGGTGCATATGCTAAATCCAAATCCTTAATATTTTCTAAAGTTGCATCTAGAGCAATGGCCATTGCCGCTATGTCTATCATCTTATCTACTGCACCTTTGCCGACTAGCTGTAATCCCAATAGTTTTTTAGTATTTTTATCAGCTATCATCTTAACGATAAAGTTGGAAGCTCCAGGATAGTAATGGGCTTTATCATCCACAACTGTTACAACAGTTGCCACATCATAACCTTCTGCTTTAGCTGCATCTTCTGTTAATCCGGTTTTTCCGATATTTAATTCAGGAAGCTTAACTACAGCAGTTCCTAGAACACCCTTGTAGCTTAGCTTTTTTCCATTAAGATTATGGGCTAATATCCTTCCTTCAATATTTGCAGATGATCCCATTGGAGAATAAGCTTCTTTTTCAGTTAACATATTGTTCACAATAGCACAGTCTCCAACGGCATATATATCCTTGATATTAGTTTCCATATATTCATTTACCACAATAGCCTTATTTTTAGCCAGTTGGATGCCCGTATCAGCTAAAAAAGCAGTATTAGGTCTTATGCCTATTGAAAGTATAACTGCATCTGCTTTCATTGAGCGTCTATTTGTTTTTACCTTTTCAACTTTTCCATCGCCAAGTATTGCTTCTAGTTTTGTTTCCGTAAATGTCATAATTCCATGGTCAGCTAAATGATTCTCCACATAGTTTGCTATCTCCGGTTCAAAGCCCGGGAGTATTTGGCCTGCCATATCTATTACAGAAACTCTGACTCCTTGAGCAGCCAAATTTTCTGCTACTTCTAAACCTATAAAGCCTCCTCCGACTACAACTGCACGCTTTATTTCTCCAGCTTCGATGGATTCCCGCAACTTTATAGCATCCTCTGGAGTTCTCATAAAATATACTCCTTTTAGGTTGACCCCATCAATTGGAGGTTTAATAGGATCTGCACCGGTAGCTATAACCAGCTTATCGTATGTGTAGGTTTTGGTTTCATTATTTTTTAAATCTAAAGCTTCAACTTCCTTACTATTTTGATTTACCTTTGTCACTTCAACTTCAGTTATAACTTCTACACCGGTTAATTTGGAAAAGCTTTCAGGAGTATTCACAATCAAATCTTTACGATTTTCAATTACATTTCCAACATAATAGGGCAGGCCACATCCTGCATAGGAAATATCTTTACCTTTTGTCAATATGGTTACCTGCATATGGTAATTATCCCTTTTAAGTTTTGCAGCTACTTTAGTACCAGCAGCTACACCACCTATTATCAAAACATTCATTATGTCACTCTCCTTGCTAATAGATTAACAATCCCTTTATTAACAATATAACACTTGTTTAAAATATGGTAAAATGATAAAATCTTATCATGGTTATAGGTAAAACCTATTAATATATAGGAGGGTAAAATTTGACCATTAGGCATTTAAGGATTTTTATAGAAGTTGTAAAAAATAAAAGTATGAGTGCTGCAGCTTCTAAACTCTATATTTCCCAACCTACAGTAAGCCAAGCCATCAGAGAGTTGGAAGAACATTATGGAGTCCTGTTGTTTGAACGCTTAAATAGAAAATTATACATTACTGATGCAGGAAAAAAATTGTTTTCCTATGCTAAAGATGCAGTAAAGCAATTTGATGAATTAGAGGAAAAAATGTTCACTTTAAATAAAAAGGAGAAGATAAGAATAGGAGCAACCATAACTGTAGGTGAGTATCTATTAAGCGATGTGGTAAATAGATTGATTAAAAAGGAGCCTAATATTGAAGTTTATTCTTATATGAATAATACTCAGGTTATAGAGGATAAGCTGCTGAATTCTGAAATAGATATTGGAATAGTAGAGGGGGAAATAAAGAGTCCTGATTTAATATGTATTCCGGAAGTCAACGACTATCTAGTTTTAATCTGTAATATTGACCATCCTTTTGCAAAGAAAAAGACCATAAAAGTAGAAGAGCTGGAAAATGAAAACTTTGCCATGAGGGAAAAGGGCAGTGGAACCAGGGAGCTTTTCGAAAGATACATGGCTGAAAATGGGTTAGATATAAAAATAGCTTTTGAAGGCAATAGCCCGGAAGCCATAAAAAAAGAAGTAATAAATAACAACTATTTAGCTGTAATATCTATATGTTTAGTAGAGGAGGAAGTTAAAAACTCTAAAATTCATGTTATCGAATGTGCAGATGGAGCTTGGGATAGATATTTCAGCATAGTATATCATAAAGATAAGGTCTTAAGTAAAGGAATGGAAAGCTTAATAGGAATTATAAAGGGTTATAAAAACATATCCACCAGAATAAAAACTGATTCTGCAAGTAGATTGATTAAATGAAGGCTTCCTCGTTATTAAAGGCTTCCAATTAGGAAGCCTTTCTTATATAGGTAAAACCTATAGTTATGATTATATTATTGTATTTTAAATTAGATTCATGAAATGATACCATAATATTGTAGAAAGATTAACAAACATATAACATAGATTACAATTTGGAAGTGATGAAATTGAAAAGAAAAGCTCTGATATTATTAGCATTTTTAATACTTGTAGCAGCTGGTTGCAGCAATGAAAATATTAATAAAGCTGCCAAGGCAGATAGTATTGGTCATGAAGCATATTATACTTTTACAGATTCGCTTGGTAACTCAGTTGTATTGGAAGAGAAACCTGAAAGGGTTGTATCCTTGGTGGGTTCTTATGCTGAAACATGGATATTGGCTGGAGGAGAAGTAATAGGAGCCACCGATGACGTAATTAAAGAGAATAGATTAGAGGTGCCAGATGAAATACGCATTGTGGGTACTGTAAAGGACCCAAATGTAGAGGAAATATTATCCTTATCCCCAGATTTAGTATTATTGTCACCCGATATTGAAAACCATTTAAAAATAACTGAAATTTTGGAGGAGGCAAACATAGCCCACGCTTATTTTAAGGTAGAGTATTTTGAAGATTATTTAAATATGTTGGATATATGCACAGACATTACAGGGAATAAAGATTTATATGAACAAAATGGATTGAAAGTTAAGGAAGGTATAGAGGATATATTATCTAATGTAAAAAAAGATAATCCAAATAAGCCGACAGTTTTATTTGTTCGTGCCTTTTCCAGTGGAGCAAAGGCCAAAAAGGATGATAATTTGACTTGTAAGATGTTAGAAGATTTGGGAACTGTAAACATTGCTAATAAGCATCCATCTCTGTTGGAGGAATTGAGTTTTGAAGAGATAATCGTGGAAGATCCGGATTATATATTTGTTACCACCATGGGCAATACTGAAAAGGCAATTGAAGCTTTGAAAAACGGAATAGAAAAGAACCCAGCGTGGAGCAACCTAACCGCTGTAAAAAATGATAGATATATAATTTTACCTAAGGAATTATTCCACTACAAACCAAATGCAAAATGGGGTGAAAGCTATAGATATCTTGCTGAAATCATCTACCCGGAAATTTTTAATTAAAAACACTAAAAGCTATAACTTTTTTGTTATAGCTTTATTAACCATTTTATTACTGTTTTCTATAGCATTGAGTATAAGCATTGGATCATCAAAAATACCACTGTCTAAAATATATTCTGTATTAATCAAAGGAGAAGAAATCACAAAGGAATTTCAGATTATAAACTATGTCAGGATACCAAGGACCTTAGCAGCCACAATTGCCGGTTGCGCTCTATCTTTATCCGGGTTAATACTACAAACGGTACTTAATAATGCTTTGGCAGGCCCCAGCATTATAGGTGTAAACTCAGGAGCAGGGTTATTCACTACATTGATTATGGCCTTGTTTCCCTATTATATCACTTTAATGCCTATAGCTGCTTTTGTTGGAGCTCTTATAGCTACATTATTGGTGTATTTTATAGCAAAGAAGACGGGAGCATCCAGAGTCACAATAGTATTGTCTGGAGTAGCAGTATCAAGTTTTATTGGTGCTATTACCGATACTATATTCACAATCTGGCCGGATACTGCCATAAGCAGGACAAGCTTTTTAATTGGTGGACTATCTGGTGTTACCATGAATAGCATTAAGCTGCCTGGAATACTAGTTTTTATTTCATTTATACTGGTTTTCATACTTAGCTATGATATGAACATCTTATCTTTAGGAGATGAAACGGCTAAATCCTTAGGTTTAAATGTGTCTAGATATCGCTTTATATTTATAGTACTTTCATCACTACTTTCGGGTAGTGCAATAAGTTTTGCCGGATTACTAGGCTTCATAGGACTTATAGTACCCCATGCATCCAGATTTATTGCAGGATATGATAGCAGGCTGCTGGTTCCTGTTTCAGCATTGCTAGGCAGCTTGTTTACTTTATTTTGTGATATATTGTCTCGTACACTATTTGCCCCATACGAAGTTCCTGTTGGAATAATCATGTCATTTTTGGGAGGACCATTTTTCATTTATCTGCTGTTTAAACAGAAGAGGAGAGTTGTTGATGATTAGAATGAAGGACGTAACTGCTGGTTATAAGGGAATCGAAGTAATCAAAAATATAAATATATATTTTGAGAAAGGCACCATAACAAGTATAATTGGGAAAAATGGTTGTGGAAAGTCTACTTTGCTTAAGACGGCATCCAAATTGTTGGAGCCTTTCTCTGGAGATGTTACATTAAATGGGGAAAGCATCTATAACTTACATGGCAAGAAAATAGCAAAAGAGATATCTTTTCTTCCTCAAATGAGGAATGTACCAAGTATTTCTGTTTATAATCTGGTCATGCATGGTAGATTCCCTTATTTAGGCTTTTCCAGAATACCTCAATATAAAGATAAGGCAATGGTAGAGAATGCTTTGGAAAAGCTAGGAATTAATGAATACAGAAACGAAAACTTAAGTGAACTATCAGGTGGAGAACGGCAAAAAGTATATATTGCAATGGTTTTAGCTCAAGATACGGATTATATCTTCTTAGATGAACCAACAACTTATTTGGATATAAATCATCAACTGGAGATATTGGATATCATAAAAGAGCTAAAGAATATGGGGAAAGCCGTAATCATGGTAATTCACGACCTAAACTGCGCATTGACCTATTCAGATAAAATTTGCCCGATAGATAGGGGAGAAGTGGTCATATTCGACACTTCCAGAGAGGTATATAATAGTGGAGAAATA
>JAAYMO010000007.1 GCA_012521375.1 Clostridiales bacterium
CTATCACCTTCATGGCATAATTTTTAATATTATGTCAAACAAAGCAGCATATATTGGTACTGCTATAGCCATAATCAAAACTTTTCCTGCTAATTCAACTTTCGTAGCTATAGAACTCTCCCCAGCATCTCTACAAATTTGAGCACCGAATTCAGTAATATATGCTATTCCAACGATCTTTAGTATCGTTGAAAAATATAATATATCGATATCAGCTTTTATAGCATACCCTTTTAATACCTCTAATACTTGATTAAATTTACCTAATATTGATATGAATATAACTAAGCCAGCTACTATACTTAACTGAATAGCATATTCAGGCTTATATTCTTTAAGAATTGTGGCCATAATTGCACCTATTATCCCTAAAGCTACTATTTGCATAATATCCATATTTTCACCTACAGTTGAAACATTGTTCTTACGGTGTCAAATAACTTACTGATTAGACTAATTACCATCATTAATACAACTACAATTCCAGTTAGAGTCGTCATCATTGCCATTTCCTCTCTTCCAGATCTGATTAAAACATTATTCAATACTGCTATCACAATCCCTATGGCTGCAATTTTAAAGATTAAATTTACATCCATGAAAAAACCTCCATTATACCAATATAATCAAAATGGCTGCTCCCAATAAAAACCCCATGGTTTTATACATTTTTTCATTATTCTTTTTTTCTTCTTCAGCCATCTTTTCATGTTGCTCTAATTGTGTATAAAAAAGTTTAAAATGTTTTTTTTGGTCCTCAATATCTGATTTTCCAAGTATTTTGCCAAAGCTCCGTAATAATTCTTTATCTATGTCTTTTAAACTTGAATCTTTTAAATTAGAAACTATAGCCTGCTCCCAAGCTTCTTCCATGCTATAAAATTTTCTTTCCGTCAGATTTTCAGAAACTGTCATAAAAAATTTCTTCCAAATATTATCACTTTTAAGACCTACATTATAACAAGCATAGGGAATGGGAGTTGAAGAGTATACAATCTCTGTTTCAAGCATTTGAAGTGAAAATCTAAGTTTTCTTATTTCTTTTAACCTTATATTGTACTTGCTGGAAATTAGTATTCCTAACAAACTGGTGGATATTATTATCATAAGAGAACCGATTCCTTTTAACATGAACCTTATACCTCCTGCCCTAAGTACTTGAAAAGTAATTTTCCCTCCTTATCATAAATTTTTTCTATTGTTCCTACTCCTTCACTTCTTCCTAAAACAATTATCCTTTCGAAATAATTGCTATGTAACTTTTTTAATTCTATCTTTTTATATAAGTCTTCTATATCACTGCCATGCATAGTCGCTATTACCTTTACCCCTGCATTAGCTCCTTCCATTAAAGCATCTGCATCTTCAGCTTTTCCTATTTCATCTGTTGCAATTATATCTGGTGACATAGATCTAATAAGTAAAAATATTCCTTGAGATTTTGGGCAAGCATCTAATACATCTGTTCTAATACCTACATCATTCCTTGGTTCGCCAAAGAAACATGCTGCAATTTCTGATCTTTCATCTACTAAACCAATCTTAAAACCTTTTATGTTTTTTGATTTTATTCCGTTGCTTAGCTGTCTTACAATATCTCTAAGTAATGTTGTTTTACCACACTGTGGAGGTGATATTATCAAAGTATTATATATGCTTGAAGTTGGGGTAATTATATAATCAATTGCTTTATCTGCTGCCCCTATGATTTCCTTTGCTATCCTATAATTTATAAAAGCTATATCTTTAATTGACTTAATATATCCATTTTCAACTATGGTTCTACCAGATATTCCTATCCTATGCCCTCCTGGTATGGTTATATATCCATTTTTTAATTCTTCTCCAAATGAATATGCCGAAAAGTTTTGGATAATTTCTGTGGCATTTTTTATATCTTCTTTAGTAGTCAAATAAGCATTTTCTATTTCATGTATAAAGCATCCATTACTATCTACAAAATAGTCGCTATCACTCCCTATGATAATTAATGGTTTATTAAGCCTTAATCTTATCTCCTCAGCACTGATTGAATAGAGGTGAATATTGTTTTTCAACAGCCTTTTTATATTAGGCGGCAAGAAATCAAAAATTTCATCCAGCGGTTTTTTATAATCCAAGTTTGTCCTCTCCTCAAATTTTTATTAGATTTGTACTATAAATATGACAGCTATTATTAAAAAATTACGTTTTAACAATAAATGCATAAATAAAAACTTCCAAGAAATTTTTCTTGGAAGTTTTTATTATCCTTATATTCATTTATTCATCGCAACAGCAATGATCATCACAACAATGATTATCTATCTCAATAGTCTCATGACAATTTGGGCAAAGAACTTCTTCCTCCTTATTAAGAACTTCTTCATCCAAATAAACATATTCATTGCAATGAGGACATTCTATTTCAAAAAAGTCATAATCTTCATAATCGTCCTCGTCATCTTCGTAGAGTTCATCTTCTACATTTGTAAGATCTTCATCAATTGATTCAACATACTCACTTAACTCTTCTTGTGAATCGTATAATTCGTTGATAGCATCGGCAAAATCACCAAGCACCTCAATTATATTAGCAATAACCTTTCCCTCTTTTGTGTTCTCCTCAATTCCTAAACCTTCAACTAAACCTCTCAAATAAGCAACTCTTTCATATAAGTATTCCATCGGATTCACTCCTTTCTTTTACTTTTATTTAGCCGGTTGCAGAATGCTGCAACCATTAGAATCGCTTGACTTTTTAATGTTAATCATCTATATTTCACTCCAATGTGGTAAAGTATTATTAGGGGCACAACTCCATAACAACACAAAACCACAA
>JAAYMO010000104.1 GCA_012521375.1 Clostridiales bacterium
AAATATGAATTTTCTAAAGCAATACTGCTAAGATAGTATTGTGTTTTAGGAAGGAGGATAACAAATGAGAAAATTAGGATTGCTGCCTAGGTTAATTATTGCTATAGCACTAGGTATAGTTATAGGATCTTTTGCACCTGAATGGGTAGTAAGAGTGTTAGCTACATTTAACGGTATATTTGGAAACTTTCTTGGGTTTACTATACCATTGATAATTATAGGATTTGTTGCTCCTGGAATCGGAGATTTGGGTACAGGAGCAGGTAGATTATTGGCCATAACTGCAGGTTTAGCTTATGTATCCACAATTATTTCTGGTATAGCTGCATATTTTGCATCTTCCACAATACTTTCTATGTTTTTGACTCCAGGTACTCTTGCAGTTAATGCAGAAAATCCTGAAGAAGCATTGGTGTCAGGATTCTTTAATATAGATATGCCACCAATTTTTGGTGTTATGACCGCCCTTTTGATTGCTTTTACAATAGGCATAGGGATTTCTGTCATAAAAGGTGATACTATCAAAAAGTTTATGAATGAGTTTCAGCAGATAATTGAGAAGCTTATATCAAATATTGTGATACCGTTGTTACCCTTTCATATTCTAGGTATATTTGCTAATATGACTTTTGGTGGTCAGGTTGCAACAATAATTTCGGTTTTTGCCAAGGTATTTGCTATGATTATAGCATTGCATATAATAATCTTAATTTTTCAGTATATCATAGGTGGAACTTTTGCAGGGGGAAACCCATTTAAGCTGCTAAAAAATATGATCCCAGCCTATTTTACAGCTATAGGAACCCAATCTTCTGCGGCTACTATACCAGTTACTCTTGAACAGGCTAAGAAAAATGGAATCAACGATGGTGTAGCTGATTTTGTAATACCTCTTTGCGCTACTATACATTTATCAGGCAGTACTATCACATTAGTAAGTTGTACCATGGCTGTGATGATGTTAAATGGCATACCTTTTAATTTTATAAGCATGTTTCCCTTTATTTTGATGCTAGGCATTACAATGGTAGCAGCACCTGGGGTCCCCGGTGGGGCTGTAATGGCAGCTTTAGGGCTGTTGGAATCCATGTTGGGATTCGGTCAAAACCTTTTAGCTTTGATGATTGCTCTATATCTAGCCCAGGATAGCTTTGGCACTGCATGCAATGTAACAGGCGATGGAGCCATTGCTTTAATAGTTAATAGATTATCCGGCTATAGTCTTGAATAAATAATAAAAGGCTTCCTAGAAACTCAACGGTATTGTTTAACTCTACGGAAGCCTTTTATTTGATCGGTTAATATTATTCCTTATGATTTATTAATAAGGCACATAAGTGTAGTATTGGCAAAACTGCCTGTAAAGAAAATTATCTAATGTATTTAATAAAATCATAGGTTATTCTTGCTGTAATACCCCAAATTATTTTATCCTTGTATATATAAAAGTATACTGGATATTTACCTTTCCCCCATCTGTAATCTTTGCCTTTTTGTATTAAATGGTATGGAAAATCATTCTGCGGTGCAAGGCTTACATCTATATAGTGACATTGAGGTTCATTATATAAAAAGAAGGAAAGAGGTACTGTGAAAACTTCTTTTACTTCATCGTTATTATAAGTGTACTCATAATTTTTTATTATTCCTACATAAGTGTATACAATTGTATTAAAAGGAGTAACCATTATATCAGATGGACCAATAATATTGACATCATCAGAATCTATTAGCAGCTCTTCTACAGTTTCTCTTTTTGCTGCTTCCTCTTTGGACTCACCTTTCTCAATTTTTCCGCCTGGAAAGCATATTTCATTTGGTTGATTTTTTAGGTTTTCAGATCTGATTTCGTATAAAAGTTCATAGTTGTTTTTATTTATCAAAATTGGTATAAGGACTGAAAATTCGGTATAATTATCACATTCTGAAATACTAATGGGTTTAGTTTTAAATTTTAAAATTCTATCTAACATAACATCGATTTCTCCGCATATATTTAAATGATAATTAAATTATATCATAAATTAAATATAAATAGAGTATTGTTTATATATTTAATATATTTGTCCATATAGGCGAAAAATTTCTGAGTATTTATATTGTAAAATTGCTTTACTAGTGGTAATATGATTAATAAATATTTGAATAAATGGGCATAAATACAAAATTGCACTTATGTTTGCCTAATGCGTACATATGTGTTTCATTTAGGGGGAGGAGATTTGCTATATCAGAATTGATATAGTAAATATAAAAACATGTATGAGGAGGAGAAGCATGAGAAAAATAAGTTTATTGTTAGCAGTAATACTAATTTTATCTTTAACACTTACAGCTTGTGCAAAACCTGCACAAGAAACATCTGGTGAAACTTCTGCTGGAGAAACTTCAGCAACTGAAGGCGATGTTATCAAAATAGGTGTGTTTGAACCTATTACCGGAGCAAATGCCGGTGGAGGTGCTCTAGAAGTAGAGGGTATTAAGCTGGCTAACAAATTATATCCGGAAGTATTAGGGAAAAAAGTAGAATTGGTAATCGTTGATAATAAGTCAGACAAGGTTGAAGCTGCTAATGCCGCAGCATTGTTGGTTGAAAAAGAAAAGGTTTCTGCTATTATAGGAAGCTGGGGCAGCTCTCTTTCAATGGCAGCAGGGGATATAGTAAAAAATGGAAAGATTCCTACAGTAGGGGCTTCATGTACGAATCCTTTGGTAACGCTTAATAATGATTATTATTTTAGAGTATGTTTCATAGATCCATTTCAAGGAACAGTTATGGCAAATTATGCATTTAACAAATTAGGTGCAAAAAAAGCTGCAATAATACAGGAAGTTTCCAATGATTATTCTGTAGGACTCGCAAAGTTCTTTGTTGATGCATTTAAAGAGCTGACAGGCGATGAAAATAGCATAGTGGCAACATCAAATTATAATACAGGAGACCAAGATTTTACGGCTCAGTTGACAAATGTTAGTGCAGCAAACCCTGATGTGATATTTGCACCGGGTAACTTCACTGAATCAGCTCTTTTGATTAAACAAGCAAGACAATTAGGTATTAATGTTCCTATAATCGGTGGAGATACTTGGGAAACACCTGAATTCATAGACATCGGACAGGAAGATGTAGAAGGTGCGGTTTTCTCAACCTTCTTTGCAACTGAAACACCAATAACACCAGAATCAGAAAAGTTCCTTGAAGAGTATAGAAAAGAATATAATAAGGAACCTGCAGCCGTTACAGCTTTAGGTTATGATGCATATATTTTGATACTTGATGCTATAAAGAGAGCCGGCAGCGCTGATCCTGTTGCCATCAGAGATGAAATTGCTAAAACAAAAGATTTTATGGGCGCAGCAGGTGTTATAACTCTCGATGAAAACGGAGATGCTGTTAAAGATGCAGTTATAAAGGTCGTACAAGATGGTAAATTCACATATATGGATACAGTTAAACCTCAATAAAATTAGAAATAGGTTATACAAAAACTAATAAAAAATAATGGCATCCGCTAGTGATAAGCGGATGCCATTATTTTTTATGACAATGTTGAATAATAATTGATAAATAATGGAAAATATATATAAAGCTCTATATGTATACATAGTATAACGAGATAAAGTTGTAGAAGTTGTTGTCTTAAGATAAAATTATTAATGTTCCAAAATATAATATGCATGAGGGGTATACATATGATGAAAATAATTTCTGTCTTAAGTTTAGCCATGATTACAAAACTTATGTACTTTAATAAACTCATAGGCGGAAGAGTCAGCGGTGTTGTTAGCCTTGTCATATCTTTGATAGGAGCTTTTATGATAATTCACTTTTTAACTCCTTTGCTTACAAGGAAGTGGAGAGTAAGATATCTGTTTTTTATCAATATTATAATCACTTTTCTAATTGTTTCCAATTTGCTTTTTTATAGATACTTTAATGATATAATTACACTGCCAATTATAACTCAGATTAGCATGGTAGGCTCTGTTTACAGCAGTGTATTAAATTTGATTAACTTTTCAGATTTGCTGTTTATAGCTGATTTTTTATTTTATATACCAATGTTTAAAATGAAAAAAGAAGCTAAATGTAGAATTGAGAATAAAACTATCAGTATAATAATTTCATTTGTACTTTTGATAACAGGTTATTTGTTTTCATATTATGGAGTTTATCTTTTAGATAAAAAACAGCCTAAAATTTTGACTACATTTTATGATAAATCCTATGTTGTTCATCATATAGGATTAATAAATTATCATGCAATAGATGCATTTAAGTTTATCAAAGAAGAAGTTAGTATGAGTAAATCATTGAAGGATGATGAGATAAATAAAATTAAAGATTGGTTTAAACAGAGTAAATTGTCAATTCCTAATGATAATAGCTATTTTGGAGTTGGAAAAGGAATGAATCTAATAATGGTGCAAGTTGAGGCTCTACAGGAATTTGTCATAGGAAGAAAAATTAATGATATGGAAATTACGCCGAATCTTAATAAATTAATACAAAAGAGTATATATTTTGAAAACTTTTATTGTGAAACTGGTGCAGGAGGCACATCAGATGCAGAATTTCTAGCAAATACTTCTCTTTATCCAATTAGAACTGGAGCAGTATACATGAAATATCCAGGTAATTATTATTATTCTTTAGCCAATGTTTTAAAGGAAAGAGGCTATAGTACTTTTGCTATGCATGCTTATAAACCTGGTTTTTGGAATAGAAGTGTAATGTATCCCAATTTAGGTTTTAATGAATATCTTAATAGAAATCATTATGAACATGATGAAATAATAGGAATGGGCTTGAGTGATAAATCTTTCTTTCGTCAATCTATAGATTATTTAAAAAAAGTAAAAGAACCCTACTATGCCTTTATGGTAACACTAACTAGTCATTATCCCTATGATAATACGAAAGCCTATAATGACGCCTTAAAAGTAGGAGAATTAAAAGGAACTTTTTTAGGCAACTATCTAGAAGCAATACATTATGCTGATGAAGCTCTTGGATATCTGATTGATAGATTGGAAGAAGAAGGACTGATGGATAGTACTTTACTTGTAATATACGGAGACCATTATGCTGTTTCAAAAGACAGAAAGGATGAGTTGGCTGATTTCTTAAATATAGAAAATATGGATAATTACATGTGGGTAAAACTCCAGAAAATGCCTCTTATAATACATTTGCCAGGAGACGAAGGTGCTGGCATTAAAACCATTGCTGGGGGTGGAGTTGATATAATGCCTACTTTATTAAATCTTATGGGTATAGATGGAAGAAATATTCCGATGATGGGTAGAGATTTGCTTAATTGTGAAGAAGGCATGGCTATTATGAGAAATGGGTATTTTATTGATGATAATTATCTATGTCTTACTGCAGACGGTGTTGCATACGACATAACAACAGGAGAACCTTATTCAATAGAAAGCTTAAGGGATAAAATAGATAATGTATTTATGGAACTAGACATATCTCAAAAGATAATTGAAAATAATCTAGTAGAGGAGATAAGAAATTATTTGATGGAAATTGATTGAGGCCTGCATTGCAGGTCTTGAAGCTTTTTTATTGAATATATAGTTAAAAGGGAATTTTTATAAGTAGGTGAAAACTAGTGAATGTATTGATAGTAGACGATGAGAAATATATTGTAAAAGGTCTAAAGCACAGTCTGGAGCAGAATGGTTATAATGTGTTTGCAGCTTATAGCGGAGCTGAAGCGATAGAGTATCTAGAGAATAATATAATACATTTTATAATATTGGATCTTATGCTTCCTGATACAGACGGTATGATGCTATGTAAGAAAATAAGACAAAAATTTGACATACCTATTCTTATGCTGAGCGCTAAGGATGGGGATTACGATAAAATTTTAGGTTTTGAATTTGGGGCAGATGATTATATGACAAAACCTTTTAATACATTGGAGCTTATTGCAAGAATAAAAGCTATCATTAGGAGAATTGATAGAAAGTTTGATGATAAACTAATTGTTAAAGATGACCTAGTTATTAATCTAAATGAGCGAAAGGTATATTTAAGAGGAGAAGAAGTTAATCTTACAGTGAAAGAATTTGATGTACTTTATCTGCTTGCCAGCAATCCTGGCAGAGTATTTACGAGAGAAGAAATATACAACATGGTGTGGAAAGAAGATGCTTATGATGTGAGAACTATAGATGTGCATATAAAAAATATTAGAGATAAGATAGAAGACAAGAAGCACCCTAAATATATAATGACTAAGTGGGGGGTAGGTTATTATTTCAATAAGAACTAAGATGATTTTAATATACAGCGTTATAATAGTTATTGCTTTTACTTTTTTTGGCATGGTGGTCATAGAAAATTACCGAAATATAATAATAAGAAATGAAGAAATAAGATTGTTTCAGACTGCTAATATAGTAGCTGATACATATAGGACAAACATGGAAGATATTATTTTAATAAATACAATGGTGAAAAGTTATGGAAAACAAGCTAATGCTAGAATCCTCATATTAGATTCTCATAAGATGGTTATAGTAGACAGTTTTAATACATATATTGATGAAACAATTGATAATGAAGAAATTCGAAGTGCTTTAGAAGGGAAGTCAAATTCAGGCACATACATTTTAGAAGGAAGAAATGTATTACAATTATCGGTGCCTATAGTAAATGACGTTGGAGGCCGTAAGAGAGTTGACGGTG
This sequence comes from Clostridiales bacterium, assembly GCA_012521375.1. Taxonomy (GTDB): domain Bacteria; phylum Bacillota; class Clostridia; order Lutisporales; family Lutisporaceae; genus Lutispora. The sequence continues at coordinate 6,713 of JAAYMO010000104.1, forward strand.
CAGTATTGATATCTGCTTCCTTGGAAGAGGAATTTTCAGATATAAAAAATCTACAAAATATGCTTATCAAGGTATCTATTTTATCTTTATCAATAGCTTTAATATTTACCATTATTGCAGTAAATAGCTTAACTAAACCTTTAAGAAGCTTGAATTATGCAGTTGAGAAGTTGTCGTCAGGCGAATTAGGATACAAAGTGCAAAAAAGAGAAAGTGGAGAAATAGGAAAACTTATAGATTCATTTAATGAGATGAGTGGAAAATTGAAAAAAATAGAAAATAATAGAAAGAGTTTTATAAATAGTATATCACATGAATTGAAAACTCCTCTTACATCTATAAGAGCATTAATAGACTCATTAACTATAGGAGAGAGCGGTATAGAGGTGTATAAAGAGTATTTAGAGGATATTAAGGAAGAGACCATTAGAATGGGACAGTTAGTAAATTACTTGCTTAATTCAATAAAATTAGAAGATATAAATTTAGATATAAAAGATGAAGATTTAAAAGATATAGTAGAGGATACTGTTAAACTAGTTAGACCCTATGCAGAAAAAAACGGTGTTTCTATTATCATTAATAAAATAGAAAGTGTGAATATTAAATGCGATAGGAATAAAATAAAAGAGGTACTGATGAATCTTTTTGATAATGCAGTTAAGTACAGAGATCCGGATAAGAAGCAAAATTATATAAGTGTAAGTATTGAAAGAAATAGAAAGGAAGCCAAATTAGTCATGGAAGACAATGGGTTGGGTATTAAAGGCGATGATATGTCAGATATATTTAACAGAGGATTTAGAGTATTTGATTCATGTATAAGGATGGATTCGGATAAAGAAGGCTATGGAATTGGGCTCTCCATTGTAAAAAACATTATAGAAAAGCATGGTTGGAAAATATCAGCAGAGAGTACTTATGGTATAGGAAGCAAATTTATTATTAGAATACCCATGTGACAAATTTATAGATTTATTAGATTTTCTTAACACTTTCTTAATAATCATTAATTTTATCTTAATAGTTTTATTATATAATGCTATTAGACAAACGATGAGAGGGGTTAATGTTATGAAAAGATATATTTCTATACTGTTGGTTTTATTAATTATCTTTAGTATATCTGCATGTACTCAACCAGCTAAAGCTCCTGCAGAAATAGAAGAACCACAAGGCGAAGATGTGATAGTAGAACCGACGCCTAAGACCGAGGAAAAGGAAGTGACTTTATATTTTGTTAATAAAAAGTATATAGAAACAGGAGATGAGAAACTAGAAAAATTAATAGCAGAAAAAAGGACAGTCAAATATGGAGATACATCTTTAGAAGAGGCTGTGGTGAGAGAATTGATGAAAGGACCTGAAAATCAAGAACTTAGCACACAAATTCCGACCAGTGCCAAACTTATAAATGTGGAAGTAGCTGATGGTACCGCTTTTGTCAATTTTGCTCAAGAGGGATTGTATGGAGGTTCTATGCAGGAAATATTTACAATAATGCAGATAACAAAGACTTTTGATGAACTGGGATATATTGAAAAGACACAATTCCTGATAGATGGTAATAAAGCAGAAACTTTAATGGGACATATTGGAATATTTGAACCCTTCGAAGGCAGCTTTGAAATGGTAAATGATGTATAAGGTAGCGGATATACCGCTACCTATTTTTTATCTCTTTAAGGAAATTCCTATATTCATCATCTGTAAATAACTTATAGGCTTCATCATAGTCAAGATTCATATTATCAGACAGATTATATTTCTTTTTTAGCCCTATTATCCTTTTCAAGGCCTCATTGAGACGCTCTTCGGTAATCTGACCATTTGATAGGCCATTTTTTAAAGCCTTTAAAACTCTGTCCTGTATCTCTTTTGTGTGGCCTATCACAAATATATCTATACCGGCATTAAAAGATTCTACAATTGCATCTTCAATAGATTCTGCTCCACTGGTAAAACCAAACATTTCAATATCATCGGATATTGACACACCTTTAAATCCTAGTTCCTTTCTAAGTATTTCTTTGAGAAAAACCTCTGATCTAGTAGCAGGTTTACCAGAACCATCAATTTTGGGATAAACCAGATGTCCTATCATTATTGCATCGGTGGCTTTATCTATAGCATATCGAAATGGCACAAGTTCCCTATTTATCATAACATTTTTATCAATATTGATTACAGGCACACCGCTATGAGAATCTATTTTGGTATCACCATGACCGGGAAAATGCTTAGGTACTGCTATTATACCCTCTGCTTTCAGTCCTTTGATAAAAGAAATACCATGAGATGATACGATATCTTTATCTTTGCCATAACTTCTTCGTTTTAACAAAGAATTATCATTTCTGCTCAAAATGTCAAGTACTGGTGCAAAATTCATATTTATCCCAGCAGAGTATAGCTGTCTTCCTATTATTTCACCTGATTTCTCAGTCAAGGCTAGATCATTTATGCTCCCAAACACCTTTGCATCAGGCATGATAACTCCTTCTTTTGGAATTCGGGATACGGTACCTCCCTCTTCATCGACGGCTATAATTAATGGAAGCGGATTATCTTCATTTAATCTTTTCAGAAGTGAATTTAAATCATATAGCTCTTTGAAGCTGTTATAATTTCTACTAAATAGTATGAAGCCTCCTACCTTATCTGTTTTTATTGCATTTTTTATTGCTTCTTCTGAGGTATCTTTTTGAAATCCTATTATTACCAGTTGCCCTATCTTTTCATCTAAACTCATGCTACTGATAATTTTTTCTTCATAGGAAGGTTCTGATACCTCATGTTCAATATCAATGATTTTATTATTATTATTATTATTATCAATCTTATTGTTTATATTTTGTTGATGATTTTGTTTTACACAAGAAGTCTGTACAACCAAAGCCATCAGCATTATAAATACAAAAAATAGTTTTTTCATCATCTTTTCTCCTATATTTCTCAGATAAAAGTTTTATTATTATCTAATATTAACTAATTGTATATTATTTTGCAAATTAGAAAAAATAACATTATCTTGTTAAATGAGGGATGAGAGAATGACAGATTCAAAACGAGGCACTTTGATAATTATTGGTGGAGCTGAGGATAAGACTGCGGACAAAAGAATATTAAAAATTGTACATAGATTATCAGGAGGAGATAATAGTACTGTTGCTGTTGTAACTACAGCAACTAACAGTCCTTTTGAAGCAGAGAGACAATATAATGAGATATTTATGAATCTAGGTTGTAAAGCTGTATATGGAATAAATATAACAGACAGATCCCAAGCAGATGATAGAAGAGTGATTAAGCAAATCAAAGAATGTGACTGTATTTTTTTTGTCGGTGGAGATCAACTAAGGATTTCAAGTATATTAGGAGGAACTGAATTTCACAAAACACTCTTGGACAGCTTAGCAAATGGGAAGATTATTGCGGGAACCAGCGCAGGAGCATCTATGATGAGCCAAGTCATGGTGGTTGAAGGAAAGGATGATGAAGCACCGAGAAAATGCACTTTAAAAATGGCTCCAGGAATGGGTCTTCTTCAAGGAGTCATAATAGATCAACATTTCAACCAGAGAGGGAGGATGGGAAGGCTGTTAGCTGCTATAGCTCAAAATCCTGGGATTATAGGTTTAGGTATTGACGAAGATACAGCTGCGATTGTTGATGGGAACCAAACTTTTAGAGTTGTAGGATCAGGCGTGGTTACAGTAATAGATGGCAGAGATATAACTTTCACAAATACTTCGGAACAAAATTCCGAAGAGCCTTTGGCTATTACCAATGTAAAAATTCATGTGTTTCCTGAAGGTTATGGGTTTAATCTGATAACAAAACAGGGAATAATACAAAAAGATGATGACATAGGCAAGAACTTAAAGATTGAGGAGGATAAAAAGTGAAAATCATAAGCAGTTATGCTTACAAAGGTAGAAATATATATAGTCATAAACCTGTTGTGAAAATGGTGGTAGATCTACAAGACCTCTTTGATACACCTACAAAATGTATTGAAGGATTGAACGAATATCTGCTTAATACTCTCCCAGGCTTGAAAAAACACAGTTGTTCAAGAGGATATGAAGGGGGTTTTGTAGAGAGACTTCAGGAAGGTACTTATCTTGCTCATGTTATAGAACATATATCTATAGAATTGCAAAATATTTTAGGTTATGACATAGCCTTTGGTAAAGCATATAGAGTCGAAAATGACAGAATATATGATGTGATTTATGGCTATACAAATGAATTGGCAGGTTTAGAATGCGGAAGAATTGCTGTTGACATGATTAATTTTTTTGTGGAAGGAAAGATATTTGATTTTGATAAAGAGATGAAAGAATTAAAATCTAGATGTATCAGGACAGACTTGGGAGTAAGCACATCCATGATAAAGAGAGAAGCAGAGAAAAGAGGAATTCCAGTAATCAGAATAGGCGATGGAAGTTTGCTTCAATTAGGCTATGGAAAAAATAGTAGAAGAATACAAGCTACATTATCAGATAATTCAACTTGCATAGCTGTAGATATAGCATGTAACAAAAATTTAGCCAAAACTCTAATGTCTGAGTATGGGATACCCGTACCAGAAGGAAAGGTTGTTAGAAATGAAAAAGAGTTGTTGCAATATTGTATGACTATAGGTTTTCCTGTGGTTATAAAACCTAATTATGGAAGCCATGGAATAGGAGTATCAATAAATTTAAAGACACCAGAAGAAGTATTAAATGCTTATAAAATAGCTTCTGAGTATGAAGATACGATACTAGTAGAAAAATTTATTAAGGGAAAGCATTACAGGCTTTTGGTTGTTGGAGATAAAATGGTGGCTGCATCTCTTAGATTAGCTGCCCATGTTATCGGGGATGGGATTAGAACCATTGAGGAATTGATAGAAAAAGAGAATAGTGAAAACCCATTGAGAGGTGAAGACCATGAAAAGCCTCTAACAAAGATTGTTGTTGATAAGATAGTTGAGGCTTATCTGAAAAAGCAGAATAAAACATTACAATACGTACCTAAAAAAGATGAGATAGTATATTTAAGAGAAAATGATAATCTTAGCACAGGCGGAATAGCCATTGATGTTACAGAGAATGTGCATCCAGTTAATGCAAATTTAGCTGTTATGGCAGCGAAAGTTATCGGGCTTGATATAGCAGGTGTAGATATAACAGTAAGCGATATAAGTATACCTTTAGATAGAGCTAATGGGGCAGTTATTGAGATTAATGCTGCTCCTGGAATAAGAATGCATCATTTCCCAAGCCAAGGCAAGGGAAGAAATGTAGCAGGTGAAATAATAAGGCTATTATGTCCTGATGCAAGGAAAGCAAGTATTCCTATTATTTCTGTAACAGGAACAAATGGTAAAACAACTACTGTAAGAATGATAGTTCATATATTAAGAAATATGGGATATAACGTAGGTATGACTAATACGGATGGTGTGTATTTCAATGAAGAATGTATGAGAAAAGGAGACAATACTGGACCTGTAAGTGCAAGAGCTGTATTAATGGATAAAAGGGTGGATTATGCAGTACTGGAAACAGCAAGAGGAGGTATTGTCAATAAGGGTTTAGGTTATGACCTAGCAGATGTTGGTTTAATCACTAATATCCAGGAAGACCATTTGGGAATTGATGGAATAGAAAATATGGAAGATTTAGCATTTGTCAAATCATTGGTTATTGAAGCGGTGAAAAAGGACGGTTATGCTGTATTAAATGCAGATGATGAATACTGTATGATGATTAAGGACAGAGTCAAGTCAAATCTTATATTGTACTCCACTAATCCTAATAATGAGTATTTAATAAATCATATTAATAAGGGCGGCATCGGTTTTTATGTTGATGAAGAGAATCTGTATATATGTAAAGGCAAAGAAGCTTCAGCCATTATGGCTATAGAGCAAATACCTGCTACAATGGGTGGGATATTAAAACATAATATATATAATGCTTTGGCAGCAGCTGCTGGCGCTTATGGTTTAGGTATAGAAATTGAGAACATCGTATATGGTCTTTCTACTTTTGAATGTAGTCAAAAGCATAATCCAGGCAGATTCAATCAGTTCGATGTCAACGGAGTTAAAGTGATTATTGATTACGCTCACAATATAGATGGTTATAAAAACATACTAAACTCTCTTAAAGCTATGAAGAAAAAAAGGCTAATAGGAGTAATTGGTGTGCCAGGAGACCGTACAGATTCAAGCACAATATCAATTGGTGAGATATGCGGCAACTGTTTTGATAGAGTCTATATTAAAGAAGATAAAGACAAAAGAAATAGAAAGCCAGGAGAAATAGCAGAACTATTAAAAAGAGGTTGTCGATTAGGAAGAATTCCAGAGTCAGAAATTACTATAGAGTTATCTGAGACCAAAGCTTTTGAAATTGCCATTGCAAATGCAGAACCTGGTGATATAGTAATAGTGTTCTATGAGGAATATGAACCACTGTTACAAGTAATTGAAAAAATGAAAGCATCATTTGATAAAGCAGGACTCATCATAGCTTGATGGGCCCTGCTTTTGATCAATAGAGCTGGGATACACTCAATGGATCAGTATCCCATGTTTTTATAATAAACTCATCCCAATATATTCTAGAAAGAACTATCTTATACTTAATAATATTTTTCCCATCTTTTATTATTATTTTAGTACGGGCTTCAGTAGCTGAGCTAGGTGATTCTGCCCTATGTGGTTCACTCATTGCCCAAAGTTCTGTTTCACCAACTTCTATGACTAATTTATCTTTATTGTTTATCAAGTTTTCTATAATATTTCGGTTGTTTTCTATATGCTCACTATCTTCTTTTTCATCCCAATATTTCAAGGCTTCTTTTTTGTTGCCTGACATTATATCATTGATATGTTTCTGAACAATACTTCTTATTTGCGCTACCTCTTTTGATTCAGGATGAGTAGAAAAACCGGTGATATACCATTTGTTATCAATTTTAATCAATTCAATGGAATTTACAAAGAATCGTCCTATATTTATTGAAGCTCTATTATTCTTAATATTTATGCTGTAAAGCTTTAAATCGGGTGGAATATATTCTTCCTTTTGAAAACTTGGCAAAGGCGTGTTAAAACGCTTAAAGTCTGTAAGCTTATTGTTTAAAGCTTCTTGTGGAACAGGGCAATCGGTATTCGTATATATTTTTTTCGCTTCAACTTCGTATTCTTCAAAATTACCTTGAAAGTTATAATCTAAGAGAAACATTTTTAGTACAACAGATTTTATTTCTCTTAAATCCTCATCGTCGGTTTTATTAATTATTTTATCAACTCTATATGTTTCCAGATCTATTATTATTGAATTTTCACTATAATTGGTTATAAAATATAACTTATCTTCAGCAGGACTCAAATAAAATGTAGGAGTGCATAATGGAAAAACTTGTTTAACCATAGTTTCTGGATTTATTTTTACTAATAAATATATTTCATCATCGAAGCTAGAATTCAAAGTTGTATATATTATTTCTCCTGTTGACTTAAGTAAATTAGCACAATAAACAGGGCCTTCTTCAATGGTTTTACTTTCTAAAGTTTTTAGATTTACAATCTTTAATCCTTGCATCAAATCCATTGTATATAATAAATTAGTGTTATCCGAATCTTTGTAATAACCGTCAGCTATTTGGGTATATGTTTTATTATCAAAGTTATATAGAGCAATAATATTTTCATACTTATTATTTTTCATTTCTGTTATGAATGTATTATTGCTGAATTCCATCCTTATGAAAGGTGTATAACTATCAGCAGCAATGGATACAAATTCTTTAGACGCAATATCAAATATCATCCTGTTATCAAACATCAATCTTTTTGAATCTCTAGACCAACATATGGTATTAAAGTCTCTATAATTATGTTTTTCAATCACTTTATTCAATCGTTCATTTTCCAGATTATAAATATATACATTATTATCTCCGTCTATAAAGGCCCATTGTTTTCCTTCTTGATCAAACTGAAAACTCTTTATAGACATAAACTGGCCTAAACTCTTATATGCACCATTGGTTGTATTGTATATGAATAATTCCATTTTTTGCACCATATTGCCGGCTATTATCATATTATTGATGGTATCTGCATTATCATCCTTAATGCTTTTATAGCAAATAACTGTTTCGTAATCAGGGGATATAGCTAATGGAACTATATCTTTGTCAATTTTTTCTATTACTTGTTTATTTTTTTCTATAAGTGCTTTTTGTGATACAGTTTCTATTTGCCAATCTTTAAGTTTTGCAGATGGTTTATTCTTACTGTTATCAGAATCATTTATGATTACTAATTGGTTTTCCTTAATAGAACATGATGAGAATAATACCATAGAGCATAGCAATAAAACAATAAAGTTTCTCATAAGGTTTCCTCCTACTTTTTCATAGAGTTATCACCACTTCGGTGCCTTTATTCTTACCACTGGCTATTTCAATTTTAGCTCCATGTTTGTCTATTATTTCTTTTACTATTGAAAGTCCAAGACCCCATCCTTCAATGCTGCTGCTTCTTGATTTATCCCCTTTATAATAGGGTTCAAAAATATTTTCCAAGGTTTCAGGTTCAATGCCTATACCATAATCTTTTATTCTAAGTTTTATCCCATTTTTATTATGAAGCGTTATATCAATAGATGAAGTTTCACTATATTTTATACTATTATCAAGTATATTGATAATTATTTGCTTAAACAGGTCTGGGTCTACATAAGCAGATAAATCTTCTAATTCTAATTTCAGATCTATATTATATCTGCGAAGTTTATATTGTATAGAATCACATACTTCTTCTATAACAACCTTTAAATTAGTGTCACATTTATTTATTTGAAAATCGAAACGCTTTAATCTTGATAGTTCCAATAATTTTTCTATCATGTCCAGCATCCTTTTTCCTTCAGATGTAATGTGAAAAAGACTTTTGTCCTTAACATCTATGTCGTCAGTTTTCCAGAGGAGTTCTGAGTAACCCAGTATTGTTGTCAAAGGTGTTCGTATTTCATGGGTAAAATTGTCAAAGAAATTTTTTTGTTTGTCTTTTTCATCTTTTAGTTGATTTATCATATTGCGAAGACTTTTTGCCATATAATTAAAATTATTTGCTAACTCACCGATTTCATCATTGCTTGATACTTTAACTTTTTGTTCAAGATTTCCTTGAGATAACAATTTTGCTGATTTCGTTAAATCATTGATCGGATTAGTTATCTTTCCAGAGATTATTATGCTAAAAAATACTGATAAGGAGGCAGCCAAAATACCAGTTACAATGAACATACTGATATTTTGTGCCTTCATATTATCTGCATCTTTGAGATCATAGATGAAAGCTAAAGAATAGTTGTATCTGTTATCTATGTTCAATGGAGTAGCATAATAAAGGATACGGTTTTTATTTTTAGTTATTATATAAGCTTTGTTGCCCTTAAATGTTTCTGCTACTTCTGGACGTATAGTTATGTTTTCTTCTAATATTTCTTCAGAATCGCCTAATAGTCGGTTGCCATAGAAGATTTGTACCCGACTTTTTATATTCTTGTTTAGATATGAACATAGATAGGATGAATCACTTTCCATTATGCTGGGGACTTCAAAAATATTGCTGGCTTTATTTAATACATATTGTTCAATATAAAAAGTACTGTAGTCACCTTGACTTTGAAGATAATTTAAAATGTTTAAAAGATTATAATTATCAGCAGTTTTTATTATAATAGGTCCTAATATCATAAGCATAATGAACAATGCAGCCACATTTAAAGCTAATATTTTATATTTAAGCTTCATAACTCACCTCAAATTTATAACCTATGGAAAATACAGTTTTAATAAATTTACTGTATCGTCCAAGTTTTTTCCTTAAGCGTTGTATATGGATGTCTACGGTTCTACTGTCACCCATGTATTCATATCCCCATACGGATTCTAGTAAGTTTTCCCTTGAAAAAACTATTTTTTCATTTTCAATAAAGAATAGCAATAGGTCATATTCTTTAGGAGTAAGAAAAATCTCATTTTCATCTATATGAACTTTTCTTTCTTTTATGTTTATTGATATGGGTCCCGCCTTTATAACTGTTTCTTCTTTATTGCTATATTTATTTACTCTCCTCAAAACAGTTTTTATTCGTGCAATCAGTTCCCTGCTATCGAAAGGTTTGGTAATATAATCATCAGCTCCTAATTCAAGACCATGAAGCTTGTCTTTAATAGAATTTTTCGCAGTCAAAAGTATTATAGGTATGTTTAAATCTTGAAGTATTTTACATACTTGAAAGCCATCCATTTCCGGCATCATGATATCCAGAAGAATAAGATCAGGATTTTGTGATTTTGCCAATTCAATAGCATCTATACCATTATTGCATGAAACTGATTCAATACCTTCTAATTGTAAATTAAGGGTTATTAAATCTACTATAGCTGGTTCATCATCAACAACCAATATTTTCATAATGTCACCTACCTTTAGGAATTGATATCGAATTGCCTTTATAGAAATTGTAACATTTGTTAGAGAAAATTTCATTTAAATTTACGTATATTTTCTTAATATAAATAAAAACATGTTACAATAAACACTGGTATCGACGCAAAAATGTTATTATCTGAGCAGTAGGAAATATAGTTTTAGCAGTTCTTTTAATTCTATAAGGTAAAATGGAAAATATGGAACGATAAAATTAAATAAAATAGTTGCAAAATCATTTTAAATAATTTAATATATATATTGTCATGACTAATTTTTGTGAAAAAATGGGCTTGTGGCGCAGCTGGGAGCGCACCTGAATGGCATTCAGGGGGTCGAGGGTTCGAATCCCTTCAAGTCCACCATAGCTGAAAAAAAGGAAGCATGTTGCTTCCTTTTTTTATAATTTATGTACTAGTGATAATATGATGGGTTTATTTTATCAATCTAATGCCATCAATATTCTTAAATAGTGATTTGCCTCACGAAGCACGTGGTCTGCTAAAAGTGGCGGTATTATGGATTTGATTTTACATGCTAATAATCCTTCGGTGGATTTCCCTTTGAAGTCTTTAATGTTTTCTGTGGATTTTAGACTTTTTTGAAGCATATCCTTTTCTGCTGAAGTGATGCAATCCTTAACTAATTTTTCAAATTCTACAGCAAAGGTTTTGACAGCTTTTTTTAGAGCATCTTCTGTCGGATCTAACATCCCATCAATAAACTCAGCATGTTCACTCATAATATGATTCCAGAAATTAAGCCCTTCACATAGAGGTTTTCTAATAATTTTTCTTTTTTGGAGAGATTGTAATAATTTTAAATAATATTCTGCTTCCTCAGTAACATGTTCTAACATTTCATCATATAAAGTGATAAATATTTTGCATTCTGATACCAAATCTAGTAATTTTTTCTTATATGCAATCACTTCTTTAAGAGCATTTATAGATCTATTGTTTAAATCCCATACTATACTTTCCAATCTTGCTTCACAATCGGAATTTTTTGTATTTGCTAATCCAAGTTCAGCTTTAGTAATTCCTATGTTGATACTGGCACCAGTTAATTTGGAATTTAATTCTTCTGCTTTCAAAGTGTAAGGGGTTACGAACTCGTTTGATTCAAACGTATCTTTAGTTATTATTCCATTAGCATGAATTACTGTTTCTTCTAAAAGCCGTTCAAATCTCAATTTCAACTCATTTGCCTTTGCGATAAATGAAGATTGAACTGGCTGCAAATTTATTTCTATAAAGAATAGATGTTCCTTCATTATTCTTTGAAAGAAAAGGTTTATTTCCAGGGAAATTCTTATAAATTCTTCACTGGATAACAAAATAACTCCTCCTATCTAAATAATATTCAATATATATTATAAATTTAAATAGATAAATATGATTATTATTGCAATAAAATGGATAAGTCTTAAAGTTTCAAGTAGTTTATGTATCCTTTTAGCTATATTACTGGTATAATATTGATAAAGCAGAGAAGGATTTAATATAATTTATTAAGTAAATATTTTAAAAGGGTGATATAGTTGCTTCATTTTAAGACTCTAGAATTAGATGATAGGGATCTATTCAAAAAATATTTGGGAGATTATAACTTTAATACATATGAATACTCTTTTTTGAATCTTTATCTTTGGAGAAAGTATTGCAATGTAGAATATACCTTGCTTCATGATGTATTAATAGTAAAAAAAACTGAGGAAGGTAAAGGGACAATATTCATGCAGCCAATTGGCTATACCCGTGACAATCTAAAAGATATTGTGATGGAACTTATGGAGTATAAAAAGAAAAACAAAAATATGAAAGTTTTGTTTTCAGATGTTGAAGAGCCTTTTTTAGAAGAACTGAGGAATTTATTTGGAGAAGATGTGCAGTATTATCAAGATGTAAAGAATTTTGATTATATATATGAAACTGAAAAATTGATAAAGCTTAACGGTGATAAGTTAAGAAAAAGAAAAAGTCAATACAACCAATTTGTCAACAATTATGAATATAGAGTAGAGGATATTTCCAGCCATAAGGTTATAAATGATTGTCTGAGATTTGCTGAGGATTGGTTTAATAATCAACCCAAGAATTATCAACTTGAGTGTGAATTAGAAGGAATAAATGATATAATTCATAATCTTGATATTCTTAATGGTCTTGGTATGGCTGTCTACGTAAATGATGTGATAGCAGGCTTTACAATAGGAGAGATTGTAAATAAGAACATGGCTATAATTCATATTGAGAAAGGAGATACAATTTATAATGGCATTTATGCATTCATAAACAGAACGTTTGCTGAGCTATATTTAAAAAATGTTAAATACATCAACAGAGAAGAAGATATAGGCATACCTGGTCTTAGAAGGGCTAAGCTGGCTTATGATCCTATAAAGCTAGAGAAAAAATATATGGTAGATATTTGTGGAGGTAGTAATGAGGAGTCTATTGATAGGTAAACATTTAAAATTAGACGCTTTAGAAACTTGTGATTTAGATATAATGCATCATTGGTTTAATAATGTAGAATTTTTAAGACATTATGACATGATACCAGCTATACCCAAATCTCAAAAAGATATGATAAAGCTTCTTGAGTACTATGATAGTTCTGATGAAAAACTTATATTTGCAGTAAGGATATTAGATTCTGATAAATTGATAGGAATTGTAGGTTTTGATGAAATACAATGGACTAACGGGGTAGCGACTACCTTTATAGGAATAGGAGATATGGAGGCGAGAGGAAAAGGATATGGCAAAGAAGCTTTGGATTTACTTTTAGATTTTGGTTTCAATGAATTGAATTTTCATAGAATACAGTTGAATGTAATCAGCTACAATGATGCTGCCATAGCTTTGTATGAAACATTAGGTTTTGTAAAAGAAGGCATATATAGGGAACTTATATACAGAGATGGTAAAAGGTATGACTTAT